>DCTJ01000083.1:0-29671 GCA_002329545.1 Candidatus Omnitrophica bacterium UBA1443
TCAGGCTCGCCAAGTTCCATCTCGACACACTCCATCCCCGTTACCCACCCGTTCTCTCCAAGGACCTTTACCGGCGCCGTTAAAAATTTAAAAATAATCCCCTCTTCTTTCGCGTGGTGGATCTCCTCAAGCCTTGCCGGCAATTCTTTCTCACTTCGCCGATAGACGATATAAACTTCTTCAGCCCCAAGCCGTCTCGCGGTTCGCGCCGCGTCCATGGCGACGTTCCCTCCGCCGACCACGGCAACCCGTTTCCCAACCTTCACCGGAGTCGGCGAATTCGGGAAATCATAAGCCTTCATCAGGTTCGCGCGGGTTAAAAATTCATTCGCGGAATAAACACCGTTCAGGTTCTCGCCTTCAATTTTCATGAAAGAAGGAAGACCCGCGCCACAACCGATGAAAACAGCCTGGAATCCTTCCTGAAAAAGCTCATCCACGGTGATCGATTTCCCGATAATCACGTTTTTTTCAATCTTGACCCCGAGTTTCAAAGCGCCCGCGATTTCTTTTTTGACCAACTTTTTGGGAAGCCGGAACTCCGGAATTCCGTACATTAAAACCCCGCCAAGCGCGTGAAGCGCTTCAAAAACGGTAACCTCGTACCCGAGACGCGCGAGTTCTCCCGCGCACGTAAGCCCCGCGGGCCCTCCGCCCGCGACCGCGACCTTAATCCCGTTTCGCTCAATTCGGGGAGCGTCCGCGGACATTTTCTCCATCGCGTAATCCGCCACAAACCGCTCGAGCCTTCCAATCGCCACCGACTCCCCTTTTTTTCCTCGAACGCAACGCNNCAACGCGCCTCACACTGGGTTTCCTGGGGACATACGCGGCCGCAGATCGCCGGGAGGCAATTTTCGCTAACGAGGATCCGGTAAGCTCCGTCAAAATC
Organism: Candidatus Omnitrophica bacterium UBA1443; assembly: GCA_002329545.1. GTDB lineage: Bacteria > Omnitrophota > Omnitrophia > Omnitrophales > Aquincolibacteriaceae > UBA1443. Next base: position 893 of record DCTJ01000083.1, read on the forward strand.
ACCTTCCGCGACTTTTCTGACAAACTCCGGAATTCTGACATTGACCGGACAACCTTCAACGCAGGGGCGGGCTTTGCACTGGAGACAGCGGGACGCTTCTTCCTGGGCCTGCTCGGGGGTATAACCTAAAGCGACTTCATTGAAATTCTTGACGCGTTCTTCGGGGCTTTGCTCGGGGATCGGCATCTTTTTAGGATGCATGTTCGACGCCATTTTCACACTTTTCCCAGACCGATCCTGCAGGCGTGGTTCTCCTCGGTCTTGTACATCCCTTGTCGGCGCAGTAACTCATCATAATCTATCTGGTGGCCGTCAAAATCGGGCCCATCCACACAGGCAAACTTTGTCTCACCCGCGATGGTCACACGGCATCCGCCACACATTCCGGTACCATCAATCATGATCGGGTTGAGGGAAACGCTGGTTTTTAAATTGTATTGTTTGGTCAAAAGGCTTACGAATTTCATCATGACAAGCGGCCCGATCGCGATCACTTCGTCATATTGGTTGCCGCCCTCAACAAGCTCCTTCAGCTTGTCCGTCACAAGCCCTTTCATACCGTAACTTCCGTCATCCGTCGTGATATAAATATTTTTGCAAAATGTCCTGAATTTCTCTTCAAGAATAATCAGGTCCTTGTTACGCGCGCCGAGAATAAGATCCACCTCGGTTCCCATTTCACTCAGTTTCCTCAACTGGGGATAAAGAGGCGCCGCGCCGACACCCCCGCCGATCCCGATCACACGTTTGTGGGCGTGAAGCCGGGTGGGCTTCCCAAGAGGGCCCACGAAATCCGCGATGAATTCCCCCGCTTTCTTTTCGCTAAGTTTCCGGGTAGTGAATCCAACCACCTGGTAGATGATCGATACCGTGCCCTTTTGCGAATCATATTCGGCGATCGTAAGGGGGATTCGCTCACCTTCGTCATCCACGCGGAGAATGATGAATTGGCCCGGTTCACACCGACGCGCCACATAAGGCGCCCGGATCACCATTTCCTCGACATCATTATTCAGTTTTGTCTTTGAGAGAATTTCGTACATGGGATCATTTCCAAATTGGTTAGATGAATTATACCCAGAGGGTCAAGCAAACCGGGGACGCTCACCGGCTTCAGGCAAGCGAACGTCCCGATCCCGCCAATACGTCTTAAACAAGCCCCTGATCAATCATCGCGTCGGCGACTTTCACAAACCCGGCAATATTGGCGCCGCTGACGTAATTCACGTGCTTCCCGTCTTCTTTTCCGTATTTCACGCAATTTTCATGGATCGAAATCATGATCCCGTGAAGCTTTTTGTCGACTTCCTCACGAGTCCAGCGAAGCCTCATGCTGTTCTGGCTCATCTCGAGACCCGAAGTCGCCACCCCGCCGGCATTCGCCGCCTTGCTGGGCGCGTAGAGGATCTTCGCTTTTTGAAAAACCACGACCCCCTCGGGCGTCGTCGGCATGTTGGCGCCTTCCCCAACCGCGATACAACCATTTTTGACGAGGGCCTTCGCGTCCGCTTCGGTGATTTCATTTTGCGTCGCGCTCGGGAAAGCCACATCACAAGCCACTCTCCAGGGCTTTCCGCCCGCGACATACTCGCAACCAAATTGGTCCGCGTATTCCTTAATTCGTCCGCGCCTGACATTTTTAAGCTCCATCACGAATTTCAGCTTCTGCGGATCGATGCCTTTTTTATCATAGACATAACCGTCTGAATCCGACATGGTCACGACCTTGGCGCCCAGTTGATTCAGCTTCTCGACCGTGTATTGAGCGACATTCCCAGAGCCCGAGACCAGGCAGGTCTTTCCGGCAAGCGATAATTTCTTCGTCTTCATCATCTCTTCGACAAAATAGACGCAACCGTAGCCGGTCGCCTCCGGACGGATCAGACTGCCGCCCCAATTCAGGGCCTTGCCGGTCAAAACACCGGTGAACTCATTTCGCAGCCGCTTGTATTGGCCGAACATAAAACCAATCTCCCGCCTCCCCACGCCGATATCGCCCGCCGGAACNNAAGCGCATGACCTCGTTGTCCGACTTGCCCTTGGGGTCAAAATCGGAGCCTCCCTTGCCGCCACCCATCGCGAGCGTGGTCAAACTGTTTTTAAAAACCTGCTCAAAAGCCAAAAATTTCAAAATCCCCAGGTTGACGCTCGGATGGAACCGGATACCTCCCTTGTAAGGACCGATCGCGCTGTTCATTTCAACCCGAAATCCGCGATGAACCTGAATTTCTCCTTTATCATCAAGCCACGGAACCCGGAACACAATGACGCGTTCAGGCTCAACCATTCGCTCAAGAATTTTCGCGTCTTTGTATTTGGGATGCTTTTCGATAAACGGCGTGACGGACTCCACGACCTCTCGCACAGCCTGGTGGAATTCTTTCTCCCCCGGATTCCTCGCGATAACTTTCTTCATGAACGCGTTAATTTCTTTCTCCGACAAGCTTGCTCCTGCCTTTGCCATTGTCTTCACCTTTGGTTAAAATGGGTGCATTGCCGCCTCGTCAGCGGCAACAAATTTCTCAAAAAAAAAGCCCTTTTCGGCAGATCTGGCTGCCAAAAAGGACTCCGTTACCCTCAAACTACGACCTGATGGCCCGCCACCGACTTTGTGACGAACAGCGGGATTATATCACGACGTCTTTCGTTTTCAATTTGATTTTGAACTTCTTTGCTGGAAAAGACACTGGGTACGGAATCATGTTTTGCGAATTGTTTCACCGGACGCGGTGTAACCCGCTTCCCGTTTCGTGGATACCCGGAGGCTCGCCCGCGGAACTTGAAACAGCTATTAAAATTGAAACGTTATAAAAATCATCCTTGAGGCCGATACATGTCCTGATCGGAGCAACTGATGTCAAAAACCTTGGACCAATTTCGAAAAAATCCACACTTTAAAAGCTTGAATCTTTCATGGAAGGAAGGTCTCCCGGCCGCCACGATGCAATCCATGGTGGATGAATACCTGATTCCATTCGCTCTTTTCCTTGGCGCTTCCCCTCTCGGCGTCGGATTCCTAACCGCCGTTCCCAACCTGCTCGGGTCCTTTTCACAATTTTTCGCGGTACACGTCGTCCAGCTTCTCGGAAGCCGGCTCCGTTTTCTCACGCGGGGGGCGACGCTCCAGGCCGCGCTGCTCCTTCCCGTGGCAGGACTGGCCTTCATGACGGGGTCACGGCGCCTACTGGTTTTAATCGTCCTGATATCCTTGTTCCGGATTATCGGCAGTCTGATTGGGACCGTCTGGGGAAGTTTGATGAGTGATTATCTGAAACCGGAGGAACGCGGAAAATATTTCGGATGGCGCTCAAGCCTTGCCGGCTTCGCGAACATCGCGGGGATCATCCTGGGGGGCGTGTTTCTTTTCATTTTTCGAGAAACGTCAATCGCTTTTGGGTTTGCCCTTTTGTTTACCTTGGCGGCCCTCGCGCGTTTTTTATCGGCTATCCTGATGGGCCGTATGGAGGACCTGCCGCAACAGAAAAATTCCGGCGACACGTTCACTTTTTTTATGTTCCTGAAAAGGTTCAGGGAAAGTAATTTTGTGAAATTCGTTCTCTACGTCGCGAGCATCACTTTCGCGACCAATATCGCGGCCCCTTTCTTCAGCGTGTACATGATTCGGGATCTTCATTTCAATTATCTTGTTTTTATGTTTGTCCATCTGGGCGCCATGACGGCGGGTCTTTTTTCTTTCCGGATTTGGGGCCGGCACGCCGATTCCGTTGGAAACGCCCGGGTCCTGAAACTCACGAGTTTTCTGATCCCCATCATCCCGGTTCTCTGGATTTTTTCCTCAAACCTCATTTACCTTTTCACCATCGAAGTATTTTCGGGGTTTGTCTGGGGCGGGTTCAACCTTTGCACGCTCAATTTTGTTTACGACGCGGTCAGTCCGGGGAAACGGATCCGCTGTCTCAGTTATTTTACTTTCATTAACGGAATCGCGACATTTGCCGGCGCGATCACGGGCGGGTACCTCGCCGAAAACCTTCCCCCTTTTCTTGGGTCTCGAATTCTCACGCTTTTTCTGCTGTCGGCGGGCCTGAGGGCGTTATCGCATTTCATTCTTTCGAAAAAATTTCATGAGGTCCGGACGACCCCCAAAAAAGTTTCAAGCGTGGAACTTTTTTTCAGCGTCGTTGGAATCCGCCCCGTGCTGGGGCTTGGGCGAGACTGGGGCTTTATGGCAAGTTTGAGAAAATTTCCCCGGAAAGACTGATCGCTAGGGATTGGGCGTATCCGCGTCAGCCCGGACCGGCACCTTCCAGATGTCACGGGAGTATTCGCGAATCGTTCGATCGCTCGAAAAATGCCCCGATCTCGCGACGTTAAGAATGGCCTTCTCCGTCCACCCGTCCTGGTCCTGATAATTTTCCGATATCTGGTTTTGAATCGCGCAATAGGATTCAAAATCCGCGCAAACCATATAGGGATCGGAAAGAGTCAGATTTTGGACCAGTGGGTCAAAAATCCCGCGCTCCGTCGGAGAAAAGAAATTGGTACGGATCAAATGAAAAATCTCCTGAAGACGCGCTGACCGTTCCAGATACATACCCGGCTGATACCCCCGGGATTTAATCTCGGCGACCTCATGAGCGCGCAAGCCAAACATATAAATATTTTCATGCCCGACCGCGTCCGCGATCTCGATATTCGCGCCATCATGCGTTCCGACCGTCAGCGCCCCATTCATCATAAACTTCATGCAACCGGTCCCCGAAGCCTCCGTCCCCGCCGTCGAAATTTGTTCCGAAAGGTCACTCGCGGGGAATACTTTTTCGGCCAAAGAGACCCTGTAGTTTTCGAGAAAAACAATCTTGAGCTTATCCTTGTTGGCCTTGTCATGATTCACGACGCTCGCCACGCTATTGATAAACTTAATGATCAATTTCGCCATGAAATATCCGGGCGCGGCCTTCCCTCCAAAAATAAACGTCCTCGGTGTCATATACGCGTCAGGATTCTCGCGAAGCTTAAGATATTCAGAAATGGCGTATAAGATAAAAAGCGTCTGGCGCTTATATTCGTGTATCCGTTTGACCTGGACATCAAACATGGAGTCCGGATTAACCATAACGCCCTGGGTTTTGTAGAGAATCTCGGCCAACACTTTTTTGTTATCGTACTTCACCTGGCGCCATTTCTTTTTTAAAAGCTTGTCGTGGCGAAACGGTATCAACTTCTCAAGTCCGCCCAGATCTTTCTCCCACCCCGTCCCAATCGCGTCGGTAATCAGTTTCGCCAGGGGCCGGTTCGCCTTGATCAGCCACCGGCGATGCGCGATCCCGTTCGTTTTATTATTGAACTTTTCGGGAAACACCTCGTAGAAATCCTTGAAGAGCTGCGTTTTGATCAGTTCGGAATGAAGCGCCGAGACGCCGTTCACGGAATGGGACCCGATAACCGCGAGGTGTGCCATCCGGATCTTTTTAGGATTTCCTTCCTCGATCACCGACATGCGCCGCAAACGATCCATGTCCCCCGGGTACTCGACCGCCAACTCTTTCATAAAGCGGTCATTGACCTCGTAAATCAATTCCATGTGGCGGGGCAAAAGCTTTTCGAACATCGGAACAGACCAGCACTCCAGGGCCTCAGGCATCACCGTATGATTGGTGTAGGCAAATGTCCGGACCGTCAGATCCCAGGCCGCGTCCCATTCAAGTTGCTCCTCATCCAGCAAAATTCTCATAAATTCGACAATCGCCAGAGAGGGATGTGTATCATTAAGCTGAATCACCGCCTTATCAGGGAAATTCTGAAATACCGCGCNNCCGCGCTGTCCGTCTTGAATCGCCGGATGATGTCCATAATAGATGCCGCCGTAAAAAAATATTCCTGTTTCAGCCGCAGTTCCCGCCCCATGGAGGTCGAATCGTTCGGATAAAGGACCTTCGAGATATTCTCCGAAAACATCTTCTCATAAACCGCATGTTCATAGTCGCCATCATTAAAATACTGAAAATTAAACTCTTCAGATCCGCGCGCTGACCAAAGCCGGAGGGTATTGACCACATCGTTTTTAAATCCGGGCACCGGGATATCGTACGGCATGGCAACCACATCTTCGGTGTTAACCCATTCGACCCGAAGTCTCCCCTGCTTNNTTTCCATAAAATTTGATCTGCTGCGCGTATTCCGGCCGGGCGAACTCCCACGCGTTGCCGTGCTTCAGCCACTCATCCGGCGCTTCAACCTGATATCCGTTTACGATCTTTTGATTGAAAATACCATAATCATAGCGGATCCCGTATCCATGGGCCGGAATACCAAGCGTCGCCATGGAATCAAGAAAGCAAGCGGCAAGACGGCCCAGTCCTCCGTTCCCGAGGCCAGCGTCAACTTCCTCATTACGAATCTCCTCCAGATCCATCCCGAATTCTTCAAGCGCCTGTTCAGTTTCATCCCAAAGATCAAGATTAAGGATATAACTGCCAAGAAGACGGCCGATCAAAAATTCGAGGGACAAATAGTAAACCCGTTTAGTCTTCTGACGATGGTACCGTTGCTGAGTTTTAATCCATCGCTCCACCAGACGGTCACGCAAGGCCATCCCCAAAGCCATGAAATTGTCCCGGGAGGTCGCCGTGTAGCGATCCTTGGCGCGTCCGTATTGGAGACTGGATGCAAAAGATTTCTTGATCCCTTCCTTGGTCATGTCCAGGGGATTGATGTGCCACAACTTCTTGACGTCTTCATGGGCCCGCTTTGAAGAAATTTTTTTTGCTTTCGGCATTGTTTCGCTCACTTTTAATAAAGGTTGAATTGTCAACAGATCACAGGGTCGCCAGCATTTTCATAATTCTCAAACCGCCGCTCCCTCTTCATCCCGGAAGTTCGGAAAAACTGATTTGAAAACAGATTATCAGATTTGGAAAATATCTCCAAGTCTCGATTCAGGTTTTAAAATCAAACAAATGAGATTGCCATGGTTCAAGATCGACATAAAGACCCTGACGGGCAAGTTCACTCCCGGTGCGTTCGTAGACCTGACCTGTCAGAGCTTCCTTGAACTGGATAAAAACCTGCTGTTTCAGCGTGTCCGGTAAAAAAATAATCCCCTGTGCCCGTATCATGGAATAATTGAGAATCACAAGTTTCCAGTGACCTTCCAGGTGCCACAGCCAGGCCAGGAGCCCCCGGTGGCTTTCGTTCTTTTCCCACGCCTTGCCTACCCCCAGCAAACTCCATTCCCCGTCATGGATCACAGCCCCCTTGATAAACTCAAGCAGACATTGGTAAAAGCCGACGGCCTCCGGATCCGCGGGTTCCTTCGGTTCCCGCACCAGATGGATCGGCGTTCTGATCCTGCGCCCCTCACATTGTCCGTCATGAAAAAAACGCAAACCCGGCGATGTACTGGTGACCACAGCAGTCGCCTGTGATTTTTTTCTCCCGAAAATCACGGGGGCCCTGTCTTCATCATGATTTTCAATAAACCGGAGGCACTTATCCCGGTAATCAGGGTGCGCGTCCAGATGCGCGCTCACCGATTCGGGGGCGTCATGTTTCATGCGATCGTAAAGGCGTTTGTCATAAGTAAAATCAAAACCCTGTTGCTGGAGCAACCAATCCATATCCCAGTAAACTTCTCCGATAAATATAAATCCGGGATGTTGGGCCTTCACCCGGGAAATAGCCGGCCCCCAAAACTCAGCTGTCGGCCTCGGGGTCTTGACATGAGCTCCCCAGACCTTATCAAAAACATCGTTCAACCCGAGCATGGCCATGTCACACCGCACACCATCCGCCATTTTAGCAATTTTAAGCAGGGTCTCGATCCACGCGTGACGCAAAGGTTCAGCCCAAAAGTTCACCTGCGCCGTGTCACACCATGGCGGGAAATAGGGGTCCCGACCGTGTGCGATTTTCCTCCCGATGGGATTATTAAAAAACCATTCAGGATGCTCCCGGACGGTCAATGGTTTCGCGGTCACAAAACGTTCCGGGAAATTGACCACCCAGGGATGATCCACGGCAAGATGATTGGGGACAAAATCAAGCACAAGCCCCATCCCCATTCCGTTTAATTTCATTTTTAGCTGGAGAAGTTCGCCGATGCCGCCAAGAAAGGGATCCAGCTCATAGTCATAAATCGCGTACGGAGAACCGCCGACATCTTCTTCCGACCAGCGGCCCAGGATCAATTCATAGGCGTACCGCAAGCCGGGTTCTTTGATCGCATGGGCGCGCGACCACGGGCTTCGCTTCCAAACTCCCATCAGCCAGAGATAATCAAAACCCTGCTTCGAGAAATTTCGCCACTCTGAATCCGGGATCGTGGCCAAAGTGAGTTTGCGCCCGTATTTCTCGGACATCCGGGAGACAAAGAAAAAAGCATTAATTTCCAGTAAATGGGGGTGTTTTTTCATCGTATTGATCTCGACAGTGGATTATCGGATTTTGTTTTAAATACCTTGATACCTCTACGCCAAAGGTATTTTCATATTCAAAAAGAACACAAGGTCCCTGATTAAAAAGCCGGGCTTCATCCGATTGATAAAGTCCGGCCTCTTTTACACCTTATTTATACTCCGAAACGCCACAGGCCACACCCGTAAGTGTACCCGAACTACTTGTTGATTAGCGAAATCTTGAGCGTTTTGCCTAATTTGTTGAAATTAATATTATTTTCCCGGGCCAGCCAACCAATCGCCTGAAAAAAAATAGCAGTATCCGCCCCAATCTCGCTTTGCACCTTCGTCACGGTCTGTTCGCCCTTCTGCTCAAGAAAACGGTAAATCTTTCCCGCGGTTTCACCAATTGCGTAATATTGTGCCTGCATGATATTTCCTTTCTCCTGTTCTTAGGGTCATGTATCCCGAAACATTAAAACATGTGATAATCAACGTTAGGGAAAATGTTATTCTTGCTCTCCAATTCCCGAAGAAACCCTTCATCTAACCGATTGTTCGTCAGGTCATCGTAAAGCCGCGTAAAATTCACCAAGTGATCCTTCGTCCGTTTTATGGCGTAAGGCACCATCGTTCCCGTGTGCATGATAAACGCCCAGTCACTGGACTGCGCCAGATAAAGCTCCCGGGCCGCCTGTTTCAGGGCGCGTCCCACCACGCCATTTTGTCCCCGGAAACGTCCCGCGAGCTCACTCATGCGGAGAGTGGCTTTGTGAATGTGCCGGTAAATCCAGTCATTGGAACCCGAAAGCCATGTCTCACTGTAGCCCTTCCAGCCCCAACTTGAAAAAGAAGGCGTGGATATCTGGTTCACGGGATACTCTCGAAAATAGTCGGACGGCGCGATCAGACGAAAAACATTTTGGTCAAACGCCGTCTTGCGAATAAAAAAGTTAAGGAAATCAGGCCCTTCATACCACCAGTGCCCATAAAGCTCCGCGTCATACGGCGCCACGATGAGCGGTTTCCGGCCCATAAAACCGTAAAGATGCTCGATCTGTTTTTCACGATTAAACATAAAATTGGCGGCGTGAGAGGCCGCCTTCTCGATAGCCCAGGCCCTCACATAAGGTTCCTTGTCGTCCGTATTCCCCGTGATCCGGTAATATTTGATCCCCGTGTTCACGCGAATCCCGTCCGGTGAAATGTAGGGACGGATGTAATCATAATCGAGATCAAAGCCGACATCCCGATAGAACTCACGATAATCGTAATCTCCCGGATATCCCTCCACGGCCGACCAGACCTGTTTGGAAGACTCCACATCACGCCCAAACGCCGCCACTCCGGTCGGACAGAAAATCGGCGCGAAGACACCATATTTAGGGCGGGGGGACGCGTGTAAAATACCGTGCGTATCGGTCAAGAAATAACGGATCCCCTGTTCTTTCAAGAATTTATCGACCCCGGGATAATACCCGCACTCCGGCAACCAGATCCCGATCGGTCGCCGTCCCAACACATCCTCATAAAGTCTTACGGCCGTCTCAATCTGTCCCCGCACCGCCGATTCGGTGCGACTGATCAGGGGTAAAAATCCGTGCGTCGCGCCGCAGGTAATAATTTCGAGACGCCCTTGGTCCTGAAAGTGGCGAAACGCCTGTGTAATGTCCCGGTGGTAACGATTATTAAACGTATCTTTGGCGCGCGTAAATTCCCAGAAATAATGAAGAGCGGTCTCGTGAAACTGAGGCATAAACCGCGTGCGTTCAATTTCTTTGTTAGCCAGATCGATCAGCTTGTCGACGTGCCGGATGTAGCGATCCTGAAGGAGGGGGTCACGAAGCATGGACATCAATGATGGCGTCAGTGACATGGTCAACCGCCACGGAACCCGGTCGCGCTCGAGCCCTTCCATCATGTGAATCAGCGGAATATAAGTCTCTGAAATGGCTTCATAGAGCCATGTTTCTTCCAGAAAGTATTCATGCTCCGGATGGCGGACGAAAGGAAGGTGCGCGTGGAGAACGATCGAAAGAAAACCTTTTTCCATGGATTATTTCTTAGCGCCTTTTTTGATAATCGGCGCGGGTCTTTCCGTGGTGCGACCGATGATTGGCGTGATTTCACGTTCTTCAACACCATCCGATGATTTTGCGCGGCAATCAAAAGTAAACTTTCCGTCTGGAAGCGCGTACCGCAAAGTAAAGGTTCCATCCGGTCGAAGCGAAACCGGCCTCCCCTGCATGGTGACCTCCGCGTCCGGCTCCGTACCTCCATAAATAATAAGCTCACATTCAAGCCAGAAGAAAAAACCTCTCTTTTTAATTTTCACCGGACTTGACATACTGGAGACAAGTCCGGCGCCAGAACCGGAGCTGATGGCCCCTTTCAACCGTTCTTCCATAAGCTCACGAAGCTCAGCGGAGCTCTTTCCAACCTGAAACCCGCCCGAAAGGGCGTACATCTTGTCCCAGTCAACGGCCATCCATTGTTCGTCAATGACTTCAGACATTCCGGCGCGCGGGGTCCGAACCGTATTGGAACGGGCAAGAACGGCATAACGCCCATCACGGTGCAAAAGACCGATCTCCACCACATAAGCATGATTGGGCTGGACACTGATATACCAGCTGCGACACATGTTCTGGATCACAATGTCAAAATAAGAGGGATGATTCGAACCCTCGGTAACGTCAAACACCCGGAGGATCGACACGACACCATCCCATGAGCCCCCTAACTTTTTGAGTGTCTCCTCCTGATGAGACTTCTGGATTTCCCAGTACGAATACAACCAGTACGGATCACGAATCAAAAGATAAATCTGATTGTCACCATAATTTTCCGGAAGCTCCATCTGGATCGCGGGAGGGATCGGTGCGGGTATCTGCCTTGGCGGTACTGACTTTACCGTCTCAGTGGAAAAGGCATGCTTGGCTTTCTTTTCCGCCACTGGCCGTTTCTTTATTGTTTTGACCGTTTTAACTGTTTTGACTGTCTTAATGGATCGTTGACGGGAGATCGGATTTTTTTTCTGAGGAATACGGGAAGCAGGGCTCTTGGGAACAACCCCTTTTTCTGAAACGTTTTTTTTTCGTGGTGACAAGGCCATGGTTTAAACCCTTTTTACTGGCTATTAAAAAGAACTAGCGAAAAAAAACATAAACGATCAAGACAGAACTTCAAACTTATTACAAAAGTAAGAAAATAAAACCCCAAAAATCCTGTCACCTTCAACCACGAAGTTATAAGGTAGGCGACGGAATTCTAACAAAGTTGCCGACCTCCTGCAATAGAAGATTTTGGGAAGATTTTTAGATTTTTGGATCCACTCCCAACCTCCGGGAAAATTATCTTCGGGAAAGTGGCAACTGTCATAACGACTGTAGTCAAATCAGCTAAACACCCAGAGGCTTTACCCTCACAAGTACAAGAAGCCATTTTCATCCCTGCAGAACAAACGGCAACCGGCCCTTACTCGCTATAAAGCAACCTGGATAAACACACAGCACATACCATATAGCGCGCCGCTAACATTTTGTACTATTCAGGCGCTAGATAGTGCAGGTAGTTTTTTTTGCAGCGATCGTAAGTATCTTCGTCACAAGTTACATAGGTCGCGCCTTCTTGGCAAACAAGATATCCAACAAATTTGGGGGTGGAAGATGGATTGCTGTAATCACTGCAGATGCAAGTTCCCGTGGGTTTTTGGCTTATATAATCAGACCACGGTAACTGCGGATGAGTTTGACCACTTTTTTTTGCAATCGTTTTCCACACCAAGCCTCCGCCTCCGCCACCAACGCTCTTCCAGTTCTTGTTTCCGTCATAAGCTTCAAGGGTATTCGTGTCCGTATTGTAGACAACAGCGCCTTTTTTACTTCCCTCCGCTGTCGTCACACTGGCTATGGCGTTCCTTTGGCTCGTTGTAACCCGGGGTGGGAAAAAGGCTTGCTTTGTTGATGCTAAATCCAGAATCCCCTTAGGACTTGTTGTGCCAATCCCAACTTTGTTCGCGTTAGTAACCACCAAACCTGTTCCAGAAGATCCACCCGCACTTAGAACAGCTTTCTCATTAGCACCCGATGGGCCGGTGACCGTAATAGATTCGGAAGCCTTTAATGTTTTATATTCTCCATACGGCGCCGGATAATAAGTCGTGAGAGTAACTTTTTTTTCGTCGGCGGCGAACAAAAAAGGTATTTTGAATAAAATCAGAATCCCCAGAAAAATAACCCGTTTTTTCATAATCAATTCTCCTTTATGATTTTTTTAACAAACCCTCACGGCCAATGCCGCGAGAACATCTACGACAAACCCCGCCCACAGTCAAAAAAACTGCGCCGCAATCAGACCGAGGGGGGCGAGCACTCCTCATCATCGCCTGAACCTTCCTCAGAAACGGATATTCCGTTCTTCGCGATACAGTAAAATGGGGCAATGACCAGAAACGCGAGAAAAACCATTGAAATGGAAGTTTCGATATTGAAAAAGAAAAAAAAGAACACCGCGACAAAAAGCTGGAAAAAGAAAAGCGGCCTCCAAACCCGGAATTTCACCGCCGAGATTTTAGGGTAAGGAATTTCACTTACCATCAAAAAACTGATCGCGGTCATCAGAAAAACAGCGCTCGTAACAAGCGATGCCGCGGTCTCCCATCCGTTTTTCCGAAACGCGAGCAACGTCATGGCCACCGTAAGAGCCGCGGCAGGAGTCGGCAAACCTTCAAAGAAACCACGACACGTCGGATGGACATTGTAACGAGCCAGACGAAAAGCCCCCGCGGAAAGATAACAGACGATCGCGAGCAAAAGCCAAACCGACATCATGGCTGAAAAAATAGACGCCATCAAAAAACACGGGGCCACGACAAAGGACACAAGATCGGCGAGAGAATCTAGTTCCCTCCCAAAATCCGTCGCGTTTCCGAATATGCGCGCCACATGCCCGTCGAGTGAATCGAGTAAAAGCGCGAGAAAGATGAGCCAGACTGAAAATTCGTATTTTCCGTACGTGGCGAGGAGGATTGAAAAAAATCCCGCGATGAGATTCAACATGGTAATCATGTTGGGGAAAGCCGCCATCGAAAAATAAAAACGATTCTTCATTGTTTTATGTCACCACCTGAGTTTCTCAAAACCGGTCACCATTCCCTTAACTCCTTTAAGGCAACAACTACCGGTTTTAGTTTTGTTACCCGATCCACTTCCCGATCACCGTCTCACCCGTTCTAACACCCTCTCCTTTTCGGATCAAGGGCTCAAACAACCGCTTCGGGACAAAAATCTCGACTGTTGAACCATAACAGATAATGCCCAATTTTCCACCGCGGGTCACGACACTTCCGATCTCGACATCTGAGTAAATTCGGCGCGCGATCGCCCCCGTAATCTGGCGCACAAGGGCGCTTCGCGCGCCATCTTTAATTCCGATCCAGTTTGATTCATTTTTGTCGGCGGATTCCGGCAACAACACATTGATGTGTTTGCCCGGGACGTGTTCCTGATAAGCAACCTCCCCCTGCATCGGCGACCGTGTCACGTGCACATTCCAAAGCGCCAAAAAGATCCGGATTCGCCAGGCTTCTTCCTTTAAAAACCGATTCTCGGCAACCGTGTCGACCAGCACCACTTTACCGCTCGCGGGAGACAATAACGAATCCCCCTCAGGAATCCTGGGAGGAAGATCACGAAAAAACGAAAGGTGAAAAAAAAGAATAAAAAAAATCAGTATTGAAAAAAAACGTGACCGGAAAATACGGGCCATCAACAGCAAGGCAAGCAGAGCGATGACACCGGGCCAAACCCTGGGGTCAATCAGCTCGATCATCGATCACTCCTCCTTCATTTCGCTTCGCACATCGCAGGTAATGACGGCCAGCAAAAACCGGATAAAAATCGCGCTATCCTGTATCAGAACCGATATAAGTCGCAGGAAGTTAATTTTAAAAAACTGATTTCGGCGCCACTTAATCGTTGTGTCTTTCCAGAACGCCGCGAACGGCGCGCGGGTCGGCGCATAATTATCCCAAAACAAGTTAGCCTTCAAAAAAATAAGCCGAAAAGTGGAGGGAACCGCAAGCCCGGTCTGTCGGTAAAGATCCCGAATTTGCTCCAACGAAAAATCACGCCAGTGAACCTGAGGAGTGTCCTCGAGCACGGCCGCAATCCCTCTATCATTTTTACAACGCTCATGAGTCGAAATCCAGACCTCACAAAGTTCCCAACAAAGTTTCCACCACCCCTTGAGCACGGACCGGATGTCGCTAACGCGGCGGCGAAGGTAGTCCAACCTTTTTTCGCGAGGGAAAATGCGACGCCGCTCATCCCTTCCCTTGAGTCGGAAAAAACCATGAATCATGGGATGTCCGCCCTCCACATCAAACCCATTTTTATACCATACAAAATTCGCGAAAACTCCCCAATAGGGCTCACGACCTATATTTTTCAAGATATACTTCATGTTCTCAATGGAATAGAACTGATGCCAGGCCTTCTCGTACGCCCTCAGCCATTCTCCGGGCTTCATACGCGCATGCCGGTGCGTTTCATGGAACGTGTCATAATTATTCAAATCCGAGTCCCATAACATCTTCTTTTCAAGCGCGACTTTATAATCCATCGCGCCTGGCAAAGGGGTCATCATAAAAAAAGAGGTTTGTCCCGAACCAAGCGAAATAAGACGCTCAACATCCTTCTTCACCGATTCAGCGGTATCAAAAGGGAATCCAATGATATAAGCGAGATGGGTCACAATACCAACCCGGTGAAAAGAATCCACCAGTTCACGGAATTCTCCGGTTTTATTCTGGGTCTTTTGAACAGCCACGAGATTCGCCTCATTCAAACTTTCCATCCCGATAAAAACCGACTGACATCCGGAGCGCGCCGCCTTCTCGACGAACCTCGGCACCTTGTGGGATTGCGTATCAATCTGCATCAGATAGTGAATACGCATGTTTTCTTTTTCCCGCATTTCGATCAGTCCGTCCATGATTGATTCCCAGTTTTTATTGCGGCAGAAGTTGTCATCCGTAAAAAAGTAATTGGTGATACCATGCTTATGAAAATTTTCGCGGATCTTTTTGAGAATTTTGTCAACACAGCGATACCGCATCTTCCGTCCCTGGACGTTAATGACCGTACAAAAACTGCAACCAAACGGACACCCGCGGCCGCAATCCAGGGTCCCGTAATGGCTTAACGCGTAGCGTCGCATCGTTCCGGGAAGAACTTCGGGAATCGGCGCATCCGAAAGATCAGGAACATCATTTAAAAAATTGTAGACGGGACGAAGCCTGTTTTCCATCGCGTCACGAAGCGACGTTTCCCAGTGGCCACCCTCCCCTTCACCGGCAACCAGAGTCACCCCCGCGTCCCGCAACTCCTTCAGTTCCGGGGAAAGATCCGGCAAGGTCGCGATAACTCCGCTCACATGAAAACCACCCATGAGCACGTCGATGCCACGTTCTCTCAGTCTAAAGGCAATATCGGCCGCGCGGGGAAGCTGATTGGACTGAACGCCAGCCAGACACACTATCGTCTTTGTCCCCTTTGCTTTCGCGGAGCGAAAAATCTTCTCGTAAGGCGGCCGCTGAACCGTGTCATCAATCAGCGTAATTTTCCACTGGAGACCTTTTCCGAGAACTTCCCGATCCCTCACATCCTTGGTAAGGGCATAGAGACAGGCAAGTGTATTAGAGGGGAGCACACCCTTCCAGTAACGGATGACATACCCATCATCGTCATATTTGGAAGGTTTGATGATATAGAAGTGGAGTTTTTTATAAGTCATGAAGGGGCGATTATATCGTCAATTCTGGATAAATCAAAAAAAATCACTCGACTAATAATTTTCGCGAACATAGCCCTCAGGGAACAATGATTTGGATCATGTGACCGCGAAAGAAAAAGCCGGGTTCCAAAGAACCCGGCTTTTTTGTGATTTATCCTTTCTGAAAAAAGATTACGCAGCCGTTGAAATCGCGTGTAACTCTGCGGCAAATCGCTCGATCATCGCGGTTAACCCGGCAACTTCAGCAGTCCTCTGCATCCATATTTTCGTCACACGGGAAACATTATCTCCTATCTTGTTTTTTAAGGCCGCGGCTTGAATCGAATCCGTCGTTGCCAACGCCCGGATACTCACATCCGCGACCATAAGATTGCGTCGAATCATATCTGCCATCGCATCCTGCAACATTGAAACCGCCTGCTCAACGCTTCCTGCCACCAAAACAGGCTGAACTTTATCCGGCAACTGCGCATTGAAATCGGCAACCATTTGCTCCTCATTTGCATCCCGCACAATAACAACCACGGGATTTTTACCCGCAAGCGAAGGAACCATCGGAAGCCCTGGAATCTCCGAATTGAAGGCAAAATCCGAGGTGATGATTAAAGGTTCCTGAAAATCACCTTTATTGGTAAAAGTTGCCCGAACTTGAGCAACATTTTTAGGCACAAGAGATCCGTCTGCAATAACTTTTGAGAAATCAATAGGCCCTGCAACCTCCGTCGTGGCAAAGGAAGTATCCGCCGGNNAACAAACTCGGAAAGAGCCGCCTGCTCGCTGGGATAGTTGGCAAGAATATTCTCCTCTAAGCCTTCACCCAGCCAGGCATCGTATTGTTTTTCATCTGCATTTGGATGATTCACACTCCATTCCTCATAAGATAATTTATGCGTCTCAGGAAGCCACGCCTTGAACAGATCTGCCATTTCCAAAGGTTGGAAACCAGGTGCCTGGGGCGCAACCCGCTGTCTTGTCAAGATCATCAGCGCCGCCACCACCCCCGCCAACTTCCGGGTATTCACCGCGGACGTACTTTGCGTACCAAAAGCCACTTTGGGAGAGGTGTTTGATTGCCCCCAAAAAATCTCACCCAACGGAGTCACTAAATGATAGACACCCTCTATGTTGATCAAGGTATAGGGCTTCATATCCCCTTCATAATCTTTTTCCCAATCCGGCACAAACATAAAATCAGGCCGATCACCAAAATAGGCGAGTACTGCATCTTTCATTCGATCCATCACTTTGCCCTTGACTTCATCCGGCATAGGCGTGCGCTGTTCNNATCTGGATAGACTCGGCGATGATTCCCTGCTTTTTAAGGTCCTTGATATAATCCGCATAAGACCAGTCCGGATGCTTATGTTTGATTTTAATTTTTGCAAAAACAGTCAGCCAGAACAGAGAAAACTCCAGCGCATCGTCAAAAGCCTCGCCTTTGTCACTTGTCAAAAAGAAATGCAGGGAGTACTCAGACTGAACAATCCGGAAACCAGGATGCGCCTGTAGGAATTCGGTTTTCCCCGAGTAACCTCCTTCTCTCACCAACTTTTCAAATAATAAATCGATGGTTGCCTTGACCTTTGAATGGCCTTTAGGATGCCGCTTCGAAGTGCCGCCAAAATGGCGAACCAATTGCCCAAATTCAATTTTCATGCGCGAATCCGGATAAATATTTTTAAGCAACTCTTTATAGGGGTCGAGCGTCAGAAGATATTCAATCACAGCATAAAACATCTCATCTCCGAGATAGAGCTCCCCTCCCTGGAGAAGGCTGACCCGATCCACATCCAGGTCAAAATTCAGGACAAAAAGGTCCGGGTGATCTTTGGAGTACTGCAACATGTTGGCCTCAGGATGGGCTAACGCCTTTACATCTTTACGGGTTGGATCGGCCAATCCCTTGCGCGCCCAAGAATCCCCTTCACTTTTAAGAAGAGTGACATCCTTACCAAACAGCGTCTGAAATAAATCGGCATATCCGGTTGCCGAGCCAGAATTAAGATTGAAAGCGACCTTCATATCTGCTGTTTTCAGAAGTTCTGCCAACTGGCCATAACTTTTAATTAACGCCTCAAAATACATTTGGCGGGATCGATCACGAATCGCCTGAGATTCGTCCAGTGTTCCTGGCTGTTCCGCCTTGGCATAGAGCCCGTTAAGGATCTGCGCCTTGGCCTGCTGTAGCATTTCTCCGTAAAGAGTGATGCCATTGATATTGGGCTTAGCGCCGTTGGTGCCGACTTCCACATGGCTCCTTGTCACGTAAAGCCCGCCCTGCACGCCGAGATTACTGATGCTCTTATAAAGCTGCCCAGACACAGTCACACCAAGATCAATCACATGAATCCCTGCATCTCGCAAACCTTCGATTAAAGCATCTTTGAATTTTTGCGTCGAAGGCCCATTGTCTCCCGCAATCACAAAACTATCGTTGGCTTTTAATTGTACGGAACGGCCATGACGGCGCGAGACAAACTCAACACTCCCGAGAGCATTGCCAACCCAACGCAGTAATTCTTCATCCACCTGCTGAGGAAAGTTCACATCATCAGCACCGTCAAATCCGCGAAAATCATACTCTTTGACGAAGGTATCGAGGATCTGTTTGAGCGATTTACCGTGCTTCGATTTCCAGCTTAAAATACTCTCGTCCCGCATCATCGTCCTCGTTTCCGACCGCGCAACCAAACGCTCGATTCTGCTCTCAAGATCTGGAATGGCAACAACTGCCGCCTCCAACTCTTCTCCAGAAACTTCTTCGCCCGCAAAATATCGCCCTATAATTTTGTTTACTTCTTCCAGGGGCATAGCCGAAAGGTCATTCTGATGGAAATTACCAGCCCTCCCCTCAAGCCAAACAAGAGCCGACCGGAGCAGCGCCTGCATCTCCCGGATCTCAAGCGCAATTAATAAGTCGGGATCTTTTTCTGAGATCAATCCCGCCAAGTAATTCGTTACAATCCCAGTAGCCTGATCCATAGTCATCCCTCGCAACTCAGCACGGAGGTTATTGAGCACCGCCGGTGAATTTTCGGTGCTAAGCTGGCGGGCAGCGTACCCAGGACTCGGAACCATCAACCCTATCGACATAAAAACAGCAACCGTTTTGATAAATAAATTATTGAGTTTCATTTTTAAAACCCCCTTAGTTTTTATTTGTTTCCTCAACCCCGGCATCGGGTTCCAGAACCACTTTTAAAAAATTGAACCTTCGCTGTTCAAAACATTCGCGCGCCTATTACCAGGATCTGTTTCGAAATCGGAGCTTCGAGCCCCAAGCTTAGTTGCGCCTATCCATTTATCTTTCAAGATTTTTAGATATTTTTCATGCATCGCACCTTCATCTCCAGGCGTAAATTTGGGGGACACAAGCAGGACCGTAAAATCTTGTTCCTTGAGCGCTTTCAAAAAATTGCGCGAATGAAACCCCCCGGCAACAAGAATGGCGCGATCCAGAGAGCGCACATCCATTTCACGAACCAGATTTTCCACCATCGCTTGTTCGCGAACGCGAGCCGATTGATAAAATTCAACCGCAACAGGAATCCATGGTTCCAAAAAACGAAACCCGTCTTCAGGAGATAAAAAAAAGATTTCTCCGTTCGTGAGACCGCTCAAAAACTCGTTCCATTCACGCAACGAAAACGGCTCCTTTTCTTTTGCTAGGAGCAAAAACTCATCTTCGGTCAGTCTCAAACTAATCAATTTTTCGAGAGTCGAAACGCCCTGAAAGATTTTGAAAAAGGTTTGTTGCTGAACAGTCGGCATCTGAGCCATAAAAACATCTTCAGCCGCCATCTCAAGCTCCTCGAAAAGCTTACCGGTATCCATGCGGGAAGCTTCCTTAATTGCGTTACGATAATTTTCAAGGTTATCAACATTCGGCACTCCCGGGGACATGGAATACTCATTTATTTTCCCGAGTAGTTCATCCAAAAAGACGATCTCCTGCTCCATGCTTCCTTGCCCATTGAGAAGAAGAAGCGCCTCCAACTCCGGCTTGGTCAGCCACCTGGACAGGAAACGAACAGCAGATTGTTTTTCCAAAGATACCTTCTCGGCGTCATAAACATCGCTACCGCCAGCAAAACCCAAGAGGCTTGTCAGATTGGGATATTGACCAGACACGTCGGACAAATGCCCCATGAGAAACTTCACATAGTCCAAAAGTGAACCCTTTTTTGATTCATACTCGCGCCTCATGGATAAAATTCGGGTTTGGGTTTCCGTCAAAATATCTGATCCAAGCCGAACAAGTCCACTTTTGATTCGTGAGATTTCTTCCTCAAGACGTGGCTGTTCAGGAAAAAGTTGCAAAAAAGCCTTCATGTTTGTCGCATAAAGTCCGGGATCTTCAACACCCCAAAGGTTCATCTCAAGATCCGTCGTAAGACTCAGATACTCTTCTCCGGAAATTTTACCTTCTCTCAAATACCGTTCACCTACTTCGCGACGTTTGTCACCAGAAGCCAAGTGACGGAGGCCTGTCAAAGAAACATCGCCCCAACCTCCCTCGACAAAAACATGTCGGAAAGACTCGTGGCGGATCAGATCTTCAAGAATTTCAGCCAGCACTTTTTGTGCATGGTAAGCCACGTGGGCTTCTTCGATGATCACCACGGTTCTACCGCGAGAACCCTCCACCTTATCGCGAACTTGGCCCAACTGAGAGGGGATAAACACTTCGGAGGCAAAAATCGGGGAGAGACATCCCATTGGGAGAAGAAAAATTAAAAATAGCTTTGCGGCTACATGTTGTTTTGGAAAAAACCGTCGAGTCCATTTTTGAAAAAACTTCACAACCCACATGGCTTAAGCACAGTGCCTTTCTCGAAATAAATTTCAAAACATTTAAAAAAATTTAACATATGGGCTTGAAAACTACAAGCCAAGGAACTAAAAACAGAAATTCCCCAACTTCTGATTAGTCTGGGAAATGTTTGACTAAAAACGGGAAAAATCTCTTTTGGGTGGAGTTGTTTTTAAAAAAATAACAAAATCATTCCACGCGCAAGAATGTTATAAATTGACAGAACTGCCGTTCAATCACGGGCCCAATAAATAGCCGTAGTATCGGGGAAATATTGAGGTTTTAGAAATCAAGGCCTCGCCAGGCGGGAAACCCCTTACTGAACGGGTGTTTAAGACACTTCATTTCTGTCGCGAGATCGGCGTAGCGGATCAGGGTAGCGGGAGCTCCCCGGCCCGTCAAAACCACATGTGTCGCGGGAGCCCTCTCCCGAAGGGCCTTGATCACGTTTGCGCCCCGAAGAAATTTGTGCCGGATGGCAATGTGGATCTCATCCAGAATAATCAGCTGATATTTTGAATCTTTCAGCAGTTCAAGACATTTCCTCCACGCCTGATCGACTGATTTTTGATTTACAGCGCGGGACGTATTCCAGGTAAATCCTCCACCGAAACTCCAGACCTTGAAATTGGCTTTGGGAAAAATATGCCGGCCATTCGGCTTAAAAAACTGAACCATCGCGACACGTTTCCCGTGTTTAATCATCCGAACCGCCAAACCAAGGGCAGCCGTCGTTTTTCCCTTTCCCTCCCCCGTAAAGACAAGGACAAGACCCCTCTCTTTCATGCTCCGCTTTTCTTTCAATGTCTCGCGCATTTCAAATTCTCCTCCAGGGAACAACATAAAACTCGTCACTGTTACCATATTTTGCCTCGATATGATAACTGGTTTTTAGATGCTCGGGCGAAAAGACCTCAGGGGGCCGTCCAGACGCGACAATCGTCCCACCACGCAAAAGCAGAATCCTGTGACAAAATCGTGACGCGAGGGCCAAGTCATGAAGCACCACCAATACTCCTTTCCCGCTTTCGGCAATACGCCTTAGCAGTTCCATCACTTGCAGTGAATGAGCCGGATCTAATCCCTGGACCGGTTCATCCGCGAGAATCATCTCCGGCTCTCCGGCCAAAAGACGAGCCATCATCACAAGCGCTTTTTCCCCTCCCGCCAAGTGATCCACCCGGCGGCCCTTCAGATGGTATGTATCGGTTTCTCGCAAAGCCGAATCAATGATCTTCATATCCGTCTCCCGCAAATCCTCCCACGGCATCAAATAGGGCGTTCTCCCGAGCGCGACAACCCGTTCCACCCGCAGAGGCCAGTGAACTTTTGATTCCTGAGAGAGATATCCCAGTTTCCGGGCCAGGGATCTTGAAGAAAAATAACGACTTGGCTTGCCGAGGATATTAACGCTCCCTTCCTCCGGCCTCAAAAGGCCGGTAATCACCTTGAGAATCGTTGTCTTCCCCGCGCCGTTTGGCCCGACCAGCCCCAGAATCTCACCTCTTCCGAGCGAGAAAGAAACCTCATTCAAGATCGCCATTCCGTTCAATTTAACTTTTAATTTTTCTACCTGGATCATCGTGTTTGTCATCTAAAGCCACTACTTTAAAAATCTCAAGAGACCGTTTTCTGTATTTTTGTTACAGAATTTTTTTCCTCATTTGGAAGAGCAGAAACAGAAAAAAAGGAGCGCCAACCAGCGACGTCACAACCCCCAGTTTCAACTCGACAAGCGAGGGGATTATCCGAACCGCGATATCCGAACCAAGCAAAAGTATTGCCCCGCCGAGGGCGCTCGCCCATAAAAGCTTCCCCGCGCGATATCCGACATAAGGGCGTAAAAGATGGGGCACGATCAGCCCAACAAAACCAATGCTTCCACACACAGAAATTGAAGCCCCAACGCAAAGCGCCGTCCCCAAAATAATTCTCGCCCGAAGGGCCTTTAATGATATGCCAAGGCTGGACGCCGTTTCTTCCCCCAGACTTAACGCGTCCAGTGCGCGTCCGTCCCAGAGAAGCAAGGCCCATCCCGCCATCACAAAGGGAAGGATCAGGAGTACGTGCTGAAAACTGCGGTCCGCGAGCGACCCCATTTGCCAAAAAACAATATCCATTACCGCGTAAGGGTCTCTGACAAGATTCAGCATGAGGGAGGTTCCCGCAAACGCGATCACATTAATCGCCACACCCGCCAGGATAAGCGTTTGAACGCTCGCCAATGTCCCCGCGAAAAGATAAAGAAGAATCACAGAAATAAACGCCCCCAGGATTCCCCCGGCGGGAAGAACCATCGGAAACAAGGTGACAAGCCCGGTATAAAAAACCGTGACGGCCCCCAGCGCCGCGCCACCGGTTACTCCCAAAATTCCCGGCTCCGCCAGCGGATTACGGAGAAATCCCTGCATCGCGGCGCCCGCCAACCCGAGCGTCGCGCCAACCAGGAGCCCGAGCACCGCGCGCGGCACGCGAATATCCCAGAAAACAAACGACATCTCGGAAGAAGGATGACGGAGAGCGGAGATCCAGGAAAACTTCAGGGAACCGACGCTGACGGAGCCGAGAAACGCCGCGAGAAGTAGCGTCCCCAGGACGGCATAAAGCAACCAGGCCGGCGTTTCCTTGACCTGTCCTTTCACAACGCTGTCTCCTTCACAAGAATACGCACCGCTTCCACCGACGCCGGAGAACCGCAACTCAAGGTCGCGGACGGAAGGGTCACGGTTTTTACATGCGACAACGACTTGCGGATCGCGGGATGCGCCAGGACTTCTCCACGAACCGTGGGTTGTTTTTTCTGATCGCTTGCGAAAATCAAAATATCCGGTTTCATTTCGATCAACTTTTCCAAAGAAAGGCTTCCGTAGTCCTTGATCCCAAGGGTGGCCGCGAGATTTTCAAGACCCGCGGCTTCCATGATCGCGTTCTCGAACGTCTCCGAACCCGGCACAAATCCTCCGCTCTGAAAAAAGACCGCGCGACGTTTATTCCCTTTACCATCATCCTGGGTTGCCCCGGAGAGAAGGATCTTCTTTCTGGATTCTCCGGCCTCGGCTTTCAGTTCGGCCAGCCCCGTCTGCATTTGCCGAATGATCGTTTCACCTTTTTCCGGCTCGCCGACCGCTTCCGCGAGTGTACGGATATCCCGGTAAATGTCCTCGAAACTTTTAGGCACACCAAAAATAATGACCGGAATATCTGTATATTGAAAAAAATGCAACGCTTCCCGATTATTAAACCTTCCGCCAAGGAGTAAGTCGGGGCTACAGGCCAGAATGCTCTCAATATCCAGTTCGGTTTTCTTGATCCCTTGCGCCGTTTCCCAGACGGTCGACACATCAGCATTGTCACTAAATCTTGTCAACGCCGCGACCCGTCCGGGCTCCACAAGCCTTAAAAGCAACTCATCCGTGCAAAGATTGATAGAGACAATACGCCTCGGGCTGGAATTTTTTCCAGAAAATGAATCCCGACTTTTTTCTTCGGGGACAGAGATTTCCACCTTTTCCGAGGCCAACACGGATTCAACTGTGAGAAAAACAAAAAAGCACGTCGAGACCAGCCCAAACAGAAACCAACGCGCGACACACCACGAACAGTGAAAAACCCCAGACCCCGTCCGTCGCGCGTCGGCCGTCACACTTTGCGCCCATTGCTTCATTTCAGCACCTTACTAAAAAAGCAACTTCTCAATCCGATTCTTCCAATCTGAACGTGACTGGAATGTCAACATACTGGGAGAACAACGCGCCCTGCGATTCAAACGGATACGCGAACTTCCAGGCCTTAATTGAGCTTTTGGCCGCTTCATCCAGAATCTCATAGCCAGAAGATTTCGAAAGACCCATTCGCCCCACCGAACCGTCCGGAAGCACCTCCGCGGCAACAATCGCCTGCCCTTCCCATTTTTTTCGAACAGCCTGCCGGGGATAAAGAATTGCTTTGGGCACCAGAATAGGGAACGGAATCATAGACTCCTTTTCGCGCGCGTCCAGTCCTGACACCTGTCCTGCCGCGTCTCCATGAAAACGGACATCACCGTATGTCACAGAAGATACGATCCCGCCCACAGAACGCTGTCGGGGATCCGTGACACCCCATCCCTGCCCCGCATGTTCCTGCGCGGGCAGATTCGCGGCGGGACAAAGGCAAAACACCAAAATCATCCAACCGCTTATTTTCATCAAAATATCTACCTCCTTCAAATCCATCTACCCGTCAGCCTAATATTCCAGCGAAAAACCCGCGACAAGATTCCGTCCTTCTGCGGGATAATACGCCTCTTTGGTGCCTCCCCAATTAGAAATGCTGTAATTTGAATATTTTTCATCAAAAAGATTCGTCAAAGAAATCCATGCNNCCCAGCGCCACTGATACTGCACCTTCATGTCAACCACCGTGGAGGCTTTGAGTTTCGGAAGATTGTTCTTCTGATCATTAATTGGGTATTGCCGTCCCAAGTGGTTCAACTCGGCCGAAATGCTCAAGCCTTTTACGGGCTCCAGCACGAACCCTGTCGCGTATTTGAAATGTGGAACAAGGGGGATCGTTTTGTTCGCGTAGTCTCCACCCTTGAAATAGGGTTTCTGGACAGTCAGATTAAAGAAAGGTTTCACGTTGTACCAGTGCTGTTCAAAAAACTTTAGAGAAGATTCTAGTTCTAACCCATAGCGACGCGTCATCGACTCATAATTATTGTTCGCGAGCGTCACCGGATTTACATAAATCTCGTCCTTAATGTCGGCCAGGAATAAATTTGCCGAAACCTCGAGCGGCTTAAACGTGTTATCTCGGAACCCGAGTTCGTAATTCATTCCCTGCTGTTGCTTGAGTCCCGGGTTCAGACCTGTCCAAGTGCTGTAGAACTCATCCGTCGCAGGCATCCGGTAAGACCGCGAAACATTAAGATACGCAAGCGACTCCTTGGAAACCTTATAACCGACGCCAAAATCAAAAGCAGCGTTCCGCATGCTGGCCCGGTCGATGTTCTGGGTAGATCCCCATTGATCAAAGCGGTATTTCGCCCATCCACCCCGAAAACCAAGATTCAGGAGAAGCTTGTCCCAAGCAGAAAGGTTCTCGATTACATACACATCAAGGGACTTCTTGTGGACCGCCGCAAAAACAAGCGACCAGGGATCCATATTTTTAATGTCATTTTTTCCGATGAAAAAATCGAGACCCGTCGTAAGTTTGCTTGTCAGCCAGTCCGTTAGCTCCCGGGTCCAGATAATCTTCGGCTGAAGTTCATACGAGTCCAGATTATTCTGGGTATCGTTCGATCTAGACACATAATCTGCCTTGCTGAGTTGTCTCTGAAATGAATTGAACGCCGAGATGACAAAGGTGTTCTCTCCTAGCTCGAATTTCCACTCCGGATTCGCGGTGAAATAGGTATTTTGGCTCCAGGCATGATCCTCGGGCGTCTTGCTACCGTCTCTCCCCATGCGGTCGATGTCGCTCATAAAAAGATGCCCTGGCAGTCCTGAACGGTCGCGGTGGTGACCCACCGTAAAATCAATGCCTGCCCCCGCAAACGGCCCAACTCCGAATTTTCCGAACCAGTCGTTAGCCCAGTATTGCGTGTTGTTTCGCCAACCACCGTCCTGCGTGTTCTCATAATGAAAAAGACCGTACGCCCAATCATTTGCTCCGGAAACGGTCGCGCCGGTACGTTTGTACTGATGTAGCCCAATCTCGGTTTCGGCTTTCGCGTGAACTCCGGCCCCTGCCTTTTTTGTCACAATATTGATCACACCGCCAGTAGCGTTATCACCATAAAGCACCGTCGAAGGCCCGCGAATCACCTCAACCCGTTCCACAATGGAAAGTGGAATAGCCGCCCAATTAGGCCCTGAAATATCCATCGGATTCGTCCGCCGGCCATCGACAAGGACAAGGACGTTCCGGTTCGCCGTGTCACCAAATCCACGGATATCCACGATCATTCCCTTGGGATTTCCTGATTGATTCGCCACAACAATCCCGGCCTTTGACTTCAAAAGTTCCGGGACATAACGGGCCGTGGAATTTTGGATGTCCTCCTGACTGATGATTGAGACACTTCGAGTGATATCAGCCACGGAATCATCGGTGCGAGTGACTTCAAGAACCGTCACTTCGGCGGCTACAGGCCGGGATGGGATTTCCACCTCATCCTGCGAAGGAGTAGTCGTATCAACTGTTGGGAGATTTTTCTCGTCCGTCGAGCGGGCCTTTGCGAGCGGCCAACTCCATCCGAGATGTCCGACAAATAACAAAATGGTGAGAACTGCCAAGGACTGCCGGAGTTGCTCGCTCCGGTTTTTC
Source organism: Candidatus Omnitrophica bacterium UBA1443 (assembly GCA_002329545.1). GTDB lineage: Bacteria > Omnitrophota > Omnitrophia > Omnitrophales > Aquincolibacteriaceae > UBA1443. The sequence goes on from DCTJ01000083.1 coordinate 28,172, forward strand.
TTGTGGTGTGACATAAAAAAACCCTTTCTGCCTCTGAATGGGGCAAGAAAGGGCGTTCCCGAACGGGATAAAACCTGTCTCGTCCTCTGCGCGGAGGCAATTTTTCGAAAGGCGCGACGCGTTCCGCGTGCGGCGAAAATTTCTACGCCGTACTCCGTACGCTTTCACGCCTTAGTTTTCTCAGCGACAGGTTGATATTCTGACTCGTTCACCCCGCTCGCCTGAATTTCAACCGTTCCATCGTTGAAATTTCGCGGGGTTGGCACCCTTCCCATTTCCTGGATATCCTCGAAACAGTGGGTTATTGCCTATTAAGAACTACAGCGGCGGCACCGTGGAGCCTCACCCAAACCTCGGTGATCTCTCTTCCCAACTTGGCCGTTTAAAAGCCTGGCCAATGTCTGTCACCTGTTAATTTGAAAGAACAACATCGTGGATTATACACAAAAAAAGACCGGGGGCACTCATTTTTTTCAACTCCGCGGGAAATACCACCCACAATTAGCTTGAGCTCCGCTAATACTCACGACATCAAAGAATCGCCCGCCACAGCTAAAGTTATTCCGGCAATCCAGGGGCCGAACGGAAGACCACGTGAAAGGTCCATTCTGACGAAACGTGGCGACGGAAGGCAAGTCAAAAGACGCGTCTTCGGAATTTATTCTTTCTTGAAATTCGCCAGCTTTTCCTGAAAGGCCGCCAAATCCGCATCGCTGGCAAGCATCAGCAAAATATCTCCTCCTTCAATCACGGTGAGTCCGGACGGAATAGCAAATTTGCCATTACGTGAAATAAGCATGATCAAACATTTCTCGGGAACATTCAATTCCTTGATCATCTTGCCTACCACTGCGGAATTATACGGAACGACGACATCCGTCAACTCCGCGTCAACGCCTTCGACCTTCTCAAATTCTAACGGGTACGTCTTCCTGTTGGGCAAAGGCACGTCCAGCTTGAGCAATCTCGAAACCATGGGGATTGATGTCCCCTGAACAAAAACAGACGCGATGACAATGAAAAACACGACATTAAAAATGGTTTGAGCCTGGTCTATGCCAGCCGCCAGAGGGAACGTGGCCAGAATAATCGGCACCGAACCTCTTAAACCCACCCACGAAAGCATAATCTTTTTCGGCATCGAGAAATTAAACGGCAGTAAACACAAGAGAACACTCACCGGGCGGGCAATGAGCATGAGAATAAGCGTAACCAAGAGTCCCGCTCCAATCAGCGGAAGCAGATGAGACGGATAAACAAGTAACCCCAAAGTCACGAACATCGCGATCTGGCTGATCCAGGCCAAGCCGTCGTGAAATTTCATGATAGATTTCTTGTTGGGAAATTCCGCCCGCCCCAGCCCAAGTCCTGCGAGGTAAACCGCGAGGATCCCGTTGCCTTTCAAGAAAATAGCGATGACATAAGTAAACAATACAAGCGAAATCGTTACGACCGGATAAAGCCCCTCATAATCCAGTTTAATCCGCCTGATCAAAAAAA
>DCTJ01000083.1:29678-30026 GCA_002329545.1 Candidatus Omnitrophica bacterium UBA1443
GAAAGACCCCTGGGATGAGCGAAACGATTTCCGTGCTTTTTGCTGTCAGCAAACCCAAAAAACCCGTGGTCAGGAAGATAGCCATCGGATCGTTGCTACCCGACTCAAATTCCAGGAGCGGCTTGAGCGGCTTCTTCAGACTGATTCGCTTTGACCTCAAAATAGCAAATACCGCGGCGGCGTCTGTGGACGAAACGATAGAACCAAGTAATATTCCCTCAAGGATAGAAATTTTAAGGATATAAGCGGCGCACAGCCCCGTTATGATCGCCGTAATAAACACTCCGACAGTTGAAAGCAGGATCCCGGGGATAACGATCGGTTTTGTGTCTTTCCAATTGGTATCAA
>DCTJ01000083.1:30066-30256 GCA_002329545.1 Candidatus Omnitrophica bacterium UBA1443
CGTTATCAAAATATATTTTGCCGATCCCTTCGGACCCGGCAAGCATTCCAATCGCCAAAAAAAGCAACAAAACCGGCACCGCGAACTTGTCCGAGATCTTGCTCGAAAGAGCGCTCGCGAACAGCAACACCGCCGCCCACAATAAAATAGTTTCAAATGACCACATTTCTAAAAAGATTCCCTATCCGCC
>DCTJ01000050.1 GCA_002329545.1 Candidatus Omnitrophica bacterium UBA1443
GACAAACATGAACGCGTCAAAGTTACGGAGATTTTCGACAAACTCTGCGAAAAGTATGACCTCACGGAGGAACGCTCCACCCAAGATATCCGGTCGCTCGTGGAACAAGGCATCGCCTACCACCACGCGGGCATGCTTCCGACGCTCAAGGAAGTGATCGAGCGGCTTTTCACAAGCCGCCTGATCAAACTGATTTTCACCACCGAAACCTTCGCCCTCGGGATCAACATGCCGGCCCGGACGGTCATTTTTGACGAGCTTGAAAAATTTTACGGCACGGGATTCAAAACCCTGACGACAAGGGATTTTTATCAAATGGCGGGACGCGCGGGACGAAGGGGCATGGACCCGGAAGGATTCGTCTACTGCCGGATCCTGCCTCACGACATTCCCTTCCCCCAGGTTGAACGCGTCATTTTCGGAAAACCCGAACCCGTCCGCAGTCAGTTCAACGCCGCCTACGCGACCNNGCTTAATCTCTATCGGGATCTCGGAGAAGACCTGCTCGAAATTTACCCGAAATCGTTCCACTATTTCCAGTCCTCCCGCCGGATGCGTGATAACGGGTTCGACCTGATCCAGAACAAACTCTCTCTTTTAAAAGAATTGAATTATATCCGGGACGGAAAACTCACGGAAAAAGGGGAGTTCGCGTCCTCGATCTTTGGCTATGAGCTACTACTCACGGAAATGTACCAGGACAAGGTCTTTGACGAATTCGATGAAACACGGCTTAACGTATTTTTGATGGGATTGATTTTTGAGCCCCGGAAAGGCGTGGAGGAGCCACCGAAACTTTCACCCCAGAATGAGAAGCTCCTCAAACTCATTCAGCACTATCACCGGATCATCCACAAAAAAGAACAGGTCTATCGAATTCGTCCGTACACAAAACCCCCGTATTTCCACCTCGCCAAGGCCGTGGAATCCTGGACACGGGGAGAGCCCTTCGACCGGGTCACGCGCCATTCTCCGGAAGACGAAGGAAGCCTCGTTCGCTATTTTCGGATGGTTATTCAGCTTTTGCGGGAAATCACGCACGCGCCGCACGCCTCAGATGACGTTCGAAAAAAAGCGGCGAGCGCCAGAAAATTAATTGATCGTGACGTGGTGGACGCGGAAAAACAGCTGAGAGCTTGAATCCTCCGGCTTAAACCACAAAACCCCCGAGACAATCTCCCAAGTATTTTTAATCCGCTGTTTCTCAAAAAAAATGGAAAACGCGAAGGGGATTTGTAAAACCAATTCTAGTTCCCCTGACCCACAGTTCGCGCGTCTGCCTCCCGGATTTCCTGCAATATCACGGGGATACGCCATTTCTCGATCCGGCAAAGAGCGGCATAAGGGCAATATTTTTCACAATCCCGCGGCCGGACAAGGATGTTGAGCCCCCGGATTTCTTCGGTAAAACGCTTCACGAAATCCACGCTCCGGTCAAGCACCCGGCGAAATTCTTCCCCGCTCATCCCCGACAGTTTACTAACCTGGAGTCCGTATTTTTCACACTCGTCCTTTTGATAAAACCCGCTCCGCTTACCCTCTTTCAGGGCAAAAAGCTCGCCGCCCACCAGGGTGAGCCCCAGCAGTTTTTCAGCCACCAGAATATAAAGCGGAAGCTGAAGCGATGTGCCAAGCTCAAGCGCCGAGCGATCCAGCTTCGCGGTCCTTTTGTAATCCACCACGAGGGCCGCCTTTCGTTCAGGATCAATGTCAATCCGGTCAATGCGTCCCCGGATCGCGATCCCCTTTTCCCCGGGAACGATCACAAACGCCGGAGCATCGCGTTCCTGGCCGGGACCAAAACCGAACTCGACATAAGCGGGCTGAAATTTTCGGGACAAAAGGGTTTCCGCCTCTTTTTCGATGACGGAAAAAAGCATTTCCCTGACCTCGGCCCGATCCAGTTCCTCGCGATATTTTCTTTCCGAAGAAAGCGGGTATTTTTCAAAAGCTTCGGCCAATTTTGTTTCGACAAATTCAGCCGGTAGCGGTCGTTTTCCGTTTTGACGGATCCATTCCCGGAAATACACTTCAAGCACCCAGTGCATGATATTTCCCTTCTGCCGGGCGGTCATGTCCTCCATCGGGTCCGGAAGTTTTAGTATTTGATGAGCAAAATACCGGTACGGACACCTGGCAAACTCCTCAAGACGAGTCGGGCTCACCTCCCGAATCTCAAAATATCCTCCCGCGCGAATCGCCTCATCCTCAAGAGAAGCTTTAACCGGTCGGAGCGCGTCGAGAAGTTTTTCAAGAGAGACCGGGACGGCGCCATCCAGTTTTCCCTTCCCCCGTTTTTTTTCACTCATTTCCCGCGCGACTCCCATCACGGCGATCTCCCGTTCCCTTCCAGTAATCGATTCATCCACGGACGGATACGGCCGTGAAAGGTCCTGCCGAATGACCTGAACGGAATCTCCGCTCCCAAAAATCTCACGCACATCTTCCAGAAAAAAAGACTTGAGGGATTCCTTGCCTTCCAGATTGACGCGGGGACATGACAGGTAAAGCCGCTCACTCGCCCGGGTCACCGCGAGATAAAAAAGATACCGCTCAAGACTCTGGCGCGGCAAAAGTTCCTGAAGCGGATGCTCAAGCCCGGCATTGATCATCCTTCTCTCCCAATCGGAAAGCAGGGCATTTTCGCGAATCTGGATCGGAAACACCCGTTCGAGCAACCCCGCCACGAAAACGGTTTTATATTCCTTTTGACGCGCAAGCGACACGTCATAAATCTGGACTCGATTTTTGTCGCGCTCATGAAGGGAATAAACGTCCAGCTCGACTAATCCCAGAAATTGGTCCGCGAAAAACTCGAAAGAAACCGGTCTTCCCCGCCCCCTGGTTTCATTCAGCCGGATCTCTTCGAGAAGCGTCTCAAACCGGTTCACGGAAACCGCGTCACGCCGGACCATCGGCGTGTACGCGTCCGATGTCTCGATCATCCCGAACGTCCGGGTCACCGCCTGTTTAAGGATCCGGATATGTTCCTCCACGCTTTGAGCTTTCAAAAAATCCGATTCCAGTCGGATCAGGGTCTCCAGAACCTTTTTTTTGCCGCTTTCGGAATTCACCACAAGCGATTCTTCGCCGGCCCAGTCTTTCTCCCACATCTCGCGGCCCTCGAGCACGCCATTCATAAAAACACCGGCTTCAAATCTCGAAAGCCATTCTTCCGTTTTCGGCATTTCACCAATCCGAGTCACGTAACCGGATTTCAAAAACGCGAGAACATCGTCCCTGTGCCAGCCGTTCCTGAAGATCAGAAGCAGGGAAATAACGGCTCCGATCCACGGCGAAAATTTGAGCCTCTCTCGCTCATGAATCTCGACCGGAATTCCATACCTCGAAAAAACAGAAGCGATCATCGGTCCGTAATGTCGAACCTGGCGAAACAGCACGGCAAAATCACTGTACCGGCAGTTCCCCCGGGAATAGATTTTGTGGATTTCCCGCGCGATCAGCTCAATTTCTCCCTCAACCCCAACCGACTCAAGAAAGATCACCCCGCGGGAGGAACAAACCGATCTCGTCGAATTGCCCCGCGGCTCCCTGAAAAGATTTTCCCGCAGATGGATCAGCGCCGGATTTTTCGTCCGGAAATTTCGGGTTCCCGTTTTAACGACGGTAAAACCGATCCCCTCCAGCGCCCGCCGGGTCGACTGGACCATCTCAAAGGCCTCCCCTTCTTCCACCGTCAGGGTCACGGTCATACGCTCCGTCATGGACGAAAGCTCCCGGAGGTATTCAAACTGAAGATTTGAAAAATCAAAAAATCCGTCAAGCCAGAGATCCCGGAACCGGACTTCCCCGGATTTTTTCTCTGAACGCTCCCGGAAAATCCTTATCGTGTCCTGGGAGTCCCGCATGCCGCGTTCTTTCAATTTGACTTCATAGCCTTCATAAATCGCGGCCAGGGCTTCATACTTCGCGCCAAAAGCGGGCTCGAAATTTTTAAGACTGTTCATCCGTTCCCGAAACGCCTCCGGCGTTATCAGGGATTCCTTGAGCTCGGTGATAAGCCCCAGCGCAAGATTGACGAACCCGGGCCGATCTTTCACTTCCCGAAAATACTCCCAGTCATTTTCACTGACCAGCTCCCGAACAAGCAGGGTCCGGGTCATGCCTGACGCCACGGGAATCTCCGGTATCTGAAAAACGGAATCGACTAATCGCGAAAGAGTGGTAACCCGCTTGTGAAAAAATCCGGGTAGTCCGCGCTGGATCAGCATGGATACCACGCGCTCAGTATGCTCGGCGGAAGGAACGACAAAAAAAGAAGAGGCGGTCAGAGGATCCCCGTCCCGCAAACTTTTTTCAAACGAGTCCAGGACGGCATGCGTCTTTCCAAATCCGGCGGGGCCTATTAACAATGTTTTTGTCATGGGATAAAAATGAAGTCCGGATTTCGGGTCTCGGAATCCGGAATACGCTTAAAAAGAGTGAAGGACGCCAAATGACATTTGTACTGTTGGGTCTTTTTGCCGCCGGAACAAGGGATCATTGTTTCAGGGTTCGTTTCGTTCCCGGGACTTTAAATTTGCCGTATACACCGCCATACTGTCCTCACTTTCCCAAAGAGAAACTTCCACCACCGGGAGTTTCATGCGCCGCGATTCTTTAAAAATCCATTCGGCCAGCCTTTCAGCCGTCGGATTGCCCTGGACAGTCACCACGGGTTCTCCCGCTTTTTGAAGCAATTTGACGAGAGGGTCCCGGGCGTTCAGGATCATCTTGTGATCCAGCTCGCGCTCAATCCAGTTACCAATCGTGTTCTTGATGTCAAAAAAATCAACAACCATGCCCTGCCGGTCAAGTTTCCGGGCCCGCAGAACAATCCGGACCTTCGCGCTATGTCCGTGGAGATGAGAACATTTGTCGTGCCCGCCAAGAAGCCGGTGGCCGTAATTGAAATAAAGTGTTTTCGCTACCTGGTACATTCCATGAGCCTTTCGATAACTTCTTCGATGACATGGTTGGGGGTTGAAGCGCCCGCCGTAATTCCAACTTTAGCGGTCCCTCCGGGAATCCATCCGTCGGTTTCCGTGATCATTTGAGTATCAATGTTTCGATGACTGATTTTTTCTTTCGACAGGATACCATCGGCGTCTTCAATATGGAACGTCGGCGCGTACCTGGAAGCGATCTCCGCCAAATGGCCGGTGTTACTCGATTTGTAACCACCAATGACGAGAATTAAATCCATATGCTTTTCGCCCAGGGCCCGAATGGCGTCCTGGCGGTCCTGGGTGGCCGAACAAATGGTGTCAAAATGACGGAACCGCGCGCGGGCGGCTTCAATCCCGTAGCGGGCCTCCAGCCCTTCCCGAAGCATCCCCGAAATCACAATCGATTCGCTCATCAGCATTGTGGTTTGATTCGCAAAACCAATCTTTTCAAGGTCCTTCCCCGGGTCAAAGCCTTCCGAACATACCCTTTTAAAATCTGCCAGAAACGGGTTGTTTTCCCGAGGGGTATTTGACGCCTTGTCGTCTCCTCTCAGGATCAAATCGCAAACTTGCCTGGCCTGCGCCTGATCTCTCACCACAAGATATTTCCCCGCCCGCGAGCAGGTCGCCCTCGTTTCTTCATGGTCGTACTTTCCGTGGATCACGGAAGTAAAACCGTCCCGGGCGTAAGATTCCACGCGTCGCCAGACGCTCATTACCGAACCGCAGGTCGTGTCCACGATCACACACCCGCGCTCCTGATACTCTTTCAACGCGTTGACGGGCACGCCGAATGCCGGCATGATCACGACATCTTTTTCATCAAGATCGGTCACGGCCAGTCCGCAGGCCGAAGGGCCGGATAAAAACCGGATCCCGAGTTCGCGGAGCTCACGGTTCACTCTCGGGTTATGAATAATTTCATCCGTTAAAAAAATCCTGCAATCCGGGAATTTCAGGCGCGTCTCATACGCGTATTCCACCGCCCGTTCCACCCCGTAACAAAATCCGAATTCCCTGGCAAGATAAATCTCCAGACGTCCACTTCGCAGGCAATAATCATTGGCGCGGATTTTTTCAATGAGGGGGCTCGAATCCTGTTTTTCAAGCGAGGGACGAACGTTGTTTTTCCCCCGGGGAACATCACCGTGGGGTTTTTCGCGAGAATCCATGGCGCGCTAGACCGAAAGCTGTCGAATCGCGACCCCGGCCTGCTGAAGAAGTTTGAAGGACGTGTCAGAAAGCGGATAGGTCGCCTGATAAACAACTTCCTGAATCCCGGAATTGATAATCATTTTAGTGCACATCAGACACGGAGAAAAAGTCGTATAGATCGTTGCCCCTTTCACCGAAACCCCGTGATAGGCCGCCTGCACAATCGCGTTTTCTTCCCCATGCGAACAAATGCACTCCCCGAGATCCTTCCCGGAAGTTTCAACCGACGCGCAACGGGGACAGCCGCCCTCGTTACAATTCGTAATCCCCCGGGGAGTTCCGTTATAACCGGTCGAGATAATCCTTTTTTCTTTCACGATCACCGCCGCGACCTTTCGCTTCATGCAGTTGGACCGCAATGCCACCACTTTCGCGATATTCATGAAATATTCATCCCATCCCGGCCGGGTCGAACTTTGGGCGATTTTAACGAGAAGTTGCCTGAGCTTGTCGTGAAGTTCTTTCAGCGGGCCATTATTGTCCACCTGGAGATCGGCGAGCGCGAGGGTCTGATCAAGCTGTTGGTCGGTCTTGGTTTCGCTCTTTGATTCTTTGGCCTCAAGCGCCTGAAAATCTTCCCATGTTTCGGGGTCATTCTCCCGGCCGCGTTGTTTCATGCGCTCGAAACGAAGCCTCTCGGGAGCATTCACCCTCAAAAATTTAAAATCTGCCCTGCGGCGGAAAACCTGGACTTCGGCGGGGTGACGGATGGAATCAATAATATAATGTTTTTCAGGATCAAGCTTCGCGTAGATCCTCTCCGCGAGACAACCCGGCCCTTCTTTTTCCCGCAACTCATTGCCTAACGCCACAAGCGTCTCGCGAGCGAGAGGTTGACCGCGTTTCCCAGCCTCTTCACGAAGAGCGTCCGAGAGAGAATAATAATGAAAACCCCGTTCCTTGAGGAAGTTGGCCGCCTCCCCTTTTCCCGATCCATTTTTCCCCGTTAATCCGATAATCATTGGAGATCCTTTATCTGTTGGGCCCCGTTAGAAAATTTCCGCTGGTACTCATACCATAAACCATTTTTTGTACCCACCACAAAA
>DCTJ01000021.1:0-1796 GCA_002329545.1 Candidatus Omnitrophica bacterium UBA1443
CCATGACGCCATCGGCGCCGCTGGCGATTGACTTGCAAATATCCCCCCCCGTCGACATTCCGCCGTCCGCAATAATCGACACGTATTTCCCCGTCTTTTTGTGATGATATTCACGTGCCGCCGCGCAATCCGCGATAGCCGTCACCTGCGGCACGCCAATTCCGAGCACACCGCGCGTCGTGCAGGCGGACCCGGGGCCAATTCCAACGAGAAGTCCGGCGGCACCGGTCTCAGCCAGCTGGAGCGCCACTTTGTAGGTGACACAATTTCCAAGAATGACCGGTATCTTCATCTTCTTGCAGAACTTTTTAAAATCAACCGCCTGGTAAGCTTTGGAAATGTGGCGCACGGAGGTGACGGTCGATTGCACCACAAAAACATCCGCGCCCGATTCTTCCGCGATTTTCCCCAAACGCTCCGCGCGTTGCGGAATAGCGGAAACAGCGCAGGGCACTTTCGCCTTTTTGATCTCCCGGATACGTTTGGCAACCAACTTTTCGTTGATTGGCTTCACATAAAGTTTTTGGACAAGTTGAGTCGCTTTCTCGGGCGTCGCTTTCGAAATCTCATCAAGAATGGCCTCGTAATTATCGTAGCGCACGTAAATACCTTCGAGGTTCAGTACCGCGAGACCTCCGAGCTTGCCCATGGCAATCGCAAATTTCGGATCCACCACTCCGTCCATCGCCGACGCAAGGAACGGTATCGGGAGATTCATCTTCCCGAGCGGCATACTGATATCAACTTCTTCCGGGTTGATCGTAACATCACCGGGCACAAGGGCGATTTCGTCAAAGCCATACGCGCGGCGCACCTTACGATCACGTCCAATAAAAACTGACATGATACATTCCTCCTTAAACAATAAAAAAGGGACCGGCGCTCATCCGTCGCCCGTCCCTTTTAAAGTGATTGTGATTTTGATTTGTGGTAACAAAAAAAGCACAAGAGCCTCCGTTATTCATGGCGCCTTGTGCTTGTAAAATACGTTGAATGGATATCGCTAAGTGTCCCATTGCGGTATCATACTAAAGCGAATTGTAATTTGTCGAGAAAAATTTTGTTCGCCCCGCGAAATTCACCAAAACTGGATATTTATTTTGAGATTTTGGAAATTCTTTGCTATTCTCTCGGTCTATGACACAGCCTCTCCATGGAAAAACAGCGCTCATCACGGGCGCCTCCCGCGGGATCGGAAAAGCGACGGCTCTCGCGCTTGCGGAAAAGGGCGCTCAAATCGCCGTGAATTATCTGCATAACGAGGTTGCCGCGAAAAACACGGCGGAACAAATTCGCGCCTTGGGCGTGAAAGCCGAGATATTTCAATGCAACGTCGGAGATCTGGATGCCCTCCCCTCGCTGATTGATTCCGTACTCAAGAGTTTTGGATCGATTGATATCCTGATACACAATGCCGCGCTCGGAGCGTTCAAGCCCGTTCACAAACTCAAAATCAATCAATACGATCTTTCAATGGATATCAACGCCAGGGCGTTTCTGGCTCTCGTCCAAAAAGTCCTTCCGGGCATGGAAGCAAAAAAGGAAGGCACTATTTTGGCGCTTTCCAGCCTGGGTTCGCATCGTTATATCCCCAATTACGGCGCCATCGGGATTTCAAAGGCGGCGCTGGAAACCCTGGTTCGTTATCTCGCCGTTGAACTCATGCCAAAAGGAATTCGTGTTAACGGGGTCTCGGGGGGCCTCGTGGAAACTGACGCTCTCCGGGCATTTCCTCTTTTTGAAGTTTTCAAAAACGAAGTCGTTAAGAGAACGCCAGCCGGCCGTGTCGCCTCGCC
>DCTJ01000021.1:1807-7371 GCA_002329545.1 Candidatus Omnitrophica bacterium UBA1443
TTCGGAATAAAATTTCAGAATTTCCCGAAAGCGGCGTCTCGTATACAATACCCACTCATACCAATCAACCGGAGGCCGTTTATGTCCCAAGTGCCCGCGAAAGAACTTGAAAAGAAACTTTACATTTACATCGATGGTACGCCTTATTGGGTCCTTGATGTTAAATTCGCGTCTCCGACCGCGCGCGGAGCATCCACGATGGCCAAAGCGAGGGTAAGAAACTTGCTGACCGGCGCCATCCTTGACAAAACATTTTCGACAACGGAAAAATTCGATCTCGCGGACGTCGAAAAGATTCCGGTGGTGTTTCTTTACGCCTCAGGGGATGAATACTGCTTTATGGATAATTCGACCTACGAGCAATTTTCGATTAGCGCGGCCAAACTGGGTGAGCAAAGGTTTTACCTCAAGGAAAACTTTGAAGCCCAGGCGCTGAAGCTAAACGGTTCAGTGGTGTCCCTGGAGCTCCCCGTCTACGTGGAACTCGCGGTAACCGAAACCGATCCGGGACTAAAAGGAGCCACGGCCCAGGGCCGGTCGCTCAAAAACGCCAAACTCGAAACGGGAATTGAGGTCCAGGTCCCCTCTTACATTGAGATCGGAGACAAGGTCCGCGTCAATACCGAAACCGGGGAAGTTTCAGGGCGGGCTTAAGCAAACTCTTTTTTAATTCATTCCTTAAGGAAAGACGCGACCGCGGTCCGGTCAAAAATCAATGGACCCCGACGAGGGACCAAGCGGGACATAATCGGCGGTGTCAAAAGTTGCTCGCTTGGCCTTTGTTTTGCCGTCCTCGCCTGTTTTCCAGTAACCGGCGGTACCGGTAACACGCACGCATCCCCCCAACAGAAAAATTAAAAAAAAGACGCCTAACGCGGAAGACAAGACGCAAGGAACCTTGCGCCCCGCCCGATTTGATGAGTCTCCTTTACGAAAGTGATCCATGGATATTTTTTCTTATCATAAAAATGGTTAACAAGGCGAGCAATCCGGCGACAAAATAAGGGAACATCCAGCCGATCGTTCGATATATCGTCGGACGGGTCAAAAGCGGAAGATCGTAAGTGGCAAAACCCGTCACAAAGGTTTTTTTCTGATTTTCATCCATCACGGTTTTCAGCACTTCTCCCCGCCTCGAGATAAAACCAGACACTCCCGTATTCGCGGCCCGAACCACCGGGACCCCGTTTTCGACCGCCCGAAATATCGACCCTTGAAGATGCTGAAAGGGCGCTGACGTATCCAGAAACCAGGCATCATTGGTAATCACGGCAATAAAACTGACGCCTTGCGCCGTAAGGGCGCGGGCAAGAGACGGAAGAACGTCTTCAAAACAGATGAGCACACCAAAAGGCCATTCCTCACGCGCCCACCGAAAAATCTCAGACGTGGCACCGGCGCTGAAATCACTGATCCCAAGCGCGTCCGCGATCGGTGTCAGCCAGAAAAAGAGCGGCTTAAGCGGGATATATTCCCCAAATGGAACAAGGTGCAGTTTGTCATACCGCTGGCGAATCCCACCNNTCCATCAAATAAGCGCTGTTATAAATTTCGTTGTCGGTGACCCGGTGAAGCCCGCCGATCAACATCGGTAGCGAAAGTTTGAGCGCCAGGTTTTGCACAATTTCAGATTGAAAATCCCTGTTAAAATATCCGGGAAAAGACGCCTCGGGCCAAAAAACAAGATCAGTCTGGTCAATCGAGGCCAGCTCCGAAAGCCTGGAATAAATCCCGATAATTTTTTCCCGGGCCACAGGGGCCCATTTCAGCGACTGAGGGATATTGCCCTGAAGCACCGAAACCCGAAGATATTCCTCCGGCTGTTTTTCCTCCAAAAGCCGCCACTCGCCAAAAACAGAATTTCCCAAAAAAATCAAAACGGCAAATGAAAAAAGAGACGCCGCCACACCTCGTTTCCTCTGATTCTCCGGCCTGAATAGTTTCGCAAGAGTCACATTGACCATCACGATCAAAAAACCCAGACCATAGGCTCCCACCAGACTTGCCGATTGAATCGTCGCCGGTGAAAAGGCCTGCGAATAAGCGAGTAAATTCCAGCCGAATCCAAACACCGGAATTTCAGAGCGGATGAACTCCATCAGCGTCCACGAGGAGGCCGCCCAGAAAATTTTGCAAATCGCGGGCCATTCTGTTTTTTTTCCCCAAAATACTAGCCACGCGAAAACTGCAAAAAATAACGCTTCAAATGCAGCAAGCAAAAACCAGCCCACCGGCGTGACATGAACAAGCCAATGCATGGATAGGGCAAAAAAAACAAATCCTGTGAGATAGCCAAGGCCTAAAGCCTGGGTGCCGGAAGAAGTCAAACGGAGGGCGTAAAAAAGTGGTATGAGGGCAACCCATGCGAGGAATTCCCATCCCGGAAACGGATAAGACAAGGTCAGTAAAACACCGGTCGACAAAGAAAGAAAGGAGGGATGAAGGATAATGGCTGAAAGAGCAGATTTTTTTTTCGTCATCCGTCCCTCCTCACCCGATCTTCAGATTACTCATTAACGCCACAGCACTTCTTGTACTTTTTACCACTGCCACAAGGACAGGGGTCGTTTCGTCCCACCTTGGGGGCTTCGCGATGGATGGGCTCGGGTTTTTGATCGGGAGTGTTTTGCCGAGGAGCAAAATGTGATTGCATATCCGGCCCGCGTTCCACATCCTGATAGGCTTTTTCCGCAGTTTTTTTCATCCCCCCGGATTCCGGATGCAAGTATTGCGCACGCGGCGCCTCGGGCTCCAGACGCATTTTTTCTTCACGAACCACCTGGACCCGGAAAAGAAGCTCAATAACTTCATCCTTGATGACTTCCGTCATGGAATCAAAAAGAGCAAACGCTTCTTTTTTATATTCCACAAGAGGATCCCGCTGTCCATACGCCCGGAGACCGATCCCTTCGCGCAGGCTATCAAGCGAGTAGAGGTGCTCTTTCCATTTCGTGTCAATGACCTGGAGGAGAATGTACTTCTCAAGAAAATGAATGCGTTCTATTCCGAACGCCTGCTCGCGCGCATTGTAGAGCGCGACAACCTGTTCATTCAACTCCGCTTGCAGGGATTCAATCCCGTACATATTTTCCTCAATGACTTTCCGGAAATCGACACCCAGTTTTTCCCCCAGCGCCAGGGCCAGACCTTCAGGATTTTTTTCATCATCACGAAGATCGGGATTAACATGGGTCAAAAGCAGGTTTTCAACCACATTCTCAGCCATTTCAAAAATATGCTTTTTGAGTTCCTCGTAACTCCCTTTGAGCACGAGGTCCCGTTCTCCATAAATCAGCTCGCGCTGGCGATTCATCACATCATCATATTCAAGCAGGTGTTTCCGGATTTCGAAATTATAAGATTCCACCCTCTTCTGCGCCGTCTCCATCGCACGATTCACAAAGGGATGCTGAATCTCGTCTCCCTCTTGCATCCCGAGGCGTTGCATAAGGCCCGATATCCGGTCGGAACCAAAAAGACGCATCAGCTCATCTTCAAGCGAGATAAAAAACTTGGATGTCCCCGGATCCCCCTGGCGCCCGCATCTCCCCCGAAGCTGATTGTCAATACGCCGCGATTCATGGCGTTCCGTTCCAATCACCGCCAGGCCACCCTTTTCCTTCACCCCGGGTCCAAGCACGATGTCGGTTCCGCGACCCGCCATGTTAGTCGCAATCGTGACCGCACCGGGCTGTCCAGCCTGAGCGACAATCTCGGCCTCTTTTTCGTGATATTTGGCATTTAAAACCGTGTGGGGAAGATTGATTCTCTGTAGCAACTTACTGAGTTTTTCCGATTTTTCGATCGAGATCGTACCGACCAGCGCAGGCCGCCCCGCCTTGTGAACTTCCGCGATCTCACGAACAACAGCATCAAACTTTTCCTTTTCGGTCCGGTAAACAGAATCGTGATGATCTTCCCTGACGCACGGACGATTGGTCGGCATCACCACCACATCAAGCTTGTATATTTTGTCGAACTCGACGGCTTCCGTGGCGGCCGTTCCGGTCATCCCGGAGAGTTTCTTGTACATCCGAAAATAATTCTGGAACGTAATTGTGGCAAGAGTTTGATTTTCGCGCTTGATCTCAACCGATTCTTTCGCTTCGAGCGCCTGATGTAAACCGTCTGAAAAACGGCGGCCCGGCATGAGACGTCCCGTAAACTCATCCACAATAAGAATTTCATTGTCTTTAACGATGTAATCGACATCTTTTTCAAAAAACTCTTTGGCGCGAATCGCGGTAATAATATGGTGCCGCTCGGCGACCGTATCGGAGTCATGCATATTCTCGACCCCCATCGCTTTTGCGGCCTTGGCTTCCCCGGACTCTGTCAATCGAATGGTCTTGGCTTTCTCATCGGCAATGTAATCATATTCTTTTTTAATTTCTTCCAGCTTCGCCTTCCACTCGGGGTCCACCTGCTCCTTGACTATCCGATATCCTCTGAGCTGTCCCGTTGCACGCTGGGCCCGATAATACTTGTCCGTAGACTCTTCTGCCGGGCCGGAAATGATGAGCGGGGTACGTGCTTCGTCGATCAGGATCGAGTCGACCTCGTCCACAATTGCGTAATGAAGCGGCCGTTGGACCCGCGCATCCAGACTGGTCACCATGTTGTCGCGCAGGTAGTCAAACCCAAACTCGTTGTTGGTGCCATAAGTAATGTCCGCCGCATAGGCCTTCTGGCGTTCTTCGTGAGGGATATCATGCTGAATCACACCCACTGTCAGTCCCAGAAACTCATAAATCGGTCCCATCCAGTTGCGGTCACGCTTGGCAAGATAATCGTTCACCGTAATAAGATGCGCCCCCCTTCCTTCAAGCGCGTTCAGATAAAGGGGAAGTGTTGCCACAAGCGTTTTACCCTCACCGGTCGACATTTCGGAAATTTTTCCCTTATGAAGGACAAGCCCCCCAAGAATCTGGACATCAAAATGTCGCATTCCGGTCGTACGCTTTGAGGCTTCCCGCACCACCGCAAAAGCTTCGGGTAACAGAGAATCAAGCGTTGCACCTTNNCGCATCATCAGAAAGTTTCTGGATCTCAGGCTCCAGCGCGTTCACCTCATCGACCACCGGCCAGATTTTTTTTAAGGTCCGCGCATTCTGTGTGCCAAATATTTTCTTCAATATGTAATTAATCACTTTGAGTCCTGTGTTCAATGTCAAAAGTTCGACGCGGGGAAAACGCCCCTGCACGGTGCTAGATTTTTGAGACGTTCTGTTTCAAATAAACCTGGATAAATTCGTCAAGATCTCCATCCATCACCGCCTGTCCGTTGGAAGTCTCCACAGCCGTGCGATGATCTTTCACCATGGTGTAGGGGTGAAAAACGTAAGAGCGAATTTGGGACCCCCACTCAATCTTCTTCTTCGGACCATACTTTTGTGAAAGTTCCGCTTCCTGCTCCTGACGATAACGTTCAAAAAGACGGGCCTTCAGAACCTTGAACGCCACGGCCTTGTTCTGTCCCTGGGATCGCTCGTTTTGGCATTGTACCACGATCCCTGTCGCGATGTGGGTGATCCTGATTGCACTTGAGGTCTTATTAACATGCT
>DCTJ01000070.1 GCA_002329545.1 Candidatus Omnitrophica bacterium UBA1443
TTGGCGGAGGCGCAACAGGCAGGGGCTCCCACGTTGAATTACGGGGTCTTCCTCAACACGGTGATCAACTTTTTGATTGTCGCGTTTGTTATTTTTGTTGTCATTAGACAAATTTCTGTCTTGCAGCGCAAGCCGGAACCGGCGCCCGCGGTCCCAACAACGAAAGAGTGCCCGTTTTGTTTTTCGACGGTATCGCTCAAGGCCACCCGTTGCCCGAATTGCACTTCCCAGATTTGATCTCGAATTTTAACCGCGTTCAAAAAAGGATCTTCCTCACGGGAGGTCCTTTTTTATTTCAGGATTGTGACGGTCGCGCGCTACGTTAGCGATGAAGATTTTACACATTACAACTCATCTCAATACCGGTGGCATTACCACATATCTTCAGGCGTTGGTGAAAGAACAGACGCGAGCGGGGCATGAGGTTTATCTTTGGGCAAGTAGCGGTGTGTGCCTGGATGATTTCCGGTCGATGACCCGGGAAGTCGTGAGCGATGTTCCCCGGTGCAAAAGTGAGCTTTCCCCGAGACTCTGGTCTCAGCTTCCGCGATTGATTTCCTATGTGAGGAAGCAAAAAATTGATGTTATCCACACGCACACAAGGGTCGCTCAAGTGTTGGCCGCGGCGTCGAAGTTCTTCACGCGTGTGCCTTTTCTCTCGACGGCGCACATGTTTTATAAAAAACGGCTGGGACGGATTCTTTATCCCTGCTGGGGAAGCGCCATCATCGCTAATTCAAAAACGATGAAGGATGGATTGACTGATATTTTTGGCGAAAAAAATCTGCCTCCTGTAACGGTGGTGGTTAACGGCATTGACGTTGAAGGTTTAAGGATGAGGGTGAAACAAGTTGACCGGAGAATGTGCCGGAAGGACTATGGGTTTTGTGACGAAGAAATCGTTATTCTCTCCCTGTCCCGTTTAATACCTGTCAAAGGCGTCCACTTTTTGATCGAGGCGTTCGCGCTGGTTGCCCGGGAGAATCCGTTTTTAAGACTTCTCGTGGCGGGATCGGGTGAGCCGGATTATAAACAACGGCTTGAAGATCAGGTGAACGCCCTCGGCATTCGGGAGAAGATCCGGTTTTTGGGAAATGTCACGCAGACCGAAAAGGTTTTTGCCGCGGCTGACCTGTTTGTGGCCCCCTACCTTTGGCCGGAAGCATTTGGGTTATCGATTTTAGAAGCTATGGCGGCTGGGCTTCCTGTGGCTGGGTCCCGTTCCGGAGGGATTGGGGAACTTTTGGGGCAGGGCAAATACGGACTTCTTTTTGATGAAAAGGACGTGGAAGGGTTGTCAAAATGTCTTGAGGGTTATGCGCGGGACCCGGATCTTCGTTTGAGGATGGCCCGTGCGGGGCATCAGGCCGCTTCTCGGTATACCGCGCTGAACATGTATCAACAAACCCAGAATGTGTATGAACAAGTGGTGGGACAAGGATGAAAAAATATATTCCTGTGCTGGCGTACCACAGTTTTGATACGAAGCGATTCCCCCAAAATAAACTTGCGATTGATCCCGAACTTTTTTCCCGCCAAATGGACTGGTTGAGGGCGGGGCGCTATGAATTAATTCCGCTCTCAGTGTGCGCCAAAGCCAAAGGGGTGTCTGGTGTTTTTGACAAAAAAGTTGCGCTTACTTTTGATGACGGATACCTTGACAATTACGCGTGCGCGTATGTGACGCTCCGCCATCTGGGATTTCCCGGGACTTTTTTTGTGACGCCTGAAACGATAGGTAACCAAGGATTTATGACGTGGCAAATGGTGAATGAAATGGCGCGTACGCCCGGTATCGAGATTGGAAGCCACGGGCTTTTTCATAAGCCTCTTGCGGACATTTCAGGGCCTGACGCCCTGCGATCGATTGTGGAATCTAAAAAACAAATTGAAGACAAAATAGGCGTGCCGGTTCGCGCCTTTTCTTATCCGTCCGGGTCTTTCACGGAGACGATNNTGGAGTACGTCAAGAAAGCCGGTTACGAGTATGCCTGTGCCGCAAGTCACGTGCACGACCGGAAATACCTCGGGAATCCTTACCTCATCCGGCGGGTTAAAATCTCCTCTTCTTCCGCCACTCGAAGTTCTTTTGCGTTACGAACTTCGGGTTTTTATCACCGGTTTGGACGGCCTTAAACAATGGTTCTCAAAATCACAGGCAAAAGAGGCCGAAAAATTGTGGTAGGCATGTCGGGAGGCGTGGATTCGTCCATGGCTCTCTTACTTCTGATAAAACAGGGCTGGCGGCCCGTGGGAGTGTCACTCAAATACCCCGTCTGGAAAGACCCCGCGAACTGCCTGAGAGAAAATGTCTGTTGTAGTGAAGAGTCTTTTCGGATCGCCAGGGATGTTTGCGACAAGCTCGGAGTTCCTTATTTTGTTTATGACGTTTCCCGAAAGTTTAAAAAGGCGGTCATTGATTATTTTCTCGGGAGGTTGCGTTTGGGCAAGACCCCGAATCCCTGTGTGATGTGTAATCGGTTTTTAAAATTCAAGGAGCTTTTTCGATGGGGGAGCAGGCATGGGATTGAGTATGTGGCTACGGGACATTACGCTCGAGTCCGGAGAAATCCGGGGCTTAGAAAATATGAACTGCTGAAGGCTCGTGATACCGAGAAGGATCAAACTTATTCGCTTAGTTTTCTTGATCAGTCGCAACTCGCGCGGCTTGTTCTCCCGCTCGGCCACTTAAGGAAAAGGGAGGTTTATCGCATGGCTGAAAAGGCGGGATTTGAAATTTTTCTGAAGCAAAAGCAAAGTCAGGATTTTTGTTTTGTTTCGGGAAAAGCGATGAATGCTTTTCTTGCCAAGGAGATTGGCCTGAAACCTGGGGACATGCTAAATGACGAGGGAAAGATTATTGGGCGGCACCGGGGACTTCATTTTTACACGATAGGACAACGAAAAGGCTTGGGGCTTTCGGGAGGGCCGTATTTCGTCAGAGGACATGAGATGGGGCGGAACACGCTCGAAATTACAAAAGATAAAAAACGTTTATTCCAAAAAGAAATAGTTCTAAAGCCCTGCCATTTTCCGTCGGCGGCTCCCCAAAAGGCTTTGCGGGTTCAGGCGAAAATTCGATACCGTCAGCAAGGGGCTCCAGCCGTCCTGATTCTGAAATCCAAAAACAAGGCACTACTTTCTTTTGATAAGCCTCAGCGTGCCGTTACTCCCGGTCAATTTGCGGTTTGTTACCGCCGAAATGTTTGTGTGGCGGCGGGAGAAATCCAGGGGATTTACCGCTCCTGACCGTTTCCCCGAAGTTGGGAAAGGGCCTCGTCTTTCATACTTTCAAGGTTTGGGTGCGTTGGAGCAATCTGACGTGACATAGGCCGTATTTCTCCCTGGCTGTGGTGAGCGGAAAGACGGACCCTTTTTATTCACTCCCGCATAGATTATTACACAATTCATGGCAGACTAACCGGGAACCGATTTTGGTTTGACAGGGCAGACGGCTTTCGCTTATACTACCGCCTCTACAAAATTGATCCCACACACTAACGAAAAAGGCGTTCATATATGCTACTTTTGGACAGACTTTTAGGCTTTTTTTCCTCCGATATTGGTATTGATCTTGGAACTGCGAACACGTTAGTTTATCTGAAAGGTCAAGGCGTGGTTCTTTGTGAGCCCTCGGTTGTTGCGATTGACCGGGCGACCCACTCGGCTCTTGCCGTAGGTGAAGAAGCCAAGCGGATGTTGGGACGAACCCCCGGTAATATTACCGCTATTCGGCCCATGAAGGACGGTGTGATTGCCGATTTTGACATCACCGAAGCGATGCTCCGGTACTTCATCCGTAAGGTTCACCGCCGTCACAGTCCAGTGGGACCGCGTGTTGTTGTGGCCGTGCCGAGCGGGATTACCGAAGTTGAAAAAAGAGCAGTTAAAGATTCCGCGGAGAGGGCTGGCGCGCGAACCCCGGTTTTTCTTGTCGAGGAACCTATCGCGGCCGCCATTGGTGTGGGGCTTCCGATCCATGAACCTGCCGGCAACATGATTATCGATATTGGGGGTGGGACGACCGAGATTGCCGTGATCTCCTTGTCCGGAATCGTATTTGCTAAAAGTATTCGCATCGGGGGCGACGAGTTTGACGAATCGATTATCAGTCACCTGAAGAAGGCTTATAACCTCATGATAGGCGAGCGCACCGCCGAAGAGATCAAGATACGAATTGGTTCGGCGTATCCGCTTGAGGAAGAAACCACGCTTGATGTGAAGGGACGTGATGTTCTTGCCGGTCTGCCCAAGACGATTAGTATCACCAGCGAAGAGATTCGGGAAGCTTTGTCAGAGCCGCTTTCCTCCATTCTTGAATCGGTGCGTATCGCGCTTGAGCGTACCCCTCCCGAACTTTCTGCAGACCTTATTGACCGTGGCTTGATTTTGGCGGGAGGTGGTTCCCTTCTCAAGGGACTTGACAAATTGATCAGTGAGGAAACAGGTTTGCCCGTTCACATTGCGGATGATCCGTTGACCGCGGTAGCGCTCGGAACCGGGCGTTATTTGAGTGATTTTACCTTGTTAAAACGATTGTCCGTGAATACGGGTTCGGCCCGGGAGTACTAGCGCTAGTGTACGGTCCCGCTTGGATCGTCTGAGTTTTAGTCGGCTTTAACTTGCCGGATCGCAGCTGTTCGTGACGTAGATCGAAAAAACCTCTTCGTCCTGCTTCTGATTTGGGTTCGGGTTTCCTCAAACTTGTCTCCTTCCGGTCCGTGATGTTTAAAGAACAGTTTTATTTTCTGAATAGGTGGGGGACACAGTGCTGATTCGCCGTTGGCGTTCGCTGGGTTGGTTGGGGGGCGCTTTGCTGATTTTGCTCACCGGTTTTCAGTTCCCGCGCATACATCAATCCGTTCGAAATGTTTTTGACTCCGTTTCAAAACCCGTCCTTTTCGCAGGTTCCTCCGTTCGAAATACCGCCAGTGCCTTACGGTTGAATTTTGGGAAATTTTGGGATGCCGTTTCCAAGGCGCGGGAATATCAGGAACAAATTCTCGACCTCCAGACACGGTTATTGCGATATGAAGAAATGGATAAGGAAAATCAACGTCTTCGGAAACTTCTCGATTTTTCGCAAGCGCTTCCGTACAAGACCGTTGGCGCCCGGGTGATCGGAGAGGACAACACCCCATGGAAACGTGTGGTGATACTGGATAAGGGATCCAATCGCGGCATCCGGAAGGATATGGTGCTGGTGGCTCCGGAAGGGCTTTTGGGCCGGGTACTCGAAGTAGGGCCTTATACGTCACGGGCTATTTTTTTGCCGGATCCACAATGCCGGGTCAGCGCCCTGACGGCGAACGGTCGCGTTCAAGGGGTGATTTCCGGAACCGGTTCCGAGATTTTGCAGATGAAATATCTTCCGATTGATTCTGAAATCACGATTGGTGAAGAGATCATTACCTCGGGAATCGAAAGCCTTTTTCCGAAAGGAATCCAGATCGGAACGGTTGTTTCCCTGGAAAAAGATCCCGACGGGCTTCATCTTCGCGCGCAGGTTCGGCCAGCCGCGTCTTTTTCCAAAATTGAGGAATTGCTATGCCTCATCTCACCAGCCTCAAAGTAATCCTCTATTTTGCCTTCCTGAGCGTGCTGGATCATGCCGTGCTTCCGGTTTTCGGGATCGGAGGGGTTTATCCGTCATTTCTTTATCTTTTTGTTTGTTACGCGTCGTTTGAATGGGAAACAAAAAAAACAATTCCGGTCGCGTTTTGGGCCGGACTTTTGAAAGACTTTATTGGCGGGGAACTCTTGGGTGTTCAGGCGGGTATCCTGGTGGCCATGGCCCTTTTGCTGGATCAAGTGGTCCGAAGAATTGAACGGGAATTCCCCGGGATTTATTTTTTTATTACCCTCTTGTACGTGGTTTTTTGTGAGCTTCTCAAGCTGTCTTTTGGCATGTTTATTGGCCGTGTCGATGGTGTTCTTGCGTCGCACATCGGTACGATTATCTTAATGGGGGTTTATACGGCTCTTTTACTTCCGTTTTTCGGTCCTTTGACACGTTTTGCGATAGGGGATCGTGCCCTTTCCCGACAATACGAGCTTTTCAAATGAGAATATCGAGATTTTATCTTCTTCAGGCGGTTGTTTTTTTAGCGTTGCTTTTTCTGGCGCTGAGTTTGTTCCATGTCCAGGTGTTGAAGGGACATTACTATCGCGATTTGAGTATTCGCAATCACATCCGGCTCATTCCCATCGAAGCCTCCCGCGGGCGGGTTTTTGACCGGTCGGGACGGTTGCTTGCGACCAACCGCGTCTCTTATGACGTCGTTGCCTTTCCGGAAGACGTGACCCCGGAAGTTTATCCCACGCTTGCCAAGCTCCTTGACATGAAGGAAAAAGAGGTTCGTTACCGGATGAGCGCCGGCAGGGAATATCCTTTCGCGCCGGCACTGATCAAACCGGACATTCCAAAATCTCTGGCTATTTTGATTGAAGAAAGAAAGCCGGAACTTCCGGGAGTGGCGATCCGTATCGGCGGCGTCCGGCATTATCCTTACGGTGAAACAGCCTCTCATGTGATCGGGTATATCCAGGCGATTAACGGGGAGGAATACGAGCGTCTTGACCGGGATCGCTTCGGGATCCATTCCATGATCGGGCGTATGGGAATTGAAAAATATTTTGACGATACGTTACGGGGTTGGCGAGGGGGAGAACAAATTGAAGTGGACGCGCGGGGACGGATGGTCGGAGTTCTCTCCAGACGGCCTGCCGAGCCGGGTTCGGATTTGCACCTTACGCTGGATCTTGATTTTCAACAGAAAATCATGGAGCTGATCAAGGACCAGCGCGCGAGCGTTGCCGTGATTGATCTTGTNNCCGAATATTTTTGTCAGTCCATCCGCGAGCGCGCGGAGGCTTTCCGTTCTTACGGATGTTCAAAGCCCGATGATTGACCGTTCGATCGGCGCGGCCTATCCTCCTGGATCTATTTTTAAACTCGTGACGGCGCTGGCCGCTCTTGAGGTGGGGAAAATCACTCCCCAGACCCGTTTTTTTTGTAATGGACGTTTCAAACTCGGCAAGTCGGGAAGGGTAGCCCGATGTTGGTTTGAAGAGGGACATGGCAGTATTAACCTGTATCAGGCGATCGAGCGATCCTGTAACGTTTATTTTTATAACGTTGCCACAAAGCTTACGCCGGAAGAGATCGCAAAATACGCGCATGAGCTTGGTCTCGGGGAACCCATGCGTCTGGAAATCAGCAAGCTGGCGCCCGGCCTGATTCCGGACAGCGCGTGGAAGCGGGCGAGATTTAAACAACCCTGGTATCAGGGCGAAACCATCAATATGGCGATTGGGCAAGGGTATGTGCTCGTGACCCCACTTGAAATTCTCCGTCTCACCTCGATCATCGCCAAGAACGGAAAATTCGTGGATCCCCATCTCGTCCAGAACAATGAATACGAAGAAAGCTCCCGCGATCGGGTTGCGATCCGTGAGGAAAATCTGGACGTGATCAAAAAGGCCATGCTTCAGGTCGTGGAGTCAGACTATGGCACGGGACAGTTAGCTCGGGTGGATTTTGGCAAGCTTGCCGCGAAGACCGGAACGGCCCAAACCCCGCCTCTTAAGGCCCATGGATGGATGACCGGATTTTTCCCCTACAAAGATCCCAAAATTGCATTTGTCGTATTTGTGGAACATGGTGGCTCCGGCGGAATTGCGGGCGCCAGAATCGTCAAACAACTGATTGAGCTCTGGAAGGGAAGTTATGTTCCGAAAATTGCTTAAAGATCTCCATTGGCCGCTTATTGTGGCGGTGATGAGTCTGGCAGTTATCGGGATTCTTTTTATCTATAGCGCTTCCTTCCGCGATTCCGGTCAGTACGAAATCAAACAAGTTTTGTGGGCCGTGATAGGGCTTGTGACCATGCTGGCTATCCCTTACGTGGGATATCGGCCCTTGCTTAGTGTCGGGTATCTATTTTACGGATTCAGTGTGATTCTTTTGATCCTTGTTTTTTTTGTGGGATCCAAACATTTTGGGGCGCAACGCTGGCTCAATGTGGGGCCTCTACTTCTTCAACCTTCCGAGTTTGCGAAACTTGGGACATTGCTGGCGCTTGTCAATTATCTGGGATCCCGCAATCCCCTTCAGGGACAGACCAAGACGGTTTTGGGCGCGCTGGTTTTGCTGGCGGTACCGTGGCTTTTGGTTGTCAAACAACCGGATCTTGGGACAGCCCTGCTTTTTATCCCGATGGTACTCGTCATGTTTTTTTTATGGGGTATCCGATGGCGGTTTTTGATCACGGCCTTCGCGGGGGTTCTGGTGATGGCGCCTCTTGCCTGGGAAATGCTCAAGGATTATCAGAAAAAGAGAATTCTGGTTTTTCTCAATCCAAATCTGGATCCGCTTGGTTCCGGGTACACTGCCATTCAGTCGAAAATTGCGGTGGGCTCAGGAGGATTGATGGGGAAGGGGTATCTTGCCGGTACCCAAACCCAGCTACACTTTGTTCCGGAACACCATACCGATTTCATTTTTTGTGTGATCGGGGAAGAGCTCGGTTTTATCGGGACCTTGCTTGTCCTTTGTCTTTACGCGTACCTTTTTCAGGCCATCTTCCTCATCATGGAGCGCACGACCGACATCAAGGCGAAACTGCTGGCGGGCGGGGTGTTAGCCCTTCTTGCCTCCCACGTTCTGATCAATGTCGGAATGACGATCGGCCTCATGCCAATCACGGGCCTCCCCCTTCCGCTGATTAGCTACGGAGGATCTTCGTTTATTATGAACTGCATAGCGCTTGGCTTAGTGTTAAGCGTCTACAAGGAAAGGTCGATTTTTTAGGCTGTTTTTCTGTCTTGGGCGGTTCCGTAGTAACAAGCTCCGAAAAATTTTGAAAATAAGGTACAATACGCGCGTCCAATGCCAACAAAAATAAAATTGAACATGCTATTCGTCAACTTTGAGAAGCGGCTTCCCTCTTACAAAAGAGGGGAGGGGAAAGGTTAATAAAAGGCATGCCAAGAGAACGATTTTATGTTGGCTGTATCACTCACACCAATGAATTGACGGAACCTTATGTTTAAAGTATTTCAAAAAAATGAAGAGGGCGCGCGAGGCGTCTACGGATTTCCCCACCGCGAATTTGAGCGGATTGTCCGGTTTGAGGAAGATGAACCGTTTGAGATTTTAGGTCCCCACCCGTCGTCAGGGAAAATGGTTCAGGTGAGGTCGTTTTTGCCTCGAGCTGTGGATGCCTGGATTCGATTGCCGGGCTCGGGCATGAGAAGGCCAATGAAAAAAGTGCATCCAAAGGGAATCTTCGAAGTCGTGGTGAAATCTTCTTTTCCCGTTATGGACTATCGGGTGGGATTCCATGATGAGAACGGTTTTGCCAGCGAAACGGAAGATCCCTACGCGTTTCGTCCCGAAATCAGCGATTTAGATCTTTTCCTGATCGGAGAGGGGAATCACTTCAACAGTTATAAAAAGTTCGGAGCCCAACTCACTCAGATTCGCGGAGTGTCCGGAGTACACTTTTCAGTCTGGGCGCCGAATGCCAAAAGCGTCAGTGTTGTGGGCAATTTTAATCATTGGATCCCTGGAGCTCATCCCATGGCCCGTATTCATTTTTCCGGGGTTTGGGGGCTTTTTATCCCGGGAATAGGTGAGGGTGAGCTGTATAAGTTTGCCATCCGTTCATCGGCGGATCATGAAGTCCGGATTAAAACCGATCCGTACGCGTTCCGGGCCGAACTTCGGCCCCGTACCGCGTCGATCGTGTCCAACCTGGATCGGTATCAATGGAACGATGAATCCTGGATGCAAAATCGCGCCAAGGACCATCCCCTAGCTCATCCCATTTCGGTTTATGAGATTCATCTGGGTTCCTGGATGCGTGACGAGAAAAACGGATGGGGCTTTATGGACTATCGTGAGTTGGCCGGAAAGCTTGTCAGCTATGTCAAATACATGGGCTACACTCACGTTGAATTGCTTCCGGTCATGGAACATCCCCTTGATGAGTCCTGGGGTTATCAGGTGGTCAACTACTATGCTCCGACCAGCCGATTTGGTGATCCCGAAGGTTTTATGTATCTGGTGGATTTGTGTCATCAACATGGGATTGGCGTGATCCTGGATTGGGTCCCGGCCCATTTTCCCAAAGATAGTTACGGGCTTGTCGATTTTGACGGCCGGCAAATTTACGCCTACGAGAACTGGAAAAAGGGCGAGCATCGTGATTGGGGAACTCTGGTTTTTGATTACGGAAAGCGGGAGGTGCAAAACTTTCTGATTTCCAATGCGCTTTTTTGGATGGATAAATATCACGTCGACGGACTTCGCGTTGACGCGGTCGCGAGCATTCTGTATCTCGATTATTCCCGGAAGCCCGGAGAATGGGAACCGAACGTGTACGGAGGCAGGGAGAACCTCGAGGCGGTCGCGTTTCTTAAAAAATTCAATGAGGTCGTGCACGCCCGCTATCCGGGGATTTTGACCATCGCCGAGGAATCTACCGCCTGGCCGAATGTGACCCGGCCGACTTTTTCGGGAGGGCTTGGGTTTGATTTGAAATGGAACATGGGGTGGATGCATGACACGCTCGAGTATTTTTCAAAAGATCCGGTCTACAGGAAATTTCATCACGGGAACCTGACTTTTTCCATGTGGTATCAGCACTCCGAGAATTTCGTCTTGCCCATTTCGCACGATGAAGTGGTTCACGGGAAAGGCTCTTTGATCGGAAAGATGCCGGGGGATGACATGCAGAAATTCGCGAATCTCCGGTTGTTTCTCGGTTACATGTTCGCGCATCCGGGAAAGAAACTGCTTTTTATGGGAAGCGATTTCGCCCAGTGGTCGGAGTGGAACCTTCATCAATCCATCGACTGGCATTTTCTTCAGTTTTCCCGGCACCGGAGAATTAACCAGGTGGTGAAAGACCTCAACCGTCTTTATCGTGATTATCCCGCGTTTCACGAAGGGGATCTCACCACCGACGGATTTGAATGGATTGATTTTTCGGATGAAATGAATTCGGTCATCAGTTTTCTTCGCTGGTCACGGGACAGGAAGCAATTACTCATTTTTACTTTTAATATGACTCCGGTCATTAGGGAAAATTACCGGATCGGGGTTCCATGGCACGGTTTCTATAAGGAGATTTTTAATAGTGAAGCGTTTGATTACGGTGGATGCGGTTTAGGTAACCAAGGGGGGATTCATTCGGAGAATATTCCGATGCACAAGCGGCCTCACTCCTTGAATTGTCAATTGCCGCCTTTGGGCGTCAACATTTTCTGCTTCTGTCCGTAAATAAAGCAGGTCACGCGAGTAGACTTGCGACGTGAAAGCGAAGCCTGGACCGGGCAATTTCATGCGGCTGAACCGCAGTTCTCGGACCGGGTGTATGGATCCATCGCGAAGATACGGGCAGAACAAAGACAAAGTTATGCTTTGGATCTGAAAATAGGTATTTAATATTTTACAGGGAGCAAAGAGTCGTAATGAAAAGAAAACGAACCAAAAAAAATATCGCACTTTCATCTCGCAAGTCTGCCGCTCCGGAGGACGTGATTCCGGGCATCATCATTGAGGATGTCCGACCGTCGGTTGATGGAGGGAAATATCCCGTGAAATGGATCGCCGGGGATCCGTTGACGGTGAAGGCTGATATTTTTAAAGACGGACACGATGTGATAGCGGCCGCTGTCGAGTACAAAAAGAAACGTGACAAGGCCTGGCAAAGCGTTTCGATGAAATTCCTCGAGAATGACCGCTGGAGCGGAGAGTTTGTCCCCGCGGAAAATGCCCGGTACCTTTACCGCGTTCGCGCGTGGATGGATCCAGTCGCTTCCTGGATGAAGCACGTCGAAAAAAAATGCCAAAGTGAAGCCTCGGTCAAAAGTGAAGTTTTGGAGGGAATCGTTTTACTTGAAGAAGCCAGACGGCTTTCGAAAGGCAAGGATCGGGAGCGGATTGCAACTTTGAAAGGGAGTTTAAAACGGACCTCAGGGGTTAGCCATGACGTGCTTGCCTTGATCCGGTCGCCGGAATTTCAAAAGTTTTTAGGCGGACATTCGCTCAGAAGGCTTGAAAGCCTATCTGCTCCCTTGGAGCTTGTTTCGGATCGACGGCGGGCCAGGTTCGGGGCATGGTACGAAATTTTTCCGAGATCTCAGGGAAAAAAAGAAGGAGTGAGCGCTACTTTCAAGGATTGTATCAAGAGGATACCCGAGATCCGGCAAATGGGCTTTGATGTGCTTTATTTGACGCCGATTCATCCGATCGGGATGACGAAAAGAAAAGGGCCGAATAATTCCCTTGTGGCGGATAAAGGTTCTCCCGGATCGCCCTGGGCGATCGGAAGCAAGGACGGGGGACATAAGGCCATTCATCCCGAACTCGGAACGATGGAAGATTTTAAAAATTTGCTCAAGGCGGCCCAACGCGCGGGTATCGAAATTGCGCTGGATATCGCTTTTCAATGTTCACCGGATCATCCCTACGTGAAAGAGCATCCCGAATGGTTCTTTCATCGGCCGGACGGAACGATTCACTACGCTGAAAATCCCCCCAAAAAATACGAAGACATTTACCCGTTGAATTTTCACTGCGAGGACTGGCGGGCGCTTTGGGAGGAACTAAAAAGCATTATCCTGTTTTGGGCGGATAAGGGGGTCAAGATTTTCCGGATTGATAACCCGCACACGAAACCGCTGGGTTTCTGGAAATGGCTCATTGAGGAGACCCAGAAGGTGTATCCGGAGTCGATTTTTNNCGTCCCAAGATCATGAAGTTTCTGGCCAAGGCGGGTTTTACGCAGTCTTATACTTACTTCACCTGGCGCAATGAAAAATGGGAACTTCGGCAGTACCTGGAGGAGCTAACGCAGACGGAGATGAAATATTATTATCGCGGCAATTTTTTCGCGAACACTCCTGATATTTTGCACGAATACCTCCAGAAGGGAGGACGACCGGCGTTTATGATCCGGGCGATTCTCGCGGCGACACTTTCTTCCTCGTACGGGATTTATAGCGGGTTTGAACTTTGTGAGAATCGCGCGAAGGCCCCGGGATCTGAAGAATATCTGGATTCGGAAAAATACCAGTACAAGGTCTGGGACTGGGACCGGGAGGGGAACATCAAGGCCTTGATCGCGCAGGTGAACCATATCCGCCGGGAGAATCCCGCTCTCCAGGACTACGATAACCTTGAGTTTTATGACACGCGCAATGAGATGATTCTTGAGTACGGGAAAAGAACTCCGGATAATGCCAATATTATTGTGACGGTGGTCAACTTGGATCCCAATCATGCTCAGGAAGACTTCGTGACGCTTCCGCTTAGGAAGTTTGGCATAGAAGACTGGCAAACGTATCAGATGCGGGATCTTTTGACGGGAGAGAAATATTACTGGAAAGGGCCGCGCAATTATGTCCGCCTTGATCCGAAAGCGGTCCCGGCTCATATTTTTCTTTTGAAAAAATAATCGGAGAAAAAGGAAAACATGGAAGATCATCCACTTTGGTACAAAGACGCGATTATTTACGAACTGCATGTTCGGGCTTTTTTTGACAGCGATGGTGATGGTATAGGAGATTTCCAGGGGCTCGCGGCCAAGCTCGATTACTTGCAGGATCTTGGCGTGACGGCGATCTGGCTTCTTCCGTTTTATCCCTCGCCCCAAAGAGATGACGGTTATGACATTTCTGATTATGAGAACGTGAACCCCGCGTTTGGAAAACTCTCTGACTTTAAATATTTTTTGAGAGAAGCGAAAAAACGCGGTCTTCACATCATTACCGAACTGGTATTGAACCACACGTCAGATGAGCACCCCTGGTTTAAAAACGCGCGCAAGGCTCTTCCCGGCACCAAAGAGCGAAATTTTTATGTCTGGAGCGAAACCCCGGAAAAATACAAAGACTCCCGAATCATTTTCAAAGATTACGAAACTGCCAACTGGGAGTACGACCCGGTCGCGAAGGCCTATTTCTGGCACCGGTTTTACTCACACCAGCCGGATCTAAATTTCGATAATCCCGCGGTTCGAAAAGCGATGTTGGGCGTCCTGGATTTTTGGCTCGGGATGGGAGTGGATGGCCTTCGTCTCGACGCGGTTCCGTATCTTTTCGAGCGTGAAGGAACCAGCTGTGAAAATCTGTCCGAGACGCATCGGTTTCTTAAAGACTTACGGAAGCACGTGGATCGGAAGTTCAAAAACAGGATGCTACTTGCCGAAGCCAATCAGTGGCCTGAGGATGCGGTCGCGTATTTTGGCCAGGGGGATGAATGTCATATGGCGTTTCACTTTCCCATCATGCCGCGGCTTTTTATGGCAATCCACATGGAAGACCGTTTTCCGATCGTCGACATTCTTCAGCAAACGCCGGAGATCCCGGATTCTTGCCAGTGGGCGATTTTTCTGCGGAACCACGACGAGTTGACACTCGAAATGGTGACGGATGAAGAGCGTGACTACATGTACCGTGTCTACGCCCACGATCCCAAGGCCCGAATTAATCTCGGGATCCGTCGAAGGCTTGCCCCTTTATTGGGGAACCATCGACGGAAAATTGAACTGATGAATGGGCTCCTTTTTTCACTCCCCGGGACTCCCGTGATTTATTACGGAGATGAGTTGGGGATGGGCGATAACATCCATCTCGGGGATCGAAACGGTGTCAGGACACCCATGCAGTGGAGCGCTGACCGAAACGCCGGATTTTCACGTGCCAATCCCCAAAAACTTTATCTGCCCGTCATTATTGATCCGGAATACGACTACGGGACCGTCAATGTGGAAGCCCAGCAGGGTAATACGCACTCGCTACTCTGGTGGATGAAACGCCTGATTGCCCTTCGGAAGCGGTACAAGGCTTTCAGCCGGGGATCGATCGAGTTTTTGTCCCCTGAAAACGGGAAAGTGCTGGTGTTTATCCGCAAGTACCGGGAAGAACAAATTCTCGTCATCGCCAACCTTTCAAGATTTGTTCAATGTGTTGAAATCGATCTTTCGGCTTATAAAGGAATGGTCCCGGTTGAAATGTTTGGGCATAATGAATTTCCTTCCATCGGAGAGCTCCCTTACTTTGTGACGCTCGGACCTCACTCTTTTTACTGGTTTAGTCTCGAAACGGCCCCCAAAGCTCAACCGGCGCTCATTTCGTCCCCGCCCACGGAACTCAAAAAGATTGTTGTGAAAGATCACTGGACCCGTATGTTCAAAGGAGACGCAAAAACGCATTTGGAGTCGCTACTTCCCGACTATATCCGGGCCTGTCGCTGGTTTGCCGGCAAAGCCCGAAAACTAAAACGTGTCCAGATAACGGAAGCAGTGACAGTACCATGTAACGCCGGTGATTCATTTCTCGTGNNTTTCTCAAGGTAGAGTACGCGGAAGGTGAGGCGGAGTATTATTTGCTTCCCGTGGCATACGCGTCAGGTTCCCGAGCGGGTGAAATACAGACCCAGTTTCCGCTGTCCCGGATCGCTCAAGTTGAAGTCAAGGGCAGTGGCGGGATCACGGATGGTGTCCTTTATGAGGCCATCGTCGACAGGACTTTTACCTCGGCGATTCTTGACGGCATTCATCGCCGCCGCCGGTTCAAGGGAACGCAGGGAGTAATCCAGGGGACACCCACGGCGGAGCTCAAGAAGTTGTGGCCTAAAGATGCGTCTTTGCGCGAATCCTCCCTGATGAAGGCGGAACAGAGTAACACGTCTATCAATTATGGAGGACGGATGGTTCTGAAACTTTTTCGGAAGATAGAAGAAGGGATCAATCCGGATTTCGAAATGGGCCGTTATCTCACCGAAAACACGGATTTTGTTAATGTCCCCAGGATGCTTGGCTCTTTGGAGTATAGCCGTGGTCGGAGTTCTTACGCGACGATTGGCGTGCTTCAGGAGTTTGTCAAAAATCAGGGAGATGCGTGGCAATATNNGCTGGACGCGCTCGCCAGTTATTTTGACGGAGTATTTGCGCGTCCCGATAAATTTAAAAAAAGGCAAAGTTGTGAAAAAAGCCTCATGGAGCTCGCGCAGGGGGAAGTGGATTCTCTCGCGACTGAATTGGTCAACCCGTATCTTGAAACTGCCCGGTTGCTTGGGAAGAGAACGGCAGAATTGCACATAGCCTTGGCGGGTGAGACCGATGATCCCGCGTTCGCGCCGGAGCCTTTTCAGGTTTTTTATCAGCGTTCGCTTTATCAATCCATGCGTAATCTGACGAATAAGGTTTTTCAGACACTCGCGAAGAGACTCAAACATCTTCCCGCCGGCATCCAGCCCGAAGCTAAAGCGGTTCTTGAAAAACACCCCGAACTTCTCAAACGATACCAGCTTTTTTTGAATACAAAAATCTCCTCGGTCAAAATCCGGCATCACGGAGATCTTCATTTGGGGCAAATTCTTTACACCGGTAAGGATTTTGTTTTCATTGATTTTGAGGGGGAACCGATGCGTTCCGCCCAGGAACGGAGGTCGAAGTTGTCGCCCCTTCGTGATGTCGCGGGGATTTTACGCTCATTCCACTATGCCGCTTATACGGTTCTCGCGAAAAAAACTTCGGAAAAAATTGTCCGTCCCAAGGACGTCCCCGCAGTTGAATCCTGGGCGTACTTCTGGTACATGTGGGTGTCGTCGGCTTATTTGAGGGCCTACCTGGATACCGCCAAGGACGCTCCGTTTATTCCGCGAAGCAAAGAGGAAACGGCCGCGTTGCTTGACATCTTTATTCTGGAAAAGGCTGTTTATGAACTCAATTATGAGCTGAATAATCGTCCCGAGTGGACGGCTATTCCCTTGAAGGGCATTACGCGAATTTTGGAAAAGAAGGTGTAGCGCGGTGGGCGGCGGCTATCCTGCGTGTGGCGCTAATCTTGAAAAGGATGGAGCCGTCTCATTTGTTGTGTGGGCCCCACGTTGTGAAAAAATCGAACTTCATCTCATCAATCACGACGGTTCCCGATTAGTTGAAATGCGCAAGGATCCCCTGGGTTATTTCAGGATTCGTGCGTTAGGAGTTCGGCCGGGGGATCGCTATTTTTTCCGTCTTAACGGAACCGAGGATCGTCCGGATCCAGCCTCCCGGTACCAGCCCGAAGGAGTTCACGGGCCTTCCTGCGTAGTTGACTCGGCGGCTTTTTCCTGGACGGATCAGGCATGGAAGGGGATNNCTTTTATGAGTTGCATATCGGAACTTTCACGCCTGAAGGAACTTTTGAGTCCGCTATCCGGAAACTTCCCTATTTAAAAAGGCTTGGGATCACCTGTGTTGAAATCATGCCGATCGCTCAGTTTCCGGGTTCCCGGAACTGGGGTTATGATGGTGTAGGCCTTTACGCGGCGCAGAATAGTTACGGGGGACCGGAGGGATTCAAGAAATTTGTGGACGCGTGTCATCGTGAAGAACTGGCCGTTTGTCTCGATGTGGTGTACAACCACCTGGGGCCCGAGGGAAACTACCTTCACGGATACGGGCCTTATTTCACAAAGAAATACCGTACGCCCTGGGGAGACGCCCTTAATTATGACGATCAGGACTGCGAACCGGTACGCCAATTTGTGATAGAAAATGCCCTCTACTGGGTTTCTGAATATCACGTCGATTCCCTGCGACTGGACGCCATTCACGGTATCTTCGACTCAAGTCCAACTCATATTCTTCGTGACCTGAATGAGCGAGTCGAATCTCTGGCCCGGGTGTTGGGCCGGGAGATACACGTTATCGCGGAGAGTGATCTCAATGATTCCCGGGTGATCCGCCCGTACCACGAGAAAGGATATGGCCTGGCGGGGCAGTGGAGCGACGATTTTCATCATGCCGTCCATGGGTGCCTGACGGGAGAGCGGAACGGTTACTATTCGGATTTTTCCGGTGTGGCGGATATTGCCAAAGCGTTAAGCGATGGATTTGTTTACGATGGACGATATTCCGCGTTTCGTCAAAAAATTCACGGTAACCCCGTTAAAGATCTCGACCCTCGGAAACTTGTTGTCTGTGTTCAAAATCATGACCAGGTCGGGAACCGCGCCTGGGGTGATCGGCTATCCACGTTGACGGATGTTGAGCGGGAGAAAATAGCGGCAGTTCTGTTAATCCTTTCACCGAATACGCCGCTCCTTTTTATGGGCCAGGAATACGGTGAAAAGGCCCCGTCTCAGTATTTTATCGATCATGGGGATCCGGATCTCGTTCGCGCGGTCAGGGAAGGGCGGACTAGGGAGTTTGCCTCATTCGGCTGGAAGGAAATACCCGCTCCAGAAAGTGAAAAAACTTTTTTCGATTCTCGACTGACGTGGAAAGACAGGGAGGGAACGCACGCCGAAATCTGGCATCTTTATCAGACCCTCATGACTCTCCGGAAGGAGCGTCTTGGTCGAAGCCGGCTGAGCGGGGTTTATTTTGATGAAGAAAAACAGTGGCTCGCATTTGAATACGACGAGGGAATGAAAGTACTGGTTTCCTTTCTGGATCGTCCCCAGGAAATTGTCCTGCCTTTTCACGCTGGAGTTTCCAGGGAAATACTGAATACCCGTCGTTGGGGAACCTGCGGGCGCGTGTCTGAAATCGGGAAGGATGGAAAAACCCTTTGCTTGCCTTCCCGTTGCGCCTGGGTCGGGGAATAAATCGTGATAATTTATCTGGCGTCCCAGTCCGCGCGAAGAAAAGAAATTTTAAGGAGGATGAAGATAAAGTTTCGCGTTGTCCCAAGTTCTTATCAAGAGCGGCTTATTCCGGGACGCGCTCCTCGGGATCTTGTTTTAAAACACGCGGAAGGGAAGGCTATTCACGCGAAAGTTCCACGGATCGCCCGGTACGTTCTGGCGGCCGACACTCTGGTCTGGCGTAAAAAAATTTACGGAAAACCCAAAAGTTTGCCTGAGGCTCGCAAAATGCTCCGTTCCCTTTCAGGGAAGGTTCATGAAGTTTACACGGGGGTTGTCTTGTGGGATCGTGTCCGGAAACGCCTGATGAAAGGCGTTTCGTGCACCCGCGTTCAATTCAAAAAACTCACAAGCGAAGAAATCGGTGATTATTTGCTGGCCATCCGGCCTCTCGATAAAGCCGGAGCCTACGCAATTCAGGAAGGTCCCAGAATTGTCGAAAGAATCCAGGGATCGTATTCGAACGTGGTGGGTCTCCCGCGAGAACTTGTGCGGCGTCTTTTAAGAAAAATTTCAGGATGAATTTTATCCAGAAAAACGGAAACGATAAAACCATGTTATCTGCGAGAATCGCTTCGCGCCTCAGGGTGATCGTGATCGGCGCCGGAATCTCGGCGTTGGTCGCGGGGTCAGCTTTTGCCTCCGATGTTAAGGAACCAGACGACTACCGATTGCTTAAGGAAATTATCCTGATTGAATTTGCCGACGAGAAGCCGCATGAGGCGGGGCCGGTGGTCCCGGGCGTTATGACCCAGATTGATTCTCAGGAACATATAATGGCTTTGACCTTTAACGTAAACGCGAACGAATCGGTGCCCCTTGATACGAGGTTGTTCGATTTTCTTCGCAAGNNCCCCGCGGTTTTTTTTGTGAGCGGAAAGTGGATTGAAAAAAATCCGGAATGGATCAAGCGAATAGGTTCCGATGAGTTGTTTGAAATAGGAAGCCTCGGCCTCGAAGGGAAAGCTTGCACGGTGACCGGAGAAAATGTCCCGCGGGAACTGTCGGCCGCGCGAAGCGTTGAGGAGCTTTTCATCGAGATTGAGAAAAACGCCCGAAAGATTGAATCCTTGACGGGGGCTTTGCCCCGTTTTATTCGTTCGCCTTCTTCGTATTACGATGATGTGGCTGTCCGGATGGCCCGGGCGATGGGGTATGAAGTGATCGGTTCAATGATGCCGGATCCCCATTCAGAGAACCCTCCAAAGCCCGAAGAAATTTTTCCCGCGCGTTCGGGCGCTATTGTCGCGATGACGCTGGAGGACTCGGGAATTCAGGCCGCGATCGCTCTCCGAAAAGCCGTTCCACGGCTAAAATCCAAAGGGTTTCGATTTGTTAAACTTGGCGATTGTTCGCTCAGATAAAGATGATGACCGAATCTGTTTCTCGTCCTCCCGCGAATCTCAGTGAATTTAGCATTATCGCGCGAAATGCGTCACGCCAGGTTAAGGATCAGATCCAACGGTTTTTTGAGGACGCGGGAATCCCTTCGGCGGGACTTGTTCTCTGGAATTATAAGAAATATTTTCGCGTCAGCGCTTACGCGTTAACGACGAAACAAAGACAGCGGATCACAAAAGCCGCGAAGTGTTCTCGCCTTCGCGGACTTTGCGTCCAGGGGAAATGGCTCAGGCCCAAAGACTGGTTTTACAAATGGCAGGAAAGTTACCGGAAGATTTCCGTGGGAAAGAAGTTTCTGATTGTTCCCGCCTGGGAAAAAATCGGAAAAACAGGAGGAAAACGGATTCCGGTCGTGTTGGATCCCCGAAGCGCGTTTGGAACGGGCGGGCATGAAACCACCCGGCTTATGATTCGGATGATGGAAAGTCTGGAAGGGAAATTCACAAGATTCCTGGATGTTGGAACGGGAAGCGGAGTATTGTCGGTGATCGCCTCCAGGCTTGGCGCGGAGGAGATCCATGGTTTTGATTATGACGCGATGTCGGCAAGGATTGCCAGAGAAAATTTCGTGAGAAACGGGTGCCAGGGCGGACGTTTTTTCAGGGCCAATCTCGGAAAAGTTTCGGGAACGGGAAGGTTCGACCTCGTCGGGGCCAATATGCTTTCAAGGACACTGCTGAGGTATCGAAAAAAACTGGCTTCCCTGACATGCCCCGGCGGGTTTCTTGTCGTTTCGGGAATTTCCAAACGACATTTTCCTGATTTTCGAAAACAGTTTCCGACGGATCATCTTCGACTGATCCGCGTATTGAACGGACGAAGCTGGAGCGCGGCGCTCTACAGGCGAAATCAGAACAGGCCAAGCTACCGGGGTTAAACGAGTTTCAGGAACNNTTGCGAATGTTGCGAGCCACGAAAACTTTTACACGCGCGTTTCGTTCTTTTGCTAGAATGACGCGCCTTACGATGGGGGAGTCATGGAAAATTTAAAAGCAAATGTAGTGGTGATTGGCGGAGGGCCGGGCGGGTACGCGTCCGCCTCTTACGCGGCCTCATGCGGAAAAAAAGTTATCCTGATAGAAAAAAATGAACGTCTCGGCGGTGCCTGTCTGAATTGCGGCTGTATTCCTTCCAAGGCCCTTCTCCATGTGGCGGAAGCGGTGTACGGCGCGCGAGCGGCTGAAAAATTTGGTCTGGGATTTTCCGAACCATCATTGGATCTTGCGAAGCTGACCGCTTGGAAATCTGAGATGATCGAAAAACTCGGTCGGGGAATGAAAGATCTTGGCGGTCGGCGGGGAATTGAGATCATCCAGGGGCGCGCGACGTTTCTGGACCAGCGGACGGTTAAGGTGGCGGATAAGCGCATCACTTTCGAGCATGCGATCATCGCGACCGGCTCGACGCCGGCCCTGCCTAAATCGCTAAAAATTTCTGGCCCTCTCGTGATGACCTCGACGGAAGCGCTTCAGCTTCAGGAGATTCCTAAAAGGTTGCTCGTGATCGGGGCGGGATATATCGGGATGGAACTAGGGATCGTTTACGCGGCTCTCGGCAGTAAAGTGACGGTCGTGGAAGTCCTTCCCCGCATATTGAATGGCGCAGATTCGGATCTGATCCGTTACGTCGAAGAGATGGCAAAGCGGCGTCTTGAAAAGCTCATGCTGAACACTAAAATCGCGGGCCTTGAAAATTGCCAAAATCAAGTCAAAGCTGTGATTGATGCGGGAGGCAATATCACGGAAGAGTTGTTTGATCGCGTGTTAGTTTCCACTGGGCGAGCTCCTCTTACGGCAGAGTTGAGGCTTGAGGAGATTGGGGTTCGGCTGGATGAGAGGGGATTTGTCCGGACGGATTCAGCCAAACGGACTTCTGTCCCCTCGATTTACGCGGTAGGGGATGTCACGGGTGGTGTCATGCTTGCTCATAAGGCCTCGTGTGATGCTCGGCTGGCGATTGACTCGATTATGGGATTCCCAATCCCAAAATCTTTCCCGCTCATTCCGGCCGTGGTTTTTACGGATCCCGAGGTTGCCTGGTGTGGGGTCACGGAAAATGAGGCTCGTTCCTCCGGAACTCCGGTCCAGGTGATACGATTTCCCTGGACGGCATCCGGGAGGGCTGTCACGATGGATCGAACGGATGGCGTGACCAAACTTTTGATCGATCCCGCGACTGAAAAAATCATAGGGGCCGGCATTTGCGGTAAAGGCGCGGGTGAATTGATCGCGGAAACCGTGCTTGCGATTGAAGGCGAGATGACGGCAAAAGAATTGGGACGCAGAGTGCATCCGCATCCGACTTTGTCCGAGACGGTGGTGGAATGCGCGGAAATGTTTTATGGCCGGTCAACCAGCGCTTTTTCGAGGAAAAGAAACGGATAGGAAAACAGCGCAAAAAATCGACCCCGGCGTGATTCGAACACGCGACCCCCTGCTTAGCATCCAGCATCAAGTTACCTTGACCGCCCGTTTCCGGGTTTGCTGGCTGGACTTTCTCTTAGGCGTCTCAGCCCTGTCGTGTAAAGTCTCTACACTCCCCGGATTTTCCGGGTAGCTCGGTGTTGCCCTTGATAACAAGGGGATTCACCGAATTAGCGACATCCACTTTACAGGTTCATTTTCCCGTAAAGGCTCCTGGGACGAAGGCAGGGGCTCTATCCAACTGAGCTACGGGGTCACTCTCGCGGGGTATTTTACATCAAATTATCTTTTCATGATAATGAATAAAATGACCTCCCGGGCGCTTTTCCCGAGAAAGTTATTCCGTCTATGTCCCGGAGGGTCTTCAGGCCCGTTGGGAGTGAAGTCGAGGGATAATTAGATCGGGAAAACCTCCAACTTTTCAGATGCTTGTGAAATTGTTTCTGGTATACCGGATGGTTTAGCGAGGATCTGAGGCGAGCAGT
This sequence comes from Candidatus Omnitrophica bacterium UBA1443, assembly GCA_002329545.1. GTDB lineage: Bacteria > Omnitrophota > Omnitrophia > Omnitrophales > Aquincolibacteriaceae > UBA1443. Next base: position 22,959 of record DCTJ01000070.1, read on the forward strand.
TTGCGGACGGACGGGATTTTCGTGAGTGCGGGATTAAGAGCGGCGGCCTTTTCAAGATGCCATTTCATGTCTTGGGGGCGTCCCAAGCTCTCACTTAGTCTGGCGAGGTTAATGTGGGGCGTCGGATCATTTGGAAAAAGGGAGAGCATGTTGTCGTAAACTGCCAGGGCCTGGTCCAACTGCCCATTTTTTTCCAGAATACTTCCCACCCATTCGTAGGCCCCCATGAAGCGGGGGTATTTCTTGATGACATCATGGGCGGCTGAAAGCCCTTGTTCGGGAGAACCGGTTTTGACGATTAACTCGGCCCGTTTAACCCGATTTTCAAAATCCTCCGGTCGCCTTGTCAGAATGTTGTCAAAAGCTTCGATCGCTTCCTTGGTTTCTCCCGCTTTAAGGAGCGCGTTCGCGAGGCGAACCTGATGGTCGATATTTTCTGGCTCGAGTTCGCATGCTTTCCTGAACGAGTTAACGGCCTCCGTGAATTTTCCCGAATCTTGGGAGATCAAACCCAGGTACTCATAAGCCTCCGCCCAATCGGGGGAAGTTATCACGACCTGGATCAGTATTTCCCGCGCCCTTTCTTTCATGCCAAGAAGGTAATAGAAAATTCCTCTAAGAAGCCGTGTTTCCGGATGGGCGAGATCAATTTTTTCCGATACGGATAAAGCGTTTTCTGCGTTCGCATAAAAACTTTTGACCAGGTAGCCCCGGGCTAGGGAATTGTAGAACGCCGGGTTTTTATCCTGGGGGGGCTCCAGGTTACGGATCAAAGGAAAGCTATCGAGACGGTAAAAAGGACTCAGGAGCCTGAAATTATCCTCCACGGTGTCTTTGTAAAGACTGCGGGGAGCGGAAAATTCCAGATAGGGATGATTATCAGAGTTGATTTTGGCGCCTCGCGCGAGACGACGCAAAGACGGATCAAATAACCAGGCGGCTGAAAGGAGACCCGCGGGATCCTTAATTCCGTGGGCTATGAGGTCGTTACGAACTTCGGGGATCGCGTAAGCCTTTTCCAGATTTTTCATGTCCAGGGCCAAGGGTTCAGCGGTGCCGATCAGCATGAGATCCGGGAAGTAGGAAACCCAAAGGCTGATTTCGGGGAAGACCTCGGCAAATGTTCGGACAATCATTTTAAGATCATCGGGGGACATGCTATAGGCGTGCATCCACTGGCATATCACGCCGCCGGGCTTAAGCCGTTTTTTCATAGTTTGGTAGTGCTCAAGAGAAAAAAGGTTGGCGACCCCCGACATCCAGGGGTTGGAGGGTTCCGAAATGATAACGTCGTATTTTTGAGGGTGGAGCAGAAGAAAATTTCGGCCATCGTTGATATGAACGCGTAACCGCGGATCCTGGAGGACATTTCGGTTTAATTGGCTGAAGAAATTCGCGGCTACGACGACTTCCTTCTCCAGCTCCACCATGTCGATTTTCCGGACCGGATACGAAGCCACGGCGGCGGCGGTTGAGCCGCTCCCGAGCCCGATGACGCAAACATCCTCAGCGCGAGGGTGGAGGGCCATGGGGAGGTGGCCGAGCAGGAACTGGGTGAAGGTGTCCTGATTGGAGGCATCTACTTTACCGTTGACGGCCATGGAAAGGTTGTCCCGGAGTTTTTTGACCGTGACGGTCGCGCTCGAACCTTCTTTGTAAAAGAGAAGGTCCTGTTCTTTCATGGAATTCAAAATTTGATTTTTAGTTAGTCCCATGGCCGAAGCGGGTCTGACGGCCAATTCACTCGCGATAAAGCCTCGATCCCAGGGACGCACTTCCGAGGGCGCGTAGAGGAGTAATGCGACGATGAGGGCCAGGACCGTGCCCCGCTTCCACCCGAGGCGTTCTCGACTGAGAAAAAATGCCAAGATACCGATCATGGAATTAAGCCCCACGGCGAGGAACAAGGTGCGCTGGATTCCCAAAAGAGGAATGAATAAAAACCCCGTGAGAATGGATCCCGCGATGGTTCCGACAGTGTTCGAAAAATAAGCCTCTCCGATCTCGGTTCCGAGCGGGCGCGAACGGCTCAGGATTTGAATAAAACACGTGAAAATGGCCCCGATCATGAAAGTGGGAGGGAACATCACCAGGGAACAGAGCGCGAAACGTCCGGCATTCAGGAGAAGTTCGGAGCCGTGAGAGGCGGCAAAGACCCTCGCGAAGTAATAAGGCATGTCGTTAAAAATGTTAATGCCCCACAAGGCCAGGAGAGCCGTCATCAACTGGAGAGCGCTAAAAACCCGGAGGTCAGGGCGGATCCAGCGCGCGAAGATACTGAAGGCGTAACTGCCGGATGACATGCCAAAAAGGAATGTGGCGAGCATGATAGAGAAGGCGTAGACCGAACTGCCGAGTGACATGGCAAGGGTGCGTGTCCACGCGATTTCGTACATCATGGAGACGCCCCCCGAAATCGCGAAAATGATATACAGGGTACGAAGCATCGCTGGTGAAAAAGCGCCGGGGGATGAGACAGTGGAGTCCCCGGTTACCTTCGAGCGCGAATTGATTTTGTTGCCGGACATATCGGAATTGGGAACACTGGCGTGAGTTTTCCCGTACCGTCGGCAAAAATAAAAAATGGCGAAGTTGAGTAATCCCGTCAGGTAAACCGTCTGCCAGACCCCGAAATGCTGGAGCGCGACAAAACTGCTGAAAAGGACACCGGCAACCGCGCCGAAAGTATTGAGCCCGTAAAGGAGACCTACTTGTTTGGCCACGTCCTTTTTCTGGGTGACGAAATATTTGGAGAGTACCGGAAGCGTTGCTCCCATGAGAAAAGTCGGGAAGAATAGCGTGATAAAAGAGAGTGAGAGCTTAAACAGGAACGCGACCGGAAAAGAGGGTGAAAAAAACCGGTANNTAAAAAGCGATAGTTAAAAGGTCAATGAGTGCCCAGATAAGGGGAGTCAGCAGGGCGTAAAGACCAATTCCGGCTTCCAGATTTGCGTACGTGCGAATGGGACATCCGCCCTTTTCAATCTTTTTGCCCCACCATAGCGCGCCGAACCCCAAGCCCGCCATGTATCCTGCCAGGACCATGCTGGTCGCTATGGTGGTATTGCCGAAAATCAATCCCATGGTTCTGAGCCAGGTCACTTCGTAAACCAGGCCGCAGGCCCCGGAAATAAAAAAACAAATCAGGATTAACCTTTTGAGCATGCTGGGAGAAGATGCTTTGGCCGGGAACGGGAACCGGCCACAGAACCGATCCGCTTTTGTCGAAATGAAACGAATAACCTGGGTCACGAAATTTTTTCTCACAAAAGATTTAAGAAATTGGGGCAAGAACGCCACGTAACTTGGCGGTATCTTGTGCGCCTGTTTGGGTATTGTATAGGAAAAAGAAAAAAACAGAAACCAGCCATTTTATTTTTAACATTTGGTTTTTCCATTTTACTTAATATTTTATATGTAGCCAAAATAATGAGTTTTGGGTACAATCTGTGACACCCCATCGGGAAGATTAAAAAAGCCGGAGATAAGGTCTTGAGATTGACGGAAAGTTTAGCTTGCCGCGATTTGGCGCGATACGCCCTCCTCAGGTTTTCTCTGCGATCAATACATCGATGGGATTTTGTTACATGTTTGGAGATTTTGAAATAGATGGAGCTTTTGTATGCCAGGTAAGAAAATTTTAGTAGTGGACGATGAACCAGCGTTTGTCTCTCTTTTTAAATCTCGACTGGAGCCGGCGGGTTTTGACGTGTGTAGCGCCTCGGACGGTGAGGAAGCTCTCGCCAAGGTGAATCAGGAAAAACCGGATCTGATTGTTCTGGATGTCGTGATACCCAAGATGAGCGGCTATGAAGTGATGAAGAAAATCCGCGACAATTCGGCGACGCGCCGCATCCCCTCGATTGTGATTTCCGGAAAGGCGGGCATGAAAGACTTTTTTGATGGCATGTCCGGTGTCGAATTTATGCAAAAGCCCTTCGATCTCAAATTGCTGGTAGACCGAGTGGAAGAAATCCTCGGGGCAGCGGCTGAAAAAGGCCAGGATACCAAACGGGCCGTTTTGATTGGGGTTGAGGATTTTCTCACGAACAAGGTTCGAGCTTTGCTTCATTCTCGGGGTTTTCAGGTGCTCTCGGCGACGACCGAATCAGACGCCGTTAGGTTGGTGAAGAGTTTATGTCCTCGACTTTTTTGTGTTCAGTTTTGGGAGGATGAAAGCATCCTGAATTCTCGCAAGCTTTTGGAAGGGCTCTGCTCGAATTCCTCCGCGTCCAAAACCGGAATGTGCGTTTATTGCAGTGAGGCGTCGTCCATACCGGCGATGCAATTATTTCAACATTCTCAGCTCCTTGTCTATAAAGATAGCGAGGATCTTGTGTCCAAGATGGCTTCCTTTCTGAGAAAACAGGGGTATGCTTCAGCCACCTAAAGTAATAACCGCGGGTGATGGAGCTTGGCGATGACGGAAGAAACGCCGCTGTTTTCTGTAGTGATCCCCCTTCTGAACGAATCGGACAATATAATTCCGCTACTAAAGGAAATAAGTAACGTCATGGGCCGGCAGGCCTGGCCCTACGAAGTCCTGCTGATTGATGACGGTAGCACTGACGCGACGCCCCAGATTTTGAAAAAACTGATCCGGGAAGACCCTCATGTCCGAGCGTTCATTTTTCGGGCCCATCGCGGCAAATCGGCCGCGCTTGCTTGCGGGTTTCAAAATGCTCGAGGGAATTATGTGGTAACGTTGGACGGGGATCTCCAGGATTCACCTGAAGAAATCACGACCCTCTGGAAAGTGATGAAAGAAGAAAACGCGGATCTTGTTTCCGGCTGGAAGAAAAAGCGCAACGACCCCTGGCACAAGATCGTTTCGTCCCGGATCTTTAACGCTTTTGCGAGAGGGATTACCGGACTTCGTCTTCACGATTTTAACTGTGGTTTGAAATTGTATCGAGCGGTTGTGATTCGCGATCTTCCCCTGTATGGAGAGCTCCACCGGTTCATTCCGGCGCTTGTTTCATGGAGAGGTTTTCGGGTTACTGAAGCGCCGGTCATTCACCGTCCCCGAAAATTCGGAAAATCAAAGTACGGCATCGAACGGATGTTTGGGATGGTGGTGGATCTTTTGACAGTCGCGTTTTTGACGCGCTATGAAGGGAAGCCTTCCCATTTGTTCAGCGGGTTCGGACTTGTTTTTCTCGCGGTGGGGGTGCTCATTAACGCGCACCTCTTGTTGACCAAGTTGCTGGGGGGTTCAATCGCGCCCCATTACCCCTACATGGTACTCGGAGTGACCCTTCTTCTCATCGGACTTCAGTGCGTGTTCTTCGGGCTACTTGCCGAAATGGTTTTGTATTTTTTCCGAGACCGGGGAAGTCGTGGGTTCTGCCATTCGTTCCCGCCGGAAGAACCCGGCCGCTGAAGGATCATGCCGGCTCTGAGAAGTAACCACCAGAAATACCTTACCCGAAATCCCGTCCAGATTTTTTNNTTTAAAACAATTCGCGGTCTTTTTCAATATCTTCCGGCGGGCCCCCTTTGTGAAGTGGGTTGCGGCGAAGGATTTGTGTTGCGTGATTTGTCGGATCATGGATGTCTGCGGGGAATTTCCGTCGTGGGTCTGGATATTGATGCGGAGGCTCTTCAGCTCGCGTCCAGCCGGGTTCCGGCCGTTACATTTCAAAAGGCCTCCGCTTACCAGTTACCTTTTCACGACAAGCAATTTAAATGTGTCATGATGCTTGAGATTTTGGAACATCTGGAATATCCCGAAAAGGCTCTTCGTGAAGCTACACGAATCAGTGACTATCTCATCCTGAGCGTTCCCTGGGAACCTTTTTTCAGAATGGCAAATTTTCTCCGTGGCAAGAATTGGCGGCGATTGGGCAATGACGAAGGGCACATCAACTTTTGGGGAAAAAAGGCTTTTAAACAGTTTGTGCGGCCCTGGGGTGAAATCCTGGTTTTAAAAATTTCATTTCCCTGGATTGTCGTCCTGATGCGGAGCCGGCAAAATCATTCCACAGAAATTCATTAAAAGATTCCTCTTCTCCGGTGAAAAGGACAAGGAAGGGAGGATCACGGTNNCCCTTGATCTCGTGAACCTTCACCATGCCGGAGATTTCATGCCGGAGGGCGCGTTGCAGGTCTTCCCGGACTCCTATCCAGCACGAATCTCCCGGAGTCATAATCAAAAAAGAATTTTTGGGGAGTGGACATCGGGTGACGAAGGAACGCTTCAGATCGCCACGGGAGGGATAATGGGAGAGGATGGCGTAGCCGTCAGGACTTGGCACCCACACATGAGCTCCGTCAGACGCGTTTTGGTTAAGCCAGCGGGAAGCTTCGCGGTAGGAAGTTAGCCAGACATCGGAAGCATCGGGAAGATTTTTTTCTTGCGCGCCTTTCAAACCTCCCGCCAGGGCGTTGAAAAACGTTGTCTCGTAAGGGTGCGCGCTTGCAATTCCTCCAACCTGGATGGCGACACAAATCATTCCGACAAGCCAGGAAGCTGATTTTGCCCGGAGCTTGGTCGCCTTCGCGAGAAGTTCCCCCAAACAAATGATCCCCGATGCGGTAAAGAAAGAAAACGGCACGAGGAAAACAATAAAAAGCCGGATTNNAAACGGGAAAAAGGGGAGTGCAGGCGACCAGCAGAACACTCAAGAGCCAGCAGAGCATTAGGCGCGTCAAAGGGTTTGGGGATTTTCGGAAAAAGGAACTCACGACACCCAGGAACGTTATGAGGAGTGTCAGGACGGGCAACGTATGAAATATCGTAATCCAAGGGATCAAACTCCATTTTCGGCTTTCATGCCCGACACCACGGGCGATATTCATTTTAACTTCCCAGAAAGCGGTTTTATTGTCGACGGAATAAAAGGCTGGCATATAAAAAAGAAGGATCATC
>DCTJ01000016.1 GCA_002329545.1 Candidatus Omnitrophica bacterium UBA1443
CCCGAAGCTCGAGTTATGAGTAAGAACTCGAGCTTCGGGCGGCACGCCGGCGAGTTTTTTCCGGATCATCTCCGTGTGCGCGCTCCGGTTCGAATGGATGTTCCTGTAAAACCAGTATTCGGACGGCCCGGAACGGATCACGCTGACGACAAGCAGGATAAATCCGATCAGCCCTAAACGTTCAGCAAACCATGAAAACCGGCCCCGGAGGCGGTCGATAGCGAAAAGGGTCGAGATAAAAAGAAAGGGCGTCATTCCCGTGAAATAATGATAATTAAAACTTCGCATCGAATCGTTGGCGGAGAGAAGATTCTGAAAAAACACCGGAGCCGCGAGAGCCAGAGTCGGTAGATGGAAAAATGGAAGATAGAGAAATGGCAGAAACACTTTGAATGCGTACCCCCACCGCTCTCCGTCAAAAATCATCTTCCCAATCCCGTTGACCGGATCTGAAAGCATGCTCGCGTAGTTACCGCCGTAGAAGTATTTGGCTTCGGACAAATGTGGAACAAGCCATTTGATCTCCCAGAGAAAGAGCGTCACAGAGATCATCGCGACTGTGGCACCCGCTAGGCGGTTCTTCTTGCGGAAGAATGCGTAGAGCCCGAGCATGAACGTGATCCCTAAAAAATTCTCCTTCCCCGTCGCCGCAACGACAAGACACAGGAGAAAACGCGCCACCCTTCCCTTATCTAAAAAAAAGAACGCCCACCAGAGGAACGGTTCCGCTAGGACCTCCGGATGAAAATCCTCATGAAGCGCGGCCCGCATCGGCGAATAGAAAAAAAACATGAGAAGAAAGATCAGGACAAGCGAGCGGTCTTCAAGTTTATCGCGTGCGATCAGGGCCAGCGGGATCAGTGAACTCGCCGCCGCAAGCGCCTGAAGAAGGATCAGAGTCCGCGGATCCGGCCAGATGGCGTAAAAAGGCACCGTCAGAATGAGAATCGGACTGACATGGTCCCCCATCAGGTTGATATTTTCCTTGATCGACGAAAAAAACCAGTCCCCTTGCAAAGTATTCCAGACCGCCTGCGCGAAGATCCCGAGATCAAAGGCACGCGTCTCAAGAGCCAGGTGCCTTTCAAAACCGACTGCCGTCATGGTTACGGCATAGAGGATGAAAAAAAACGCCGTCAGATACCGGAGCGGAATTTGGCAAACGGCATGCCACAACCGGGCCCAGAAAAGACATTTGAAAATCTCCGGCCATCGCCAGCGGATACAAAACATCAGGATCGAAAAAACCGCGACAGAAACGATCATCAGCCGGACATACCGGCTCTTCTTTCCAAGCTCTCCCATCCATCCCGCCTGGACCAGCGGGACTCCGTTCGTCAGCAGAAAAAAGATCGTGGAAAAACCTGCCAAAATGACCAGGATGTCAAGCACTCGAAATTTCGAAAAACTACTTTTGGGGGTTTCCATAACGTCACAATACCTGTTTTTTTACCAAACGCCATCCGGCGGAAAACGTCAGATAAACTTAGCAAATCAATCCCCCGCGTCAGGAAGAATTTGATTCTCCATCCGATATCAGATTATGACCTTTCCCTCGGACGGAATCCGGTTGACATTTGTAGACCCGAAGGAGCGCAGGACGCTTTTTCTTTTTCGCAAAAACAACCTTTTCGAATACGCTCGAATGATTCCTTCCGTCAACAATCGAAACCAGTGAAATGTCCGGGAAATTAGCAAGATCCAGTTCCTTGAATGTTGCGTAATAAATAAACCCCTTCCCGGCCTTCTCACGAAAATCTACAATAGTATCCTTCTCCGACGGGATTTTGTTCCACATGTCGAATCCAAGATCGACATAATAAATATGATCGTCAATCGTATCCATCCCCGATCTGGAGCAATTAATGGGCGCATAAAAATTTGCCACATCAAGCCTTTCCGGATTCGAAATATTCTTAAGGTCCGCGAGAATATAGGCGGCAGTGTTCCAGAAATAATTCATTCTCTTACCGATCATAATTCGCAACGATATGGAATGCTGGATATTTTCAACGATGTTGAAACTCAATCCACCAACCAATAAACCGGCAAGCAGGATTTTATACCAATTTCTTTTCCCGCTAAGCACACAGTAAAAAAGCCGCGCCATCAAAACAACTAGCGGGGCCATAGTTCCGCTGAAATATCGAGGATCCGGCTGAAACATCGTGAAAAACGGCAATTCGACTAAAAACCAAATCACGCTTACGGTGATCACCGGACTGGCTAAAAAACGCCGCATGGATCCGTCGGGCTTGATCCATCGCCGCCAGATGTAAACAACGGTAGAAATGCCTCCGGCCCAAAGGAGGAAGATGCCAAGAGTTCTAGCTATGGACACCGGAAAAACATGGGCAAAGGAAAAGAAGGCAGAACGGACTTCGTTGTCATAGCCACATTCATAGTTGAAGAAAAGCATGCGCAAAAGCGTCGAGGGATTGAATTGTAACGCCGACGCTCCACTCGTCGTAAGATGAAGGATCGGAACTATCTGGAACGCAATGACGGCCATCGCAACGTTGAGAGCGAGCCATCGTATCGGATTTAATTTCCAATATCTGAAATTGAGCATCGAATAAAGAAAAACAGTCAAAGGCAGAACCAAGAGAAGCTCTTTTGTTCTGATACCAAACCATCCAGCGATAAACATACCTCCAAGAAACGTCCAAAAACGCCGGGGGGGCTGTGCTTCCAATGGCTGCCTGATGATTATCGAAAAAAGAAGTAACCCCAAGAATAAGAAGAAGTAAGCGATCGTCGCTGGATCCGCGATCCACAACGCATGGCTGTAGTGCGCAGGTACAAAAAGAAACACGAGAGTACCCAAGATCGCAAAAAGAAGCGGGACAACTTGCGCCATGAGAAGAAAAACAACTGTGACAGAACCCGCAAAAAAAAGAAGTTTGGTGGTTACATAAAACCCGAAAGAACTCAACCCGAACCATTGCTGGGAGAGCTTGAGTAGCATCGGCATTGCGATGCGCTTGTAGTAGACCTCGTCATAGCGATCGGTCTGTCCCACCCAATTGTGGCTTTGTGACCAGGGAGTAAAAAAACTCTTGGCAAATTGGCCCCACGGCATCTCGCGAGACAAAATAATCTTGTCCCAGTCGTCAAGATCACCTGCTGGAAGCGCCTGAACAAGAAAAATAGTCCAAGCGCATACCAGAAAAAAAATTATAGTAGCCACCCCAAAATGGCCGTGCCGAAGCCTAAACTCCATACACCAACTCCGCTTACAATCGAAAGGTTTCTTTCGATCAGAGAACGATTGACACGCGATTTTCTTATTTATTCCATATTGATTTTTAGCGGATCCATAACCGCGCGGGTCCGTCGGTAAAATTCAGAAAGACATCCTTCCTCGTTATAAACAGGTGCGACCACAGAAATTTTCATGGGCTATTTTCGCAATAATCCCTGGTATTCAGCAAGAACTTTTTCCGCGACTCGTCC
>DCTJ01000046.1 GCA_002329545.1 Candidatus Omnitrophica bacterium UBA1443
GGTCAGGATGATCGCGTTGGACTTCACGACTTTCGAGCACTGAAACGCAAAAACAAGGTCGTCCATTTCTTTTTTATTCAGCTTCGCCCGGGTGACAAAACGGAGATTCTTTTTAAGTTTGCCCATGTGGTCCTTGATGGGACGGTTCTTTTCCTGGACAAGAACACCGCTTCGCAGGAATTTAAATTCGTAAGGATAAGGTTCCTGAAAACTGTCCACTTCCATGAGCCTCAGGTTTTTACGCGTTTTCAAAATCTTTAACGCCCCCGGCTTGAAGGCTGGCGCCACCAGCACTTCAAAAAAACCCAGCTTCCCGAGAATCCTTTGAGCCGTCGCGGGGTCACAGGCGCGATTCAACCCCACGATCCCCCCGAAGGCCGAAAGGGGATCCGAATCAATCGCGTCTTCAACCGCCTTGACGAGATCCGGCGCGGAAGCGATTCCGCAGGGATTGTTGTGCTTAATCACGCAGGCGGCGGGCGCGTCAAACTCCGCCAGCACATCCATGGTGGCTTCGATATCAAGCAGGTTGTTGTAGGAAAGTTCCTTCCCGTGGAGCTGTTTCCAGTTCACTGACGCTTTGCGGGTGGCGTACGAGTAAAAGGCCGCTTTCTGGTGGGGGTTTTCCCCATAACGAAGGTCTTGAGCTTTTTTGAAACAGGAAACGAAATGAACCGGAAGCGTGTTTTCTTCCGTTTGTCTTTTTTGGGCCGCCAGATACTGACTGATCACCGCGTCGTACGACGAGGTCCGTTCAAAAACTTTTTGAGCTAGTTCAAAGCGGAGCTCTCGCGTAACGGATCCGCGGTTTTTTTTCATTTCTTCCATCACCCGGGCATAATCCGCCGGATCAGTCACAACGGTCACCGACTCGTTATTTTTGGCCGCTGATCGGAGCATGGAAGGGCCCCCGATATCAATAAATTCTATCGCTTCATGAAGCTTGAGGTTTCCCTTTGCCGTTGCCGATTCGAAAGGATAAAGATTCACGACCACGAGGTCAATCGGCTGAATTCCGTGTTGCCGGGCCTGCTGACAGTGGCTTTTTTTCGAGCGAAGATAAAGAAGCCCTCCGTGAATCTTGGGATGAAGGGTCTTGACGCGGCCATCAAGCATTTCGGGAAATCCGGTAAATTCGTCAACCGCCCTAGCCGGCACACGGGCTTCCCGAAGCGCTTTAAGAGTCCCGCCCGTGGAGAGGATTTCGACGCGGTGCTTGCGCAGGGTCCTGGCGAATGGAATAAGCCCGTTTTTATCGGAAACGCTGATCAGCGCTCGGCGGCTGACTTGTCTGGACATAATACCTGAATCCTCCTCTTTAAAAAGCGGTGAAGCCGCGATGTGACGGGGCCGGGAACCTCCCGGCCGATCTTTCGTCCGTCCAGTTCCCTAACCGGAAGTATTTCCCAGGAAGTGTTAGAAAGGAAAGCTTCGTCCNNTCGATTCTCTGACCTTAAGTCCGAGATCGGTCGCGCATTTTATCACAAAGCGCCGGGTCACTCCATTCAAGATTAGGTGCTCAATAAGACAGCTTTATTCTGTCCTCTTCCTACCAGAAAATCTCCGGCAAAAACAGACCTTTTGCCTTTTTCTGACTTAGCAGACTTTAGAGGATCGATTTTTTTTCCGGGGAAAACCCGATATAGGAATACGTTGGGTCGGGAGGGGTCTCGTGATGGCTGTCGAGGAAAAAACAAACCTGGTATTCGCGTTCAATGTTCTGAAACACTTCCCATGGAGTGAGAGGCGACCGGAACTGTCGGATATGAAGAGGCATGGCTTTTTTGCTCATCCGTCACCGGACATCATCTTGTGGGCCGGCCCGGTCAAGGAAGAGAAGGATCAATCGTTATGAGAATAGAAAACGAGTCCGGTTGCGAGTTTAGGATAAAAGTAAGTCGACTTTTGCGGCATACGTTCATTCACCGCGCCCATTTTCTCAAGCATGTCCACTTTCGGAGGTTTTAAAAAGAAAGCGGCTTGTGCTGTTCCCTCACTGACGGGCTTCAAAGCGCCCTTCACCGTGTGCTCAAACTTCAGCGAGCTCTCCCACCGCGATTCGGGGATTCCCAGAACCCGGGCCAGAATCAGGTGACCAAGCACGTTCACATTCAGGTTGTACCAGACATCCGGCTTCCCCTGCACCATGCAGTCCCTGGCTTTTTCCCTGTCAATCATTTTCAATATAAAAGACTTTTCGTCCCTGAGCGCAAGCCCCAGGGTCATTCCGCAGTCATCATAACCCGCGGTCATGGCCTCAAGTTCCGCGACCGTCGCCGGCTCCACTTTGAAAAACTCCTGGAGCTTTCGTATCGCCGTCCGATCATCCATTCCAAGATCGCTCACGATGCGGTGGGTGGGAAGAACGATAAACCCGGGATCATCAAAACTGACGAGCGCCATGTACACATAGTCATAAGGCATGAGAACCTTGTCAGAAACTCCGGAATCCTTCCGAATCTGCCTGGCATATTCCAGCGCGGTTTCATACCGGTGATGCCCGTCCGCGATGTAGACCCGTTTTGTTTTCATGATTTGATGAATCCTGGTATTTATGTCCGGATCAGAAATCGCCCACAAATCATGGAAGATTTCCTCGTCATCCACAGCGTGAAAAATCGCGCGAGAATTCATGGGGTCCTGGATGATCCCGCGAACTTCATGCCCCGCGTCCCTATAAAGACCGAAGACCGGGGAAAGGTTTGTTTTGACCATGCGGAGAAGGTTCATCCGGTCCACTTTCGGGCCATGAAGGGTCTTTTCGTGAGGAACGATGATCCCGTTTTCAAAAGGCTGGAGCCGGACCCGCGCCAACAACGCGCTACGATTTTTGGTTTGCCCGCTCAAGGGGTCCTTGAACGTTTGCCGGTAAACGTAAAAACAGGGCTCTTTTTCCCTGACAAGAATGTTTTTTGTCTGCCAATCAAGCAAACAATCCCGGGCGCGGGTATAGGCATTGTTTTGCTCGTGGTCCGTGTCCTCTTTTTTGTTCAGGATAAGACGAACCACATTGTAGGGAGACCGTTCACAAAGACTTTTCTGTTTTTCAGGGGAGATCACGTCATAGGGCGGAGCAATGACATCAGAGACACTGATTTGCTTTTCGTTATAGCGCCACGCGCGAAGGGGCTGACAATCAAAAAAAAGTCTTGAGGGTGCGGATTTTTCAGTTTCCATAGAGCCGGGATGTTAACACACGACCTGTTCTTTGACAAGAATATCGCCACGCAAAACTCGTGAAGCGGCGCGAAATTATTTCTCGCAACTCGTAACGCCTCTCGCCGCACGAATTTTATTTAACCTTCGCCCCGTCGGCAATCGGACGGTCGGGGGATATCAAGCTCAACATAGAGTCGTTTGAGGCCGCGAGAAGCATCCCATTGGATTCCACGCCGCGGATAACCGCCGGCTCCAGGTTATCAATGATAACGATCTTTTTCCCCTTAAGTTCTTCCTCACTGTAATGGGCCTTGATCCCGGCCACGATGGTCTTTTTGACTTCCCCCACCTTAATTCCCAACACGTAAAGCCTATCCGCGTTCGGATGCGGACCGACAGTTTCAATTTCAGCAATTCTAATGTCCAGTTTCTGAAAATCCTCGTAAGTGGTCATGTCGGTTCCTTTTTAAAGTAATTGATTGGTTTTGAAACGCTTCTCACCGTGTCGTTTGCGTAGTGTATTGGCTTCCTGTTTAGTGTGTTTTAACATCCGGCGACTCAACTTTTAATCGATCCGGTTTCTTTAGGGAAGCAAATATCTTTTATGCTTTGTGTTCGTTTCAGTTATGACATGTAAAGCATCCTGACAGTTTCTGCTCTTCCCCCGTTTTCTTACCTGCGTATTTTCCACTTTTAGCCGACCCATCCAACATTTTTTGATGTATCGCAATATCCTTTTGATTCTCAANNAACCGTCTTTTCATCTCCCTAGCAGGATTGCCCGCCCAAACGGCATAAGGCGGCACATCTTTAGTCACCACTGCATTTGCTCCAATAATCGCCCCCCTTCCAATCCTAACACCTGCCATGATAATAGCCCTTGCGCCGATCCATACATCATCTTCAATGACTGTTTTGGGTGTTTCTGGCCGTCCACTAAAAATCATCGGCACGCCCGGTATATCTTTACAATGGTCTCCTCCGACAATCAATACTTCCGGCGAAAACATCACATATTTTCCTATTTCAACACGAGGAATCACGCTAACACCTTTCGCCATATATCCGTAGGGACCAGCTTTCAAATCCTTAGGCATATTCTTAGGTTCAGCAATATGAAACGTCTTGTCAACACCTTTCAATCCAAATAATTGGATTACAACAATGTTCCTCAATATCTTTACGCGTTGTTTCCAGTCGTATGTTAAATCAGAAATGACCTTGGCGTATCGTTCACCTATTAGAGCCATCCTTTCACCTCCTCCTCGAGTCATCCAATACGTTCAAAATTACAACACGGATTATCCGCATTCGTCACTAGGGCGTCTGACACCAAAACAATTTGAACAAAAACATCAACCCAAAATCGACCCAGCGTCTCCCTCTGTTTTTCTAATTAGATTCATTATTCACAATACCTTCTATGTATTGCTTTGCTACATTGTAATCAGAGAACGCGACCGCAGTCCGTTTGGCTTTCGCGGACATCGCATTTAGTTCTTCACGTGACATCTTACGCATCTTTGTCATGATACTTGCCAATTCTTCAGCGTTCCCAGCCTCGCAGAGGAAACCATTAACTCCATCAACGATAATTCCATCTATGCCCTCGTTGCGAGATCCAATTGGGATAATGCCAAGAGCCATAGCTTCAAGATATGCAAGACCCAATATCTCACTCTCGGATATCATAACGAATACATCGGCCAGTTTTAGATGTTCAATAATTTTCTCTCGCGGAATTCTGCCCGCAAACTCAACCTTTCCGAGCCTCTTCTGGTTATAGTTCTTTCGAATCTTTGTGGTTTCAGCGCCGTCCCCGATATACTTGACGGAGAAATCACCCTCTGGATAGGCTCTACATAATGCGTCATACAATCGGTTGGTATGTTTTTGAGCAATCATAGAGCCGACATATATGAATTTAGTGACTGGTCCTGAGTACTCTTTAGCGAAAGACTCTCCTGAAGACAAAAACGCCTCAGATACTCCTGAGTAACAGATAAAAGAATGCTTAGGTTTAAAGTATTTTTCCTCAAAATTCTCTCGAGCAACCTTACTGCGAAATCCAATCACGTCTATTGTTTCTAGAGTTTCAACAACTCCAGAGCCATATCTACCTTCAAATCGGAACTCATTATCATGAAAAACAACTACTGTTGGACGCTTGTACATCTCCTTGAGAGCAGGCAATACATCCAAACAAGGATTGTCCCAGTGTCCTATGAAATAATCGGGGATACCATTTTCTTCGCACGCTTGTTTAATCTGATCTACAATACATCCAATATTCGCTCTGTCATATCTGGTGTGTGGTTTAAATTTTTTAATGGCTCTTCTGTGTACTTTAACATTCTCCACCACATAATTTTCATCCTTAGGACGCTGAGTAGGTACCCGCACACCAAGTTTTGAATTTAGCTGATGTTGAAACATCTGGCTTATCCAGTAATAGGGGCGAGGAAATCTGGCCTGCAGATGGAATACGGTCACTTCATGCCCCATCTTGACCCACTCCCGCGTAAAATAATGCACCACAGGGGTGGCTCCATCACCTTCTGTAGTAGTGGCGTATATAGGTGTTATTACAAATAACCTCATCGTTACTTGCGTGAGCGATCATGAAAAAACCGTGATCGTTCAGCGTTCGTTCCTGTATTTATTCTTTGAGTTAAAGGGGGCATTACGCTTGACCTCGCGGCAAGGTCGGATAAATCCTTCCTTGGCAAAAATGCGAAAACAAGCAACATATTAAGTAATCCATTGAAATAAATGGCGCCGGAAAACATGCTAAAAACAATATGTTGAATTAAGAGCAATAAAACCCAAAAATGCTCGTCGTTGTTTCTGATAGAAAGGTATGCTGTTTTGACTGCACTCCATAACACATATATCATCGCCCCCCCTCCCCAAACACCTAATCCCATAAGAGAGTCTAATATTATGTTATGCGAATATCTCAGATCACCATTGTCAAACATTGCGAATTGTTTGCCTAAAAAGGGTTGGTCCCAAAACGATTGAAGCGCTAGCTTAAAAATCTGGTCTCGCCCGCTCGAGTCACCTTCGTGAACACTTGCTTTTAATCTGTATTCCATAACAGGAGAAATATCACCTATAAAATCAATTATAGGATCGATAAACAGCATTAAAAAAATAATCACTGCGCCTGTAATAAAAGAACCTACCGTAATATCTTTCTTTCGCGCAAAAAACCAGAACATCATAGTTGCCACCAATGCCAAAATTGGGCTACGACTACCGGCTCTTAACATTAAGAAAAATGATAAAAGCATAATCGAAAATACAGTTAATTTGCATAGATAACCTAATCGGGTTTTCTTAAAAAGAATAAAGAAAGACATGATCACTCCCATTGTGCCTACATGTCCGAAAGATATTGTACCAAGAGCCAAATTACCTCCCAACCTCTGCGTAATCTCCTCCGAGGCCAACAACAATGACGTATTGTTAAATAGTGATAATATTAGAACCATTGTCGTGGTTGCATAGAGCCAGATCAAAGCCTTATCCAGATCGATCATTTTGTAGCTTTTCATCAATGAATACATTGCTGGAAGGCACACACCGAATATATAAAGCCACAATCGGTTCGCGTCATTCAAATGAAGATCTATTCGGTAGTTTGCATCATAAAAAATCCGTATAATTAAAGCGATCCAATACACCCAAAAAACTTTTAACGCAAGATGCGTTGTCCCAATTCTCGTTTTCAAATTTAGAAAAATCACCCCCAATGCTACTGTCAATGCAAAAACCCTGTACGGTATTGTCACCGAACGTGATATTCCCTCCCAGTCTGATGTTGCAGGTAAAAACAAAGTTGTGACAAGTTGATATCCAACAAAACACAGAACAAAGTTGAAGGTTGAAAATACAATGTTAAGTTTGTTTCGTTTCACTCTTCTTGTCCCTTAAATCAAAAAGCGATTCTGGCTATTTGTTTCCGATATCATCTAAAAACACCTTCGAAGGACGCCTTTGGAAATAACACTTTCTAGCCAAAAGCGAAAAAACACACACAACTGGCCAAGAAAAATATCACTGTTTCTGCCGACACGCAGAGCAACAGGCGCGTCCAGAATCCTTCCGAAGAACAAGCCCCGCTTGACACGTAGCGCAACTTCGTAAAACGGTGTGTGGGTCTTTTCGGTTCTCAATTCCACGCGAGACGCACACTTCGCCAGTTTCTCAGACATTATCATGCGTATCGTTGTTTCAAGGTTTTTTCGCATAATCTGCCGTGTCACCTTAATACTGATCCTGATGAGTTGGAGGAACCACTTATGTGCTACCATTGGGCCGTTTGACTGGAGCAACACATATCCCGCCTGACAAAGAGTCTGGATCGAGTGATGATCTTTGCTATTCTTTCGGAAGCTTTTCCATCCCAGAGAGCAGGAATATTTCTTTTCTTATGAGGATTTTTTAATATTTTTTCTACCGCGGCGAGCAAATTCTCCATATCCTGCCCCACAAGAATATTCGTCCCCTTCGTCACGGTAACAGGCCTCTCCGTATTTTTACGCAAAGTTAAACAGGGGACGCCCAAATAGGTCGTTTCTTCCTGGATACCGCCCGAATCAGTGATGACAAGCGTTGCGCGACACTGTAACGCCAAGAAATCTACGTAACTCAGGGGAGCGGAAAAATACAACTGCTGACTTTGTTTAAAACGGAGAGATTCAAATTGTTTCCGGGTCCGGGGATGAACCGGGAAAACAAGCGGCAAAGACCAGCTGATCTTGTTCAGGCTACGCATGATTGAACTCAACAAACCCATCTCGTCCACATTGGAAGGACGGTGAAGAGTGACAAGACCATATCGTTCCAGGTTTTCTCCTGTTATGCCCGGAAAAAAACCTGGTTCCCTCCACCGCGCCTGGGCTTTCGGCAAGAGGCGAACCAGGGTATCAATCATCACATTCCCCACAAAATAAATTTTTTCTTTTGAAACTCCTTCTCGCGAAAGATTTTTGTTTCCATCAAGAGATGGCGTAAAAAGGAAATCCGAGATCTGATCCGTCAGCAACCGGTTGATCTCTTCCGGCATAGAACGATCGAAAGACCTCAATCCCGCCTCAACGTGCCCAAACAGGACGCCCAGTTTTGAGCATACAAGCGCCGCCGCAACGGTTGAATTGACATCACCATAGGCCAATACCAGATCTGGCTTGCGTTTCACAATCTCAGATTCCAGCCGGACCATGATTTCAGAGGTTTGACGAGCGTGGCTCCCCGAACCCACTTTCAGATTGACGGTTGGTGCTGGCAACCCAAGGTCACTGAAAAATATCCGGGACATATTGTCATCATAATGCTGGCCTGTATGAACCAGGCTTTGCCTCGTCGCTGAATATCGCTCCAGCGCGCGCATGACGGGAGCAACTTTCATAAAGTTTGGCCGCGCTCCAACCACATGCAAAATATAAATTTCGTTACGTACGATCCTGCGTTCTCCCTTGCCTCTTCTTTCAGCTTTCATATGTTCCCCACTCACCGTTCAACAAAAAAACAGCCTCACTTTCATGTTCAACACTTACAGCAGACTTAAATCTCTGAAGATCACGACCCGATTCTGGTTCGTTCGGGATGCTTTCAAAGGTTGTGAAAACAGGCACATCGTGATGTAAAACGAACCAACGATGAACGCTCCGTTATAACATCGACCAGGAAGCTCCAAAAATGAAGCTCGCGGCCTCACGATGCCTCGCATGGTAAGGTTTTAATATGAGGCAACTGGACATCGCTTGGTATGAGGCCAAAAAGCAAAAGATCGCGGGATTCGTCCCGCCGGGCCCTTGCTTAGCCTCCGGAGAGCCGGTCTGGATACCTTGTTTACAAGGCAACTATTACCATTTCCGGATTTAAAATCTGGTCACGTTATAAAATATAATTTTTTATAAAGTCGGACGTATCAACCGTAACATATTATAAATAATGATCTTCCGGCTCGTCGCTTTCGCTTGATTTCGGATTGATTGGTGCTATCATAATATTTTACTTTAATTCTCGCCGTTTTCATTCACCAATGAAGGAGGTTTCAGAATCCATGGGAAAGATCAAGGTCGCTATCGCGGGCTGTGGCAATTGCGCCGCGTCATTACTTGAAGGGCTTGAATACTATCGCCGCATAACCGCAGAAAAGCTGAAGGGAAAGAAAAAAGAGGTTGGCTGTCTGGGGTTGATGAACGACGACATGGGCGGGTACTTTCCCAATGATATCGAGGTGGTGGCGGCTTTTGACATCGACAAGCGCAAGGTGGGCGAACGCCTCGATGTCGCCCTCCGGGCGAAGCCCAATTGCGTCCTCAAGCTTTGCGATATCGCGCGAAGCAAAGTCCGGGTCGAAATGGGACACGTCCTCGACGGCGTTTCCGAGCATATGCAAAACTACGCCGATGACCGCACTTTTATCGTCGCCAACAAAAAACCGGCTAACGTCGAAAAGATCCTTAAAGAAAGCGGCGCGGAAATCCTGCTCAACTATCTGCCCGTCGGTTCGCAAAAAGCCACCGAATTTTACGCCGAGGCCTGTTTGAAAACCGGCGTGAGCCTTATCAACTGCATGCCGGTTTTTATCGTTTCCAATCCGGCATGGGCCAAGCGGTTTGAGGCGAAACGAATCCCCTGCGTCGGCGACGACATCAAGGCCCAGATCGGAGCGACGATCACGCATCGTACCCTCGCCAAACTCTTCAGCGAGCGCGGTGTCACCATCGACCGCACGTACCAGCTCAACACCGGAGGCAATACGGACTTCCTGAACATGCTCAATCGGGCCCGGCTCGAATCCAAAAAAATCTCAAAAACTTCCGCGGTCCAGAGCCAGCTTGACGTTCCCCTGGATCCCGACAATATCCACATCGGTCCTTCCGATTACGTTCCATGGCAAAACGATAATAAAGTCTGCTATTTGCGAATTGAGGGCCGCGGTTTCGCGGGATTTCCCGTCTCGCTGGAATGCCGGCTCTCCGTGGAAGATTCTCCCAATAGCGGCGGTTGCGCGATTGACGCCATCCGCGCTTGCAAAATTGCCAGAGATCGCAAAATTGGCGGGCCCCTGATCTCCATTTCGGCTTACACGATGAAACACCCGCCGAAACAAATTGTGGATTACGAGGCAAGAGAACTGGTTCGAAAATTTGTTCAGGGCACCTGCCCCAGATAAGGCTGGTCCAACATGCTAAGAAAAAAAGTTTATCCCAAAATTGAAAATCTGGTTACCTTGTGGGTCGACTGGCTGTCCAAAAACGGCATTACCCCCCACCAGCTCACGTTTGCCGGCGCGGCGGTAAGTTTACTCGCGGGAATTATTTACGCGAAAGGCTATCTTCTGCTGGGCGGTATCGTCCTGCTTATCGCGGGTTTGGGAGACATGCTGGACGGCCCTCTCGCCCGCTCCACCGGCAAGGCAAGCTCTTTTGGAGCTTTTCTCGATTCGAGCGTGGATCGTTATTCCGATTTTTTTATTTTCGGGGGAATTGCGGTTTATTTTTCCCGGCGGGGAGACGTCTTCTGGTTTCTCGTCGCCTTGGGGGTCATTCTCGGAGCTTTTGTCGTCAGTTACACCAAGGCAAGGGCCGAGAACTTCATCAAGGATTGCGGTGTCGGATTGTTCGGGCGCGCCGAGAGGATCGTATTGCTGGCCATTGGGACACTCATTTTCCCCTTGCTGAAACTCGTTCTTCTCGTGATTTTGGTCGGCACTCACGTCACCGCCATACAAAGGATCCTTCACACCAAAAAAAATCTGGCGGAGACCAAAGGCCCGCTTCATTAATGCCGCTCCGGATCCGGAATTTCCTTTCTTGTTTTCTCACGATCCTTTCCTGCTTTATGCCCGTGCAGGGTTACGCCTTGTCCCCATCCTCCGCTCCCGCCCTGGAAACACTGCTTAAACAAATCGAAAATCGTCATTACCGGTGGGTCGCGTTTCGGGCTGATGTTGTCCTTTTTTTCGTCGCTCCGGGCGCTAACGGACAAGCCATGTGCGGCGGAGAGCTCATTTATGAACGCCTTCAGGAGCGAATGCTTCTTTCCTGCCAGGACTCCGAAGAAAATACCGTCTTTGTCTTCAGAACCCTGGACCGGCTTTTTGACCTTTATATCCCGTCACAAAATACGCTCTACCACGGCTCCATTTTTGACCTCGAGGATTCTCCGGACGTGGAGAGCCACCTCAAAATGATGGACCTTTATCGGGCCCTCAAGCCCGGCATGTTCGACCCGAACCGTTCCCAGGTCGAAAGTTCTTCGGGTGTGTCCATCAGCCTGAACATTTTTTCAGGGCCGGAAAACGGGGCCCCTCTTTCCCGGAAAATTTATCTGACGCCCCAGGGCGACGTGCTCGGAGAGCTTTTTTTTGACCAGAGCGGACAGGTCGTAACCGAAATTCAGAGGTATGATTTCAGGGAAATCCCTTCGCGTTCGGGGGGATTCGAGACCGTCATTTTCCCCAAAAAAGTCACCGTTGTCTCTCCCCGGACGGGCCGGAACACGGCTATTTTTTTCAGTAATATCAAGCCCCTCGATACCGTCAATTCCTACCAGTTCCTGCTGAGAATTCCGAAAGGAACCCGGGAGGTTTACCTGCGGGAAGTGGACCCTAGGTTCGCGGAGGCGGCGCCCGCGTCTTCGGCGCAAAGCGAGGCTGATCACTGAAAAAGTTTTTCGCCGTCCGCGCAAAATCAGCCGCTTGCCGCGCAAGCGGCCCTCGCGAGATCTTTTTTCCGGCAGGTTTATTTGGCGGTTTTGAGGAGCCGCGCGGGGATCAAAATTCGTTCCGAAAATTTGCTTTTCAGGTGACGGTAATAGCGAACCATCGGCTCTCCCAGTTCCCAGGACCAAAAAATCCGCTTGTTCTCCACTTCAGCCGGAAAATCAACCCGTCCTTTTTCTATGTCACGAAGAATGCATCCCGTCGCAAATATCGCCTCCACATCCTTGGCCAGGCCCTCAATCGCCTGCTCAAGGTCCCGGACACGGGTTTCGAGGTCGTCTTTTTCCGCGAAGCCGTTTGAGCGTTCAGCTGACGATACCAGGTCGTGCATAAAAAGCTCATCATGAATGAGCGAGTAGGATTCTTTTTTCTGCTGAATTTGTTTGAGCCGTCGCCCGATTTCGGGAAGGAGTTGATTCGCTTCGGACAGCCGGAACAGTTTTTGTTTCTTTCGTATCACGTTTTTACGTCTCCGTAGGGTTAACATACACCCGCTTTTTTTGAAAAGCAAATCTCAAAAATTTCTCCGGCGNNGAAAATCAAATCTCAAAAAATTCTCCGGCGCCGAAACCTTCCGGGACCGAAAACTATGAGGATGGACGCATTGGATCCGCCGCTTCCTCCCCCGGGAAAACGTCCAAATTCACGCGCCTTCCCCGCCCTCTTCCTCAGGCGGTAAAACTATCCGGGGCCACATCCGTCCACACCGCCGGCATAAGCCCGCCCCCGGTCGCGACATTGACCACGCTTTCGTCACTCAGGCGGACAAGCCCTCCCGAATATTTTCCCCCAAATACCAGCATATTAAAATTGTGCTTTTTGTAAGCGAAATCCAGCTTTCCGTTCACCACCTGGGGAACGGTCACCACCGGGACATTCACGTATTCCTGGATGACCCATCCTGGTTCCTTGAGGGCCTTGTCCACCGCGGCGTTCCAGTCCCCATCCGGAGTCTCGCGTCCTATTCGCACATGCTCGGGACCATGACTGCGCGGAGGTTTGAGCACCAGCGTTTCTTTTTCGTCTTTGAGAAAATCGACGAGAAAAACCTTGCGGTGTCCGTAAAAATCTTCGGCATCGGCCACGCAACGGCTCCAGGGGAGATGGTTTTTTTTCATCTGATTTTCACTGTCCGTGAAAAACCGGTCAAATGCCCTATTCGTCAAAAGGGAAAAAATCGATTTGTTGGACGAAAGATGGGCCCGCAGGGGATTGACGATACAAACCGCTTTATCGCGGTACGCGCGTATCAGGTCCTGGACCTCGTCCAGCCGTTCCACCAGCGTATCGAAATGAACCCTCCGGTAAATGAGATGAACGCGAAATCCCTTGTGATAGAGTTTGCCGCCCCTGTACTGAAGTTCGCGAGGGTCCGCGATTACGCTTTTATATCCCCGGGTCTCAAAGTGGGCTTTCATAAACTCGCTTTCCGCGTGAGTTCTGGCGTGCCGCCAGTCCACAATCGCGATTTGCGGGCTTTCGTACCCGCCGAATTCCTCATAAACCGCCAAAAGCGAGTTCAAAATGTTCTGGACCCGTTCGCTCGCCGCGAGGTGGTTCTCTTCGGCAAACGGCGCCACCAGTTTTTCCGAAAGAAACGCCGTTTCCAGTTGATCGGCATAAGAGGCCCCAATCGGCGTGTCACAGTTGAATTCAAGGATCTTGAGGCTTTCCCCCTCGAGTAACGCGTCAAATCTTCCAAAAACCACGTTCCGGGAATATCCGGGGTCGATCCGGACAAGGTCTTCGGCTTCCGGGGCAAGATGGAAACGGTTCGCAAGCTGGGGCTCTTCAAAATAAAGTCGCGTCGTGGTATTGATGATCTGATGGAACGCCGCCGCTACGCGCTTGAGCAGGTGATGTTGCTTCGGAGTCACAAAAAAAGCTTTGTAAAAGGCGGGGATCGTGAAGCGTCCGAATCTAAACGTGGTGTGCCTCAGTTTTTCGTGGAAAGACTGGACGGCCGAAACAGATTCGGAAGGCCTTGCCTTGAGGTATTCGTCAAACGCGTAGTCCAGATTCGCTGCCATGCCCCTCACAACCCTCGGATGGTTTCACAAAGCAAAACTTGTCTTATTTTCGATCTTTCGCAGGAACGTAATACGCGTCCTGAGGCCCGACATATTCCGCAAGCGGACGGATGAGCCGGTTATCGAGCTGTTGTTCAATGATATGGGCGCTCCACCCCGCCACGCGGCTTGCCGCAAAAACCGTCGTAAAAAAATCCGGCGGAAATCCCAATACGTAAAGGACCGGCGCCGAAAAAAAGTCGACATTGCAGGGAATTTTTTTCCGTTCCATCATGACAGATTCGACAATGCCGGCGATCTCGAGCCACTCGGTTTTCCCCGCCTTGACGCAGAGATTGTTCGCGATCTCGCGAAACGCCTCGGCCCTCGGATCCCGGGTCTTGTAAATCCGGTGCCCGAATCCCATGACTTTTTTCTTCTCGTCGAGAAGACGATTGACATAAGAGGCCGCTTTGTCCGCCGCCCCGATTTCAAGGATCATCTCCATCGCGTGCTGATTGGCCGCGCCGTGTAATTCACCCGCGAGGGTGCCCACGGCGGAAGTGACGGCGGAATAAAGGTTCGAAAGCGTTCCCGTGGTCACGCGCGCCGCGAAGGTGGAGGCGTTGAGCCCGTGATCGGCAAGAAGGATAAGATAGGCATCCAGCGCCTTTTCCATCTCAGGAGCGGGTTTTTCACCGGTCATCATGTAAAGGAAATTGGCGGCCTGCGACAGGTTCATGTCCGGCGCTATCGGCTCCTTCCCTCCGCGAAGCCGGAAGAAAGCCGCGATGATCGTCGGGAAAACCCCCGTTAAATGATAGGCCTTTCGCTGGGACTCTTCGGGATTCACGATATGGGCGCGCGGGTCAAGGGATCCCATTAACGAACACATCGTTCTGAGCGCGCTCATCGGGTGCGCCTGGGTGGGTATCAACTTCAGCATTTCCATCGCCCGGTCCGAAAGGGGGCGTTGGGCCTTCAGGGTTTCCTTAAAAGTTTCAAGCTCAATGCTTGTCGGAAGCTTTCCGTACCAGAGCAGATAAACGACTTCCTCAAAATGAGACTTTTCGACCAATTNNCCAATTCCCCGATGGGAATCCCCCGAAAGAGAAGCCGGCCGTTTTCCCCGTCAACGTCGCTGAGCGAGGTCTGCGCGGCCACCACGCCTTCCAGCCCCTTGATCAGTTTGGAGGCGCTTGAGGGTTCGTTGGTAATTTCAGGTTTTATGTTTGACATCATGAGATCCTGTTTTAAATGTTAAAAGTTTCAGCATTATACTGAAAAGCATCCGGTAAACACAAAGAAAAATCCGGTCCGTTGAACGCGACCGGAGATAACATTGGCGGAATTGAAAAATGGGCTCATGAAACTGTTTTTATTCCAGAAGCCCGCGGAGAACCGACTGGAGAATACCGCCGTGTTTGTAATATTCAAGTTCGACCGGGGTGTCGATCCGGCAGATAACCTTGAATTCCGACGGATGTTTCCGGTCTCCCCCTGTCAGAGCCTTACACGTTAAAACTTTTCCGGGGCTCAGCTCGCCGGAAATGCCTTCTATCGAAAACAGCTCCTCTCCCGTGATCTTGTGAGTGTTCGCATTTTCCCCATCGATAAACTGGAGCGGAAGAATCCCCATCCCGATCAGATTGCTCCGGTGGATGCGTTCGAAGCTTTCCGCGATAACAGCCTCCACGCCAAGAAGCGCGGGGCCTTTGGCCGCCCAGTCCCGCGAGGAGCCGGAGCCGTATTCTTTTCCCGCGACGATAATCAGCGGGACTTTCCGTTCCTGATATTTCAGGGAAGCTTCATAGATCGTGGTATCAACCGGTCTCCCTTTTTCAGGAAAATACTTTGTCATGCCACCTTCGATCCCCGGAACCATCAGGTTCTTCAGGCGAATATTCGCGAAAGTTCCCCGTACCATCACTTCATGATTGCCGCGCCTCGCGCCGTACGAATTAAAATCTTTGGGTTCCACTCCGTTCGCGATCAGATATTTTCCCGCGGGGCTGTCGGGCCTGATCGC
The DNA here is from genome assembly GCA_002329545.1 of Candidatus Omnitrophica bacterium UBA1443. GTDB lineage: Bacteria > Omnitrophota > Omnitrophia > Omnitrophales > Aquincolibacteriaceae > UBA1443. The sequence continues at coordinate 15,941 of DCTJ01000046.1, forward strand.
CCCTGCCGGCGAAATGTGATCGGTCGTGATCGAGTCGCCCAACACCGCCAGCGCCCGCGCGTCCCTGATATTCCGGACTTCGGCGGGACGGGCCGGCATTTCCTGAAAATACGGAGGCTGTTTGACGTAAAGGGATTTTTTGTCCCATTCGAAGGTGTCACCGTCCGGCGAAAGGAGCGCCTTCCAGGACTCGCTCCCGTCAAAGACATTCTTGTAGCGGTGGCGGTACATCTCCGGCTTCACGCTTTTCATGGCCTCGGAAAGTTCGTCCTGTGACGGCCAGATGTCTTTGAGGAAAACGGGATTGCCCTCTTTGTCGGTTCCCAGAGGACTTTGCTCCAGATCCACCGTCACCTTACCGGCGATCGCGTAAGCCACCACCAGGGCCGGCGACGCGAGATAGTTTGCCTTGACCTGCGCGTGCACGCGCCCTTCAAAATTTCGGTTGCCGGAAAGCACGGAGGCCACCACCATGTCCCCTTCCCTGACCGCCCACGCCACCGGGTCCGGGAGGGGGCCCGAGTTTCCGATGCAAGTCATGCATCCGTAGCCGGCCAGATGAAACCGCATTTTCTCAAGATAATAAAGAAGACCGCTGTCGCGAAGATAGTCCGTCACCGCTTGCGAGCCCGGGGCCAGACTTGTTTTCACCCAGGGTTTGACGCTCAGTCCCTTCAGCGCCGCCTTTTCCGCGAGAAGTCCCGCGGTCAGCATCGCGGAAGGAGAGGAGGTGTTCGTGCAACTCGTGATCGAGGCGATCACGACGGCGCCGTGCTCAAGTTCGCATTTTTGTCCGTCGACTTCGATCGAAATTTTTTTATCAGGATCGCTTTTCCCTTTCAAAAGTTCCGGCAGTGCTTTTTCAAACGAGGTTTTCACCTCTCCCAGCGCGACCCGGTCCTGCGGCCGGCGGGGTCCGGCCAGACTCATGTCGACCGTTTTAAGGTCCAGCTCGAGCGTATCAGAGTACTGGATATCTTCGGCCGGGTTCTCCCGGAAAAGGCCTTGTTCTTTCAGGTAAGATTCCGCGACTTTGATGAGTTCACCCGCTCGTCCACTCAGCCGCATAAAACGGATCGTCTCGTCGTCAGCCGGAAAATAGCCCGCCGTGGCCCCATATTCGGGCGCCATGTTGGAAATCACGGCCCGGTCCGCCAGCGGCAGAAAGGAAACGCCCGGGCCAAAAAATTCCACGATTTTTCCGACGACACCTTTTTGGCGGAGCATTTGGGTAATCGTCAAAACAACGTCCGTGATCGTCACGCCTTCTTTTATCTTTCCGGTCAATTTGAACCCGACCACTTCGGGGATCAGCATCGAGACCGGCTGGCCCAGCATCGCGGCCTCCGCCTCAATCCCCCCGACCCCCCAGCCGAGCACCCCCAGGCCGTTGATCATAGTCGTGTGCGAATCGGTGCCGACGAGCGTGTCCGGGTACAGGTAGGTTTTGCCTTTTTCCTTGCGCCTGAAAACAAGCGGCGAAAGATATTCCAGATTCACCTGGTGAATAATCCCCGTCGCCGGAGGGACCACCCGAAAATTGGAGAAAGCCTTCTGCCCCCACTTGAGAAACTGGTAGCGTTCCCGGTTTCGTTCAAACTCCTTCTCAACGTTTTTCCGCAAAGAGTCCGGCGTCCCGAAAAAGTCCGTCTGGACCGAATGATCGATCACGAGATCCACGGGCTGGATCGGATTGATCTTTTTGGGATCCCCTCCCATTTTTACCATCGCCTCGCGCATCGCCGCGAGATCCACCACGGCCGGCACTCCCGTAAAATCCTGCAAAAGCACGCGCGCCGGCGTGAACGCGATTTCTTTTCCGCTTTTCTTCGCGGGAGACCAGTTGGCGAGATTTTCGATATCGTGACGGGTCACGTTCTTCCCGTCTTCATTCCGGAGGAGGTTTTCCAGCAAAACCCGGATGGCGTAAGGAAGTTTCAAAACTTTGGCGACCCCGCACTCCTGGAGCGCGCGAATCCGGTAAACGGTGTAGTCCTTCTCCGCGATGTTCAGCGTCACCTTGCTTCCAAAGCTGTTCAAGAGGTTCATGTCCCTTTTTCCCCCCGCCCGGGCCCCGGCCCAGCCCGCCCGGGATTTTACGTTAATTTTTCAAAGTTGAGACGGACATCTGAAGCCGACGCTTGTAAAGCCGCCCGCTGGGAATCCGTGATCGCGAGTTCTATGATTTTTTTAACACCGCCCCGGCCCAGCGCGGCGGGCACTCCGCAATAAACATCCTTCAGCCCGTACTGTCCGGTCAGATAGACACAACTAGGGATCACTT
>DCTJ01000023.1 GCA_002329545.1 Candidatus Omnitrophica bacterium UBA1443
GAATTTATCGTGATGGCGGCGACCCTGATCTACATCAAGTCGAAGACGATCCTCCCGGCCGAAAAAGAAGTGGAAGAAAGCGATGGGGAAGATCCGCGGGCCGAGCTCGTGAGGAAACTGCTTGAATACCAAGCCTTCAAGGAAGCGGCGAAGGAATTGGGGATTCTCCAGACCGAGCGCGGAAAAATGTTCACGCGTCAAATCTCGGATTATTACCTAGGAGACATGCAGCCCGAGGACGCCGGAATTGACACGTTCAGCGCCAATTTTTTTGACCTAGTGATGGCGTTTCAGAACGTTCTCGCGAAGAAAAAACGTGAGAATCCGCACGAGGTTTTTGAAGAAGTTATTTCCATCGAAGAAAAGATGGTCCAGGTGCAATCTTTCCTGATGGAGCGAAAAAAAATGAAATTTAGTGAACTCTTCNNTGATACATGGAGCCGGAACGAGCTTGTGGCTACTTTTCTGGCGCTCCTTGAGATCGTCAAGATCCGTTTCGCGCGCGTGTTTCAAGACCGGACTTTTGGCGAGATCGTCATTGAAAAGAGGGATGAGAGCGAGTATAAAAGAACTTCACCCGAGGAGATTCCTTCGGCGGAGGTGTCTCCGGTGAAAGAGAACCCACCGTCAGATCTTAACGGAGATCGGTGACTTTTAACGGAAAAGCGGATCGGAAAAACCGCTGGATGTCAAACGTTGAACGCGGAGAATGGACGGGATGAGTCAGACAGTTAAGGAACGGGAAAAACAGGCTAAAATGAAAACGCTCCGGAAGGAGCTTGATCGTGAAATTCAGGATCAGCTTGAGGAAAGCGGCGTTCTGGAAACTCTTGTGGACGTTCAGCGATACAAGGGAGAAGCGATTCGTGAAGAACAGCTGAAAGATCCGGCGGTGGCAAAAAAAGTTGTTGAGGCGTTGATTTTCGCGTCCTCGAAACCTCTTTCGCCCGCGGAAATACGAAAAGCCACCAGAGTCTTGACGGCTTCCCAGATAGAGAAAATAGTCCTGGAGCTGAAGGATGAGTATCAACGGCAGGAGCGACATTTTGAAATAGTTGAAATAGCCGGAGGTTACGAGCTTTCGACAAAAAAAGAATTTGCGCCGTGGATTTTGAGAATCGAGCTTCAGCGAAAAGCCCGCCAGGCCACCCAGTCCGCGCTGGAGACACTTGCCATTCTCGCGTACCGGCAACCTCTGACCCGGGCCGAAATTGAGTCGCTTCGCGGAGTGGATGTTAGTGGCGTGGTGAGTACGCTGATGGAGAAAAATTTAATCAAGATTGTGGGGAAAAAAGAAGTCCCGGGCCGGCCCTTTCTTTACGGGACGACGGATAAGTTTCTGGAGCACTTTGGACTTAAATCTCTGCAAGAGCTTCCGAGCCTGAGTGAAATTCAGCAGATCGTGGAAAGTTCGGTTAAAAAGGAACAGTTGCTGGGAACTACCAAGATAGTTGACGTTCCCGAGGAAAGCGTTTCTCCGCGGGTTGAGCCGGAAGATTCCGGAACGCCGGAGAAGGAACCTGGGATCGAATCCAACAACAGTGAGGTGGAGCAACATGGATCTGACGCGCCTGCGAAAGAAAATTGACGAAGTTGATTCGAAAATTATCGGTTTACTGAACGATCGTACCCGACTGGCGCGCGAGATTGGCCGAAAGAAGATCGAGTCGGGAAAAGCGGTTTATGTCCCCGAGCGTGAATTCGAGATTTATCAAAAAATCGAACAGATAGCCGGTAAGGGAGAGTTGCCCGGGGACGCGCTCAAAGCGATTTATCGCGAGATTATGTCGGCGGCCCTCGCGATGGAAAAACCGCTTGTGATCGCGTACCTTGGACCCGAAGCGACGTTTACGCATCTCGCGGCCCTTTCCAAGTTTGGAACGAGCGTTTCATATAAACCGTGCGCCAGTTTCGCGGAAATATTTCGCGAGGTGGAAATGGATCGTGCGGACTACGGAGTGGTCCCTATCGAAAACTCCATTGAAGGGGCGGTGAATCACACTCTTGACATGTTTATTGATTCGGAACTCAAGATTTGTTCGGAAATCTTTTTTGAGATCTCCCACAACCTGATGACCAACGCGTCGTCTCTGAACCAGGTCAAGCGTGTCTATTCCAAGGCGGAAGTTTTTGGTCAATGCCGGTTGTGGATTGAGGCCAATTTACATCACGCGGAACGGATGGAAACATCAAGTACCGCGGCGGCGGCCGGGAGAGCGGCCCGGGAAGACGGGGCCGCGGCGATTGGCTCCCGGTTGGCGGCGACNNAATCTTCCGGTGATGGCGGAGGCCATTCAGGACATCGCCAATAATGTGACCCGGTTTCTGGTCATTTCAAAACAGGTCCCCGCGATGACCCGGCACGACAAGACGTCGATCGTGGTGTCGATTCGTGACAAGGTTGGCGCGTTGTATGAGATGCTTCTTCCGATTAAAAAATTCCGGATTAACATGACAAAAATTGAATCGCGTCCGTCGAGAAAGAAGGCATGGGATTATTATTTTTTTATTGATCTTGAAGGCCACGTGGAAAACGAACGTGTCCGAAAAATGCTCGAGGCGATGGAACCAAAGGTTAAGTTTCTAAAAGTCCTCGGTTCTTATCCCGCTATGGGAAGGCCGAAGGCTTAAATTGAAAGAGGGCCCTGGACACGCCCATGCGCCACGATCCCGTGGCTTATGGCTTGAGGCGTGGGGGCCGGGTCAAATATGATTCCGTTTAAAAAACATATTCAGGATATACGCCCGTACGAACCGGGGAAGCCGATCCGGGAGCTTCAACGCGAGTATGGGATTCGCAACGTGACCAAGCTGGCGTCGAATGAAAATCCGCTCGGGCGTCCTTCGACAAAAGCGATGCGCGCGATGCGCAAGGCGATACGCGAAGTCCACCTCTATCCGGAAGGAAGCTGTCATTACATCGCGGAGCGGCTGTCCCGGGAACTTGATCTGCCGACGGATCAGATTATTTTCGGGAACGGATCGAATGAAATCATTGAACTCGTGGGACGAGGATTTCTCTCGGAGGGTGACGAGGTAATTTCGTCGGAAATGTCTTTTCTGGTTTATCCGATTTTAACGCAGGTGTGCGGGGGCCGGTTTCAGGCCGTTCCGGTAACGAGGGACTATCGCTGTGATCTCCCTGGAATTCTGGCCCGCGTTACGCCCAAAACCAAAGTTATTTTTATCGCCAATCCGAACAATCCGACGGGGACTTACGTGACGGCTCAGGAGATGGAAGCGTTCCTCGCGAAGGTTCCTCCGCACGTGATCGTTTGTCTGGATGAGGCTTATGTTGATTTTGTGGACGCGGGGGATTTCCCAAAGATGCTGAATTGCGTCAGGGAAGGCCGGCCCAACCTGGTAGTGATCAGGACATTTTCGAAGGCTTACGGGCTTGCGGGCCTTCGAATCGGGTACGCCGCGGCTTCAAAAGAGATGGTCGCCTATCTGCACAAGATCCGGCAACCGTTTAACGTGAACTCGGTGGCTCAGGCGGCGGCGGTCGCCACGCTGGATGATAAATTCTTTTTGTGGAAGACCAAATGGATGGTGGCTCGGGGGCGGAAATACTTTTACAGACAATTCAGGCGTCTCGGGCTCGAATATTTGCCAAGTCAGGCGAATTTTATCCTGCTCAATTTGAAAAAAGACGGAAACGAGGTTTTTCAGGAACTTTTGCGAAGCGGCATGATCGTTCGGGCGATGGGAGCTTACAAACTCCCGACGTGGATCCGGGTCACGATTGGCCGGCGAAGCGAAAACGCGCAATTGATCCGGTTGCTAAAAACCAATCTCGAAAACAACCAGAGTTCGTAACTTGCCGGGCCCGTGAACACTTCAGCTGTTTTGAAGAGGCGCTCTGCTGAACCCGTAAAGAGGTTAAAAAAACATGATTATCGTTCTTAAGAAAAACGCGACGCCCCAGGAAATTGATCACATTTGTACCAAAGTGCGGGAACTCGGTCTGACCCCGAACGTGTCTCGCGGTGTTGAGCGAGTTGTGATCGGGGTGATCGGGGATGAAGAAAAATTACAGGTTCAGCCGCTGGAGGTTTTCCCGGGGGTAGAACATGTCATGTCGATTTTGAAACCTTACAAGCTTGCGAGCCGGGATTACCGCACTGAAAACTCGGAATTTGAAATGAACCACGGCGTGAAAGTGGGCGGTAAAAAAATCGTGGTGATGGCGGGGCCGTGCTCGGTAGAAAATTATGACATGCTTTTAAACGTCGCGAAGGCCGTAAAAAAATCGGGGGCCTCTTTTTTGCGGGGAGGTGCGTTTAAGCCGAGGACATCGCCCTATTCTTTTCAGGGGCTTGGTGAAGAGGGGCTCAAATACCTGCGCCAGGCCGCGGATGAAACGGGCCTTCTGGTTTGCACGGAAGTGATGGATACCCGCCAGGTCGAATTAGTCAGTCAGTATGCCGATATGCTCCAGATTGGCGCGCGAAATATGCAGAATTTTGATCTTCTGAAAGAATGCGGGATTAGCAAAAAACCGGTGCTTCTGAAACGAGGATTGAGCGCGACGGTGAAAGATCTTTTAATGTCCGCGGAATATTTGCTGTCCAAGGGTAATTTCAAAGTCATGCTTTGCGAGCGGGGGATACGGACTTTCGAGACTTCGACCCGGAATACGCTCGACCTGAATGCCATTCCCGTCATCAAAAAAGAAACCCACCTGCCAGTCCTGGTGGATCCTTCGCACGGGACGGGTTTCAGGGATTATGTCGCGCCGATGGCGATGGCCGGGGTCGCGGCGGGATGTGATGGTTTGATGGTCGAAGTACACGAATGTCCGGAAGAAGCAAAAAGTGACGGGGAACAATCGTTGCGGCCGAAGCAGTTTGACGAACTGATGGCGAAAGCCCGCGCGGTCGCGAGGGCGGTCGGTCGGGATATTTGAGATGGTGGTGAGCAACGCTCAATGGGTTAGCGTGGCATTGCGCCCTGAAGGCTGTGCGGGTAACCATGGATGGTGAAACGACTGCTATGTTTAAAAAAATTGTCATCATAGGAATGGGACTTATGGGTGGGTCGCTGGCCGCGGCTTGCCGGAAAAAGTTTCCAAAAACACGGATTGTTGGTGTTACGCGCAACCCCGGGGCTCTGGCGCTGGCGCTCAAAAGAAAATGGATTCATGAGGGGACAAGGGATGTTCTCGCGGGAGCGCGGGACGCCGATTGCGTCGTAATTTGCACTCCGGTAGATTCGTATCTTCCTCAACTTGAGAAGCTTGATCGTGTGGTTGCCGATCGTGCTCTCGTCACGGACGTCGGGAGCGTCAAAAAGGCCATTCACGATCTCGTAAACGCGAGGACGTGGAAGAAAATATCGTTTGTGGGCGCTCACCCGATGGTGGGTTCCCATGAGCGGGGAATTAACTTCGCATCGCCCGGCCTTTACGGGGAAGGCATGGTGATCCTTACCCGTGATTCAAAAACGGATCGCCGGAGTTTTCAGAAGGCAAAATATTTCTGGGATCGACTTTCAAAAAAAACAGTCGTGCTTGATCCGCGAACGCACGATAAATTAATCGCCGAAATCAGTCATCTCCCGCACGCCCTCGCGGCCTCTCTGGCGCGCTCCGTTTCGACGAGATCCTTGTCTCTTGCCGCGGCCGGATTTCGGGATACGACCCGGGTGGCGGCCTCTGACATTTCTGTCTGGCGGCCTATTTTCCAGCTGAACCGGCGCCAGCTTTTTTCTGCGATGAAGCGGTTTGAAAAGGAACTGAAACATTTCAAAGCCGTTTTACGTTCCGGCGATCCGGCCGCTCTCGGTCGTTATCTCTCGCGGGCACAGCGAATTCGCCAGTCCCTCTAGCGGTATTTTGACATTATAATTTTCTTTGATTCCCCAAAGGCTTTCCGTATAATACCGCCTCAAATTAATCCACACCAGAAAGGGTGATCCTGAGTGTTAANNCACGAGCCTCTTGAAAAGGCCCTCAAGCGCTTGAAAAAGAAAATGGAGCGCGAAGGGATTCTTAAACTTCTTAAGGCGCGTAAACATTACGAAAAGCCTTCCGAGAAAAGGCGCCGCAAGGCCCGCACCTCCAAGACCCGCAGACCGTTTTAACTTGCCGGCTCGTTGGTACTTTCCTCCATGGAACATCACGCGACAGGGGGATTCTGTCAACACGGGAATCCTTGAGAACTGCTTCANNGGAAAGATAAAAAGATCAGCATAGTTAAGTAGCGTCTCCTTTAGAATTGAGTAACTCGAATCACTCAAAAAGAAGGATACCTGTCTATAATGAATACCCGGCGTATTGTGTGTGTGGGCATTGACATCGCAAAGATCAAAAATAAAATGATATTTGGCTTGAATGTTCCAATAGAGATCGCGAGAGAATGAAAGTATTGAGCTGGCTTGATGGTTTTCAGGCGTTTGTATCGCATCTTCAATTGCTTGGCTCTCTATACCAAATTGGTCTTGGGGCGACCGGGAATTATCATTGCGCGATAGCCTACGTCCTCGAAAAGAACAGATTTTGAGGCAATCCGATCTCATCCGTGGCGTTATCCAGAACAAGGGAGGCGTTCCACAATGTCTGGGACAAAAACAACCCTAAGGATGCTTAGGTGATAGTCCACGTGCTTAAAGCCGATGTTACGCAAGTTTATTCTAACCCGGTCTATCGTGGATTTAATGATCATCAAGAATTCTCCAAAACTCATTTTGAAATCTTGCGGGAGAAAATAAAGGCACAACGCAGGATTTTGACGCATTGCTTGCTATTATATTTTTCCGAGGTTGAGAAGTATCTTTGCGGCCCAAGGACAGGGTGGTTTGTTGCCATGCTTCATCTCCATTTTTATCGGAAACGTCAAGAGCTTAAGGCTCAAACTCATGAAAAATTAAAAGAGGATCATCGGTATCAGGTTCTCTGTTCCTTATCAGAAAAGGAGTAATAATATGACCGTGCCATCTTTAANNCCGCATAATGCGCGCGACTGGGGGAAGCTCAGAATGGAGTTGGCGTGCACGATCAAATCGATAGCCGCACAAGATAGTGATGATTGGCAGGCTGTCATTGTTGCTAACATGGGGTCTGATCTCCCAGAAATTCCGGAAGGTTTCAAGGTCAAATATGTTGATTTTCCGATGAATGATAAATGCGATATAAAGGCATTTGATCCAGAAACTTTTTACGCAGCATTTCGTTTTGATAAAGGACGTCGCGTTCTCGCCGGGATGCTGGATGCCGGAGAAACTGACTATTTTATGGTTGTGGACCATGATGATTTTGTAAACTGCCACATAGGGTCTTTTGTATCGAAAAATAAAAAAGAAGGTATATGTGGATGGAAAATTTTTAATGGGTACGTTTGGGGGGAGAATAGCAGATTGCTTTACGACTACACCGATTTCTCAATGTTTTGCGGGACATCCTTAATCATTAGACGTGAAGCTTATGCATTGCCCGCGAGCGTCGAAGGCGCGGACCCGGAATATATACGTTCGATGCTTGGTAGCCACGTCCTGATCCAGGAAATCCTGAAAAAAAAAGGTTCGCCCCTGGAACATCTGCCTTTCAAAGGGGGTGTGTATCGGATTGGACATGCAGGGGCGGTTAGTCAATCACCCGGCTTGTTTCGGCAATTTTTGTTTAATAAAGCATGTTTGCGGAATCCTTTTAGGTTTTTGTACCGCTGTACGAAATTTCGTCTACTGACCCCTTCTCTATACAGNNACAGGGAATTTTGGGGAGCAGGATAATTCTGCAGTGTTAGGGCGAACGGAATTTTCTAAAGATAAGAAAACGCGAAGGACGGCTAAATGTCTCAAAAGAGTCGCCGAAACGCACAGGGGAACACAAGGGAGCGCCACGAAAGAGAACCTATTTTCCCTCGTTTATTTTTTTGACGGTGATTCTTCCTGATTTCACCCCCATAAAGTGATCCAACTCTTATACTTAGAATCGGGTCTTGAATGGAGGGTAACATGGTACAAAAGCGATTCAAAATCGAAGAGATCATCCCCAAACTCTGCAAAGTTGAAATGTACCTATTTAGGGGCTACGCCCTTGAAGATGCTTGCCGGAAGACCAGTGTTACTGAACGAACCTATCACCATTGGTGCAAGGAAAACGGCTATATCGAATTGGTCAATGGCAAGTTGGGGGATGAATTGCTTGAATGAGAGATCTTTGACGCTCTATTTGAAGCGCAGGTCCCGATCGAACACTGAAAGATCGATTGCAACACGATTAGGCCGCATGGCCCGTTGCCTCATATTAAAACCNNCCATGAGAATTGTGGATGACTCGTGATGTGCCCTTACCGTGCGAGTTGCTGGATTCTAGCGATTTTCTTATCGATTGTCTTTCTTAGTTTGAAGGGATTGAGTGTTTTAACTTAGCGGGACGATTTTTGGGTCTTCAAAGCGCCTGTAGCCGAGCCATTGGCGGACAT
>DCTJ01000095.1:0-10389 GCA_002329545.1 Candidatus Omnitrophica bacterium UBA1443
ATAACGGTCGCGAATGGACGCTTTCAGCAATCCTGTAGTTTTGGATAATTTTTGAGATTGACGTACGCCCGCACAGATATTCCCGGGGCGCCGCGGATCGACGTAAACCGCATTCTCCTTGAAATATTCCCGCGTCGCGCCTTCTGACGTGATCACAATTTTGGCGCCGGCCAGACCGGCCTCAAGCGCGGCCAACCCCGGCGTCTCAAGCCAGCTCGCGAGAAGAAAAGTGTCACAGGCGGCATAAGCGGAACGCAGGAGTTCGCTCTCATGCGGGATATTCCCAAGAAAATGGACATTGGATCCGGCTGCTCTCCGGCATGCCTCATAATATTCGGGATAACTTTTGACCGGATCGCCAATAAGAACGTAAGGAATACCCGTACCACTCAGGGCACGGATCATATTGAGCTGGTTTTTCCGGGGTTCAATGCGCCCGACAGTGAGCACAAAATCTTTCAATCCATATTTTTCAACAAACGCGTCAGGTTTGGCATCGGCAAAAACCGGATCGACTCCGTTCGGAATGACACGGATTTTTTCTTTCAGAACGTTGAAGAATCGGCGGAGTTGCTCCGCTTCCATCACGGAATTCGGCATCAGAATATCCGCAAGCTCCATCATCCGCTTGCGCCGGGACGGGACAAATGGAAAAAAAACCTTTGCGGCATGCCGCGCCAGGGCCCCGGCTTTCGCGCCAAGGGAACCATAAGTTCCGAGCGCGGACTTCCAGCTGTACCAGCAGATAGTCGAAAGCACAACCTTGACGCCAACCCGTTTCGCTTCTTCCATCATCGGAAGCGCGTCTTTGACGGAGCCGAATACGTGAAGAATATCAAAATCCCTGAGCCGGTCGTTCCAGATGTCGAAAAGTTTTATCGGGACGCCCAGTTTTTCAAGGGCCTCTTTTGTCTTGAGAAGCTGAACTTCCCCGCCTCCGGGATTTTGAAACGCTGTGGGATAAACATAAAAAGCAACTTTCATGCGATCAGTCCATGGATGTCTTGCCAGGGCAGTGCAAAAACATTGTCACCCAACTTAACCTTACGGGGCACCTGACAAACAAGACAGGCTTTTTGGGCGGAAGGATATTCAGAAAGGAAAACTTCCAAATGACGGATATCTGAGGACGTCGGCCTATCCGTCCATTTAACTTCCACAGGGGTATAGCGGCCCTCATCATCGATCACCCAGTCGACTTCGGGTCCATCGGGATCACGCCAAAAGAGCAGTTTCGCGCCTTTCATTTTCGACCGGCATCCCCGCAATAACTCGAGCCCGACAAATTGTTCGAAGATCGATCCAAGGGTTTCCCGGGAAAGCCGGTCTCCTTCCCGGGCGGCGATTCGCCGGACACCGAGATCAAAAAAAAGATATTTCGCTGACTTTGTAAGTTTTTTCCGAGTCCGGCTTTGGGTAAGGGGTTCAATGCGATCCGCGATCAGGCAATCTTCGAGGATCTGGTAATAGGCCCCGATCGTGGTGTGAGAAACTCCGATCTCCTGGGACAATTTGAGCAGGTTTACAATCCTTCCGGATTCTGCCGCGGCCAGTTCCAGAAATCTCGCAAAATCGCCTATTTTGCGCACTACGGCTTCAGCACGGATCTCTTCTTCAAGATAGGTGGTGACGTAGGACATCAGATCTGTGTCTTTATCTGACGGATCCGGAACCGAGAGAATTCCCGGCAGAGAGCCATAAAGCAGGCGGGAAAGAAGATCGTCGGTCGGGGCTTCGCGAAGATCAAATGGGTCCATGCGAAGCGAAACAACACGTCCCGGAAGAAAATTAACGGAGGCGCCCCGACGGAGTTTCCGGGCGCTTGAACCTGTCAAAATAAAATTTGCCTTGCCTCTGTCAATCAGATCCTGGACCACATCAAGAATAACGGGAACTTTCTGGACCTCATCAAGAATAACAAGCGGACGCTTTTGGGGACCTCGGGAACCAAGAGCCTCCACCTCCCCCTTTAAAAGATGGGGAGTTTTTTCATAACGCTGGCGCACATCCGGCCGGATAAAGGTAATAAGGAGTTCGTGTGAAAACCGTTGAGCGATTGTGGTTTTCCCGGTCTGTCTAGCTCCAAGAAGAATAACGCTCTTGTTCCTTGCCAGAGAACGCGACAGACTATCCTGAATCGTGCGGTTGATGTATTTCATAGACTAAATTATCGCCGAATATTGCCAGCTAGTAAACATTATTCTTATCATCGGTTTTATGGCTTATCCGCGGCATCTGAGGGTTCGGGCCGTAATACTCAAAATGCGTTCGGACGCGCGGCCGTCCCCGTAAGGGTTTTTCTTCCCTGTCATCGTCCGGTATGCCCCGCGGGACGCGATCAGCCGCGAAGCCTCCCGGACAATCTTCTTTCGGTCGGTCCCGACGAGTTTCGCCAGTCCGGCCTTGACCCCCTCCATCCGTTCGGAGACTTCCCGCATGACAAGCACCGGTTTCCGGAAAGATGGCGCTTCTTCCTGCACACCGCCGGAATCTGTCAAAATGAGATAAGAACGGTCCATAATCACCAGAAATTCGACATAATCGAGCGGCTCAATCAGGTGAACGCGGGGTGTTCCCCGAAGGACTTTCCGGACGGTTCGCTGAACGTTCGGATTTAGATGCACAGGATAGATAATCTCAATGTCCGGATGTTTTCTGACAAGGTCTTTCAAAGCCTTGCAAACCTCGGCGAGCGGCTTCCCGAAACTCTCCCGCCGGTGGGCCGTAACAAGAATGAGCTTCCGGGATGGATCAACCTTTTTCAGAACCGGCAGGGACGCGGAACGCAATTTCGGCCGTATCGACTTCAAGGCATCCACAACAGTATTTCCGGTGACATGAATTCGCGTTAAAGGGACACCTTCCCGCAAAAGATTCGACCGCGCCGCGGCCGTTGGGGGAAAATGATAGTCGGCAAGATGAGAGATCAGGACCCGGTTAATTTCTTCCGGAAACGGCTGATACTTATCAAAAGTCCTGAGGCCGGCTTCAATATGCGCGACCGGGATACGGGAATAGAAGGCTTTCAGCGCGACCGCGAACGCGGTGGTCGTGTCCCCTTGCACAAAAAGGAGATCCGGCTTTACTTTATTGAAAACCTCTTCCATTTTTCCAAAGACACGCGCCGTAAGATCTCCCAAAGTCTGGCCTTTTTCCATCAAGTTCAGGTCGAAGTCGGTTTTGATCCTGAAAAGCCGAAGGACTTGATCAACCATTTCCCGGTGTTGGCCCGTCAGGCACGTCAAAACCTTAAACTGTTTCTGCCCGTGAAAGGCTTCTATCACCGGCGCCATTTTCAGCGCCTCCGGCCGCGTCCCAAAAACAAAAAGGATACTCGACTGCATCTTAGACTTTCGCGGAAAGATGGGCTTGGTGGCGTTCGAGATCGGCGTCGACCATCATATGGACTAATTCCGTAAAACTGACTTCCGGCTTCCAGTTTAAGATCTTGCGCGCTTTGGAATAATCCCCCTTGAGTTCAAATATCTCAGCGGGACGGAAAAGCTGTTTATCCGTGCTAACGAACTTCTTCCAATCAAGACCGACATGATCGAATGCAAGATCAAGGAATTCCCGGATCGTGTGGGTTTCTCCTGTTGCCGCGACAAAATCATCGGGTTTTTCCTGTTGTAACATGAGCCACATGGCTTTGACATAATCTCCGGCGAACCCCCAGTCTCTTTTCGCATCGAGATTTCCGAGTCGAAGCTCCTTTTCGAGGCCCAGTTTGATACGCGCGGCGGCATTCGTGATCTTGCGCGTCACGAATTCAAACCCTCGGCGAGGCGATTCATGATTAAAGAGGATACCGCTACAGGCAAACATTCCATAAGCTTCACGATAATTGCGCGTCAGGTGATAACCGGCAAGCTTTGAGATGCCATATGAAGATCTGGGCATCAGCGGCGTGGTTTCGTTCTGCGGACTTTGCGGAGCAACTCCAAACATTTCGCTGGATCCCGCAAAATAAAAGCGACACTTTGGGGCCCGTTCTTTTAGCGCTGAAAGAATAGCATGGGTTCCGTCAATATTTGTGTTCATTGTCGAAAACTCATCTTCAAATGAATAACTGACAAAGCTCTGAGCCGCCAGGTGATAACATTCATCCGGACGTATTTTTTCAACAACATTAAACACACTCGCATAACTTTCTAGCGACGCCGAATGCAATTTCACGCGATCACGAATGTGATTGATCCTCCAGGTTCGGTGCTTGGGATCCTCAAGAGCAACACGACGGACTATACCGTGCACTTCATACCCCTTAGATAAAAGTAATTCTGCCAGGTAAGAACCATCTTGCCCCGTGATCCCTGTGATAAAAGCTTTGTTCGTCATCTTTGATTCCTCTCGATGAATATTTTATTGCGAAGACTCTTGGTTTTTCCCTTTTGTTCACAGTTCTGATCGTTATGGCGTAGTCTAACACGGTCAAAAGAAAGCCGTGCCATTTTTTTTAAAAAACTCGAAAAATCATCCGCCAAAAGCAAGTCCGACGGCGTAGTAGTCTCCCAGTCCAGGAACTCTTTCACCGTGGCCTTGAGACGCAAACTCCATTTCCGTTCGAAAACCGGTATCGCCGCGTCCGGAGCGCCAGTTTCGCGCTTTAAAAACGACGCCCCTGAAACATCAAAATTGCTTACCCCTTCTCGAAGACCAACTGGAGCATATTCACTGGCGTCTTGACGAAACAAATTTAAAGAAAACAACTGCGAGGAACGCGGTAAAGTCTCGCATGAAATTCGTACTGTAGAACCATGGGGTGATTGATCAAGCCTAACATTAACCTCTGTCCGCTGTGACCACCAAGTCGCAAAGTCACCCATCGGGCATATCCATACATCCGAAAATTCCTTGGCGAGATCAAACCACTTCTCGATCAATTTGAAGTTTTCCACGGCCCAAGCCGTCGGATGATCATAAAAAATTACGGGAAGACCAGCATAATACTTTCGCAAAAAGACATCTTTAAAATAAGGTAACAGAATCTGATGAGTGAATCCCGAACGCGAAGCCTCGAGACAAACACCGCTACAAACAGGATGGATTGGGATCTGCAATACTCGCGAAAAACCATCCCGCGAAAAGGGATAGGACGGAAAGCTATCATAGTCGTAAGAAAAATCAGAAGAATACAAATATCCCNNTGGAGACCCTGATTCCAGCGACCGTGTGGGGCCGCGAATCCCCGTGAGAAGATACCCAATCCATTTAAAAACTCGGATGCTTTCGCAAGATTAAGACGGTTCTGCCGGGCCGAGCGGTAGGTGTAATGATAATACCCGTGCGACAGAACCTCGGCCCCCGCCGCCGCACAATCCCGGATCGTGTTTGGGGAACCTGAATAATTAGCGGCAGAAAAAAACACGGAGACTCCCCTGCTGTAAGGTTTTAACTTCCGGAAAAAGGGCTCGCAAACAGCTTCATCCCACTCATCCGCATCAATACGACAAGAGAATAAACTCCGTTTCCCTGACGGATAAAAGCCAAGCGCGGGAAACAGCAACCCCTGTGCTTCAAAAACCTGTGTCAATAATTTCAAAAAGAAAAACACTGTATGAGCGGTCGACCGAACCGCAACAGATTCCGTGGGATGCAAACCGGCAACATCAAATTGTTTGCGGATCCGTTCTTCCGAGAAACACAATAGGTGATCGGGATAGGTAAATCGCAGAGGCCCGCTATCGAGACGGCCACAAAAAGATTCCGGCATGATCACCGCCAATCCTTGCGACAAAAGCCGGCCGGCCAAGGCGAGAACCTCGGGCGAGTCAGAGACAACAACATAGGCGGCGCTCTCCTGAGGAACGGGATCATCCATCTTGAGCGTCCGAAAGGGTGTTCCGATCTGCCCGAGACACCGTTCCAACGGCAATGACCTCCCCAAAACGACCACTTCAAGATTCATCAGTTTTTCACACCTTTCCAAAGCACAAAGACTCGTGCCATCGGAATGAGATCGAAGAGGAAATGCCAAGGGCAGCGTTTTTCTCCGTCTGATTCAATGTATGACGCTGTAACATTTGCGAAATATCTCCGTAGAAGACGGCTGAGCCCCGATTTTGAAAACCACCGTTCGCGAAACGGAAAGCCCTTGGGATAAATCCAGTGATCTTTGAGTTCATGCCAGCGCTTGATCAAAAAATTGGGTGCCAGGAACCGCTTGTGATTGATCGAGAACTTATTGCGGTCAACGATTACAAGGCATCCATTCTTTTTAAGGACGCGGGACATCTCTGCGATAGACCGCTCTAGGAGCGGCAAATGTCCTACAACCTCCACTGTGTACACTATATCAAACGTACCGTCCTCGAACGGAAGTTGGCTTGCGCTCGATTGCAAAAAAGTTCCACCCTTCAGCTTTCGAGCATCCTCAAGCAATACATCTGAAGGATCAACCCCCGTAACCGCCGCGCCATTTTCAAGCATTACTTCGACAAATCTCCCTTTACCACAACCCACTTCAAGGACTTTTTTATCCTTAAGCGACCCGCAGGCTGCAAGTAGAGCATTCAGGCGGCTATCGGAACGACAAATCTTTTTGGGGAGAGTTTTTGCAAAATCGTCAAACCGTTCTTTGATCTTCGTTTCGAGCACGGCCTGCTGATAAAGTTCGTTGAACTTCCGGTATTTACGGAAACAGTACCGCGCCGAAAAATACGCGTATTGAAGACCCGGCATCCCATCCAAAAAACCAAGCCTGAAGAAATATAAACGCACAAAGACCAGCAAGGGCTTCATCGAATTCCAGAAACTCGGCCGCACACCCTGCGCTATCAGAAAACGGGCCTCGAGATCGGTATAAAGCTCTGTTTTACTGATCTCCACATCAATCGTGGGAGTCGTATGATGGATCAAGTCGTTCTTGAGGTCACCGACGGCTCCTTCGCAACGGTAGTATTCATGGATCGGTTGTTCAAACCGTCCGCTCCCGCGTTTAAAAAGGCGGATCGGCCGATCATCCTGCATACCGCTAAAACGCATTCGTTTATCCAGGAAATACGTTTGACGATGAATGCGGTAGGCAACGCACCCCTCCCCTTTGGAACACACCGCACGGATCTCTGCGGCAAGTTCAGGCGACACGCGCTCATCGGCATCAACGACAAGGATCCATTTCCCCGCCGCCTGAGAGACGGCAAAATTCTTCTGCGAGCTGAAGTCCGAGAAGGCATTAGAAAAAACCTTGTCCGTAAACCCTTTGGCAATGTCAACCGTCCTGTCCGTGCTTCCCGAATCAACGATCACGATTTCATCGGCAAAACGCAAAGCCGAAAGGCACTCCTCAAGATGCTTCTCCTCATTTTTGACGATCAGGACAACGGAAAGCTCCATATTAGGGCCTCCAATCGCGTGAGCTTATAATCGATAACACTTGCCGAATCGTTCGTTCTGGCCGGGGGCAGTTTTGGTCAGTCCCGGAAGCCACACGATGGCGCATCCGAAACGCCCGGAAAAAACCGATCAGGAGGCCGGTGTTCCCTTTCGCCAGTGTCACCAAGATGCGTAGCGGAACCCAGAACCATTGAGACAGGGCCAGCGAACTCTCACGAAGATTCTTCCACATGAAAAGGAACGTATTACGGTAGGCGATCACCGCACGTTCGCGGGAACCGTATTCCCGATGAAACGAAACCTGCCCCTTATGATAAATAATGCTTTGGGGCTCATAAAGACAGTGCCAGCCCCGGCGGTAGGCCCGGAATGAGATATCGGTGTCTTCCCAGAGACCCGGAAAATAAAGGTCGTCATACCCGCCCAGTTGAAGGAATTTTTCCCGATCGAACGCGCCAAGAGCGACCTGCGCGGTCCAGGATGGGCGCTCGATGTCTTTCTCGTATCCCCGGTAACGGGAATCANNCACAGCGCATGCCAGCGATCGATTTTTCCCCCTGGAATCCCTTTCCGTCAAAATCACGACACCGCGCGCCAACCGCAAAAACACGTTCATCCCGTTCAAAAGGATCAATCAACGGATCCACAAAGTTCTTGTCAACCCGGATATCATTATTCAAGAGAATCACAACGGGTTCCGTCATTCGGGCCAGCGCGTCATTGTATGAAAAAAGGATCCGGTTTTGAGCCGCTACCATAACTTCCACCGTAGGAAACCGCTTTCGAAGGAGCTCCACGCTACCGTCCGTACTCCGATTGTCCAGTACCGTCACAACTGTCCTTCGCCTGGAGCAATGCGCCGCCTCCACAATGGACGGAAGACATTCCGTAAGGAGGTCCTCCCCGTTATAGTTTAGAATCACGATTCGCGCCTCGCTAATTTGACGGGTCACTTCACGACCTCAAGCACATACCGGATCGACTGCGCGGGAAAAATGAAGGCAAAGAATTTCTCGTAAATACCGGTAAGCTGGTTCGCGAGGAATCCACACCCTAAATAATTCTGCAACCTCACCCCTCCAAGCATGTGAACTTTCCAAAAATCAATGTGAAAGTCGAGTTTTTTGAAACGGGCCTTGCTCGAATAAAAGGAAAACTCGGGAAAATCCCCGGTAAAATAATCAAAGCTCCGGGAGGTAAAGAAATGCTTGTGAGTCGGATCGCTGAACGCGTCCTGGCCGCTGAAATACGGGGCTTCGATGATAACCCGGCAGCCGGACTTCCCGATCCGGTGAAGCTCCTCCATGACCGCAATGACATTATCCAGATGCTCGATACAATGGGTTACATAGATCTCTTCGAACTGATTCTCCTCAAACGGATACGGAAAGCGGTTCAGATCATGAATGACATCCGCCTGCGTTTTCGGGTTCGAGTCGATCCCGATCGAGCCCTCTCTTTTTTTATTCCCACATCCAACATCAAGGATCTTCATAACCTCCACCCAGCACAGACGATGAGAATTTGATTTAAAACGAACGATCGAGTTTTCGCGTGAGGATCTTATGGACCAACTGCGCGATCCAGACCAAACTGACGCATCCCGCATACAATACGAGAATGACCAGCATGAGCGTTCGCATTTGCATGACACGAAAAACAAAAAAGAACAAATAACTGCCTGTCAAGATCAGAAGAAACACTGGGTAAGTCACCACCCGATGGAGAAAAACAAAGATCCTCTTCATGACTCCTGGGACAGCGTTCGGTTGGATCTCGGGCACAGTACTCACCGGTAGGGACCCGTTCTTTCGACAGATGGACAACCGGATCGAATCCTCGCACATCGGGATCATGCTCAGCATCAAGTTTCCAAACGCCGCAATAACACCGGCCGCGCCCCCCCAAGGAGACCCTAATCCAACCCCAATCGCAAAAAAAGTCGCCGGTTGCACAAAAAAGTTCACGGCCGTGTCAAAAAAATAACCGGTGACCGATGTCTTTCCGGTATACCGAGCGATTTCCCCGTCGACGTGATCAACAAGGTACCAAAGATTGATCCCGAGAATGCCGATGCCCCAAAGCCCCACTCCCAAAAAGCAGGCCCCGCCCAACCCCATGACAAGCGAAAGCAACGTCGCTTGATTGGGGGTCCAATTCCATCGAATAAAAAACCGGGTAAGATAGATTGAAAAAAAACGCATAACGTGCCGGCCATACCAGGTATCAACGGAGCGTCGCGGCGCCTGTATTTTTTCTCGTAATTGAGCAATGGATTCCGGAACTTCCATCTATTTTTCTCCCGTCAAAATGACGAATTTCATGTCGATCAGACAGTCATTGTCCTTAAGCGCCATATTGTAATCGCGCTTCCCCTGATCATCGAGGTCAAGGTGCATCCGGAAGATCTTTTCGATCGTCGACTTGGGAAGTCCGCTATTTTCAAGCCAGTTGCGAATACTGGACTGCCGGGACCAAAATATCTTTTTTTTAATCATTTTAAAACCGGCATTTTTCATGAGTCGCACAAGGTCCTCGTCCATAAAAGTGATCCGTTCCTCCTTAAGCTTGAACATTTCGGTATAAAACGGAACGACATGTTTCGTCGGCGGAACCCCCTCGGAAAAAATCATTCGTCCACCTTTTTTCAAAACCCGACAACACTCATCCATCGCCTTTTGCGTGTGTTCGATAATGTGATGAAAACACATGCGGGCAGTCACCTTATCAAAAGTTCCGGCTTTAAATTTTAAATCATGCGCGTCCATTCGGGTAAATTGAACATTTTTGAAATCCGGATTGTGGGCACGCATCAGCATGTCGTCGGAAATATCGATCCCGACAACTTGACGGACAAAGGGTGATACTGTGTGGGCAATGATTCCGGTTCCTGAGCCAACATCAAGAACGGTATCATCCTGATAAAATTCTCCGGCATTCAAGAAAGCATGCAAGTAATCACCTTTGTTGGCCCACTCCAGGTTGTTGTATTTTTGAGCACGTTTGGCCCAGAACTTCTTCGCGTTTGTTTTTGGCACAGATATTCCTTTCAGG
>DCTJ01000095.1:10401-16321 GCA_002329545.1 Candidatus Omnitrophica bacterium UBA1443
GCAGGTAAAGAAAGCAGCGTATCAACACAGTCATCAAGACCAAATCGTGTCCGATCGATGAAAACAGAAATGTGGCAACCGCAAAGTAAATAAAGATCAGGCTGATAAATACAAAAAAGCGGAACGACTCCTTAACACCGGCAAAATGGCTTTTTGCATAGGCAATCAATGAATAATTATAAATCAGGGACCCGATCAGAACACCGAGCGCAACGCCTTCAATCCCCCACCCAAAGCGGATAAAAAGGATGCCGAGCCCGCCGATCACACATAGACCCAAAACTGCCAATGGGATGGTCTTCCATTGTTTGTTCAACGTGACCAAAAAGGTATATGCATGTTGCCCGATCGCGAAAAAGAAAACACTCCAGACAAAGATCTTCATGGCTGGAATGCCGGAAGTAAAAGCCGGCAACAAGAGTGAAATGAGGTAGGGAACCACGAGAACGGAAAGGCCAATCAAGAAACCGATAATCCCGGCGACTACCAGGATTGGCTGTAGCAGATAATTTTTGATCATTTCAGGCGATTGTTCTTTCCCGTATTTTTCCTGAAGCCGCGGATAGAGCGCAATACAGAACATATTCGGCATTCCCAGAAGATAACTTCCGGCCATCAGTGCGATCGAATAATTGCCCAAGGCCGTCACACCCAGGTATTTAGCAATAATAATCTTGTCAATACTAGACACCGTCATGGAACAAAGCCCAAGTAGAAAAAGTGGGAAACCAATCTTTAGCATTTGAGCGAGGCCACTTCTGGAAAGTGTCAAACAAATACGATAACGGGCCCTAGAGGAAACAAACCAGAAAGGCAAAAAGACATTCAAAAGAGAAGCCGCAAAAAGTCCGTACAGTTTAAAGGGCCATACTAACAAGAATGTGAATACAAGGTTGCAAACAGCCGCCAAAATCGTCACCTGACTAATAATTGTGAATTCCTTGTTCGCCCGTAAAAGAGTCGTGTAGTAGTCGTAAATCTTCTGACAAACCAACAATACTGCCGTAAAAATCAGCGCAGAAAACCGATAAGGCGTGCGATCGATTGTGTTTTTGCGTGCGATTGCATACACAATAAGCCCCACAGCAAGAACCATAACGGTAATCAGAGCAAATGTGAATACCTCATTTTTTAACCGTTCGGCCTTCTCGAGTTTTTGGGCCCCCTTGTAAAAGGGAATATCGCGGTAAGCCGCCTCAACAGTTCCAAGGCTAGCAAAACTGCTATAAGAAATGATGAGTAACACTACATTCCAAATACCGATCATCGATGGACCCAAAAAACGCTTCATGGCAAAGCTAATGATTATCCCCAAAAACTGGGCAACATACTGACTTGAAATGTATTTTGCGGTATCTTTAAATATCTGCCGCTTTAAAAAGCTTGTCATGATTTTTTGATCTCACGGGCTGGATTGCCGGCGACCGTTGTAAGGGGACGAACGCTCCTGCTCACCACAGAACCCGCTCCCACAATCGCCCCCTCGCCTATCTGCACACCTTTCAGAATAATAGCATTTTGCCCCACCCATGCTCCCTGACTGATCCGGATCCACGGCTTTTCAGGGATTTGACTTAACGGTGCATCGTGCTTCATCAAAACGTGGTGAGTAACAGGATCCCGGGGATGGTCAGCCCCGCCAACACACGATACCCCGGGACCGAGTATGGCCTGTTCAACTAAAACTTCCCCCGCCAGGTCGCAATTTCGAGCTATCCACGCCTTATCGCCTATATTGATTTTCCCGACTAAAAAACTGTTCTCACCTATTGTGACGTCCGAGCCAATCCGGACAGATTCGGCATAAATCCGTGCGCCATCACGAATCTCGCAACGATCTCCGATTTCAAGATGACCACCCGTAGCATCCAACACAACATTCCGCCCAAAAAAACAATTCCTGCCAATGCGAATATTTTTACCTCCGGAGATGTAAACAGGACCGATCACTCGGCAACCATGCCCCAAATATTTAACCTCAAAAAATGTGCGCAGCCTGAAAAAAAAACGCACAGGTAACATTGTAAACTTTATGAGATTGCCAATGACTGTATCTGTTGTCCACTTACCCATAGCTCCCCCTCAAGATCCTATTGACAACCCTCTGAGAATTCCGACCATCATTTAGACCGAAATAATATTTTTTCTCTTCCATAGACGCCGTGGAAGCGCTAGGGCACCAATGAGGCTCTTTAAGACAAAGTTTTAATCCTTCTCGTAATTGCTCTGGCGCATAGACTACTTTACAAAAACCTGTTCTTTCATATTGTCTGACAATGGGACCATCGCTAGATTTTGCTTCATAATAAAATACAGGTTTATCAAGGATAGCGCATTCTGTAATAGCCGTTGACCAATAAGCCACTGCCATAGCATCCGATTCTCTTAAAAGCTTATGAAACTTTTCGTTATGATAAAAAAAATGAAGGTCTATGGAACTTTTATGCTTTATCGCCAACTTCTTCCAAAGAATTTCGTCCTCATAATCATGTGGCTTGAGTAGAATAGAGACCGGCAAATTTTTAATTGCCGAAAGGATATCAAGAAACGCCTGTTCCTGTATTTCCTTTAGGCAATAGATATGCTTACCAAGATAGCCAACATGATCCGGAGAATGGCCATATAAAACACCGGCACAATAAAGTAATCGAAAAGAATATTTTGTTTTAATAAAATGAGTTCGTCTGGGCCCTTTAGAAAGCGGATCATATCTGGGAAGGCCAGTCACAATAATTCGGTCAGGATTCCAACCGCGCGCAGCATACATGTCTTTTTCAAAGTCAGAATGAACGAAGGTTGTTGCGTTGGAAAAATATCGAGAGGATAAATCAACAGCAAAATCAACAGCAAGGTTAGCATGAGATACACAATAAACAGAAACCCCCTTCTGCTCTGCGTAACTCGTGAAAAAAGCTCTTTTTTTTCCAAAATTCTCATCAACGAGAACTGATTTAATCCGACACTGAGAAAAAAGCCTGTCAAGGCGACTCTTTTCTCCAAGGCAGAGCCTAATATAGTCATGCATTTGTAAGAAAATGTAGGACCGAATGAACGGTAAGAAATTATATCCTTCGTAGATCCAATGCTGAGCATAACGTGGACTCTCAGCCGCCCTCACCAAGTATTGGATCCATTCCGCCGCGATCTGGTCTACGTCAGGAGAGTTGCAATTTACAAAGAAATCCGACAGGATGTATGGGATTTTGTGTCTTCGCGCAAACAAAAATTGGTCGAGATGAAAATCAAAATCATAAATAGCGAGCCTCTTTCGCGCGAAACTTAAATTCTGAAGCAGTTGCTCGAGGTGACGCAAAGCTCCGTAAGCAAGCACGTCAACTTTCCCGCTTTGACGCATGGTTAGTTTACAAATAACATTTAAAGTGAAGCGCAATAAATTTTTAACCATTGCCTTGAAGCGCTTGGAAGAATCAGGAAAAACACTATCAAGGCGATAACCCTCAAGAACTGCTTTTTCAAGTATCAACCCCTGGTATTTTGCTAAATCTTCTAAAAAATAATTCAGAAAGAAATTCCCGGAAAAGTCCGGGAAAAGCCTCTTTTCCTTCGTGTCAAAGATAAAAATCCGGTCAGGCCTTTCCGTTCGCAGCAAGTGGCAGGCAAACTCATAATTTTTGACCATCT
Source organism: Candidatus Omnitrophica bacterium UBA1443 (assembly GCA_002329545.1). Lineage (GTDB taxonomy): Bacteria > Omnitrophota > Omnitrophia > Omnitrophales > Aquincolibacteriaceae > UBA1443. The sequence continues at coordinate 14,044 of DCTJ01000095.1, forward strand.
GAACAAGAATGTAGGAAAAAAAGAGAAAAGTCGCCGACGCAAGATTAATGTTTCGGGGATAAACGTCCGAGTAAATCTTACCCCATTCGGACGCTTTCGATGCCCCCCAGCGATTAATTTTTTTCCATTTGGATTTCAGCAGAAATTCATCAAGCCTCTCATAAACAACGCCTTCTTTTTTGAGAAAACTCTCAAATTGAGGATTGTCGCAAAATATCCGCACGTTGCTCGTATTGTAGCGTTTACGAAATTCCCGATATTGAGAAACACTGGAAAGGATTACTAAAAGTTTCATGGATCAAGAAAATTCAAAATAACATTAAGCCCGGTTCCGTTACTTTTCTCAGGATGGAATTGAGTACCGTAGCAGTTTGGAGAGCGAAACGCGACCATATTAATTGCAACTTTATCCGCTCTGGCTTGAAGCAGTTTTGTAACGTCCTTTATCGAAGGAATCCTTCCGTCGAGCGCAATTGGAATAAAAACATTCCGCACGGTCGTGCGGACGATCTCGGACAGACTGTTCAGGTTATAAAGGTTCGCAACCGTATCCATACAGATCAATTCATCAGCGCCTTATTCATAGTCTTGGTGTGTAAACAAACTTGGACCGCCATCACCCTGAGCCCTTCCAAGTAGATCCTGTTTGTCAGATTCGGCCCTCTTACATCAAGCTGATCGATCAGACAGACATTCCTAGTCATGCTTTCTCCATCCACACGGCGTGACGCAGTTTCCACTCCCCCGCCTCCTTTTTCCAAAGGTGCGGCGAGCGAAACTGGTCGCAAAGGTACATGAAATATTGACGGTCCATGACCGGATGTTTAAACATTTTACTTGCGACAGGGAATTCTTTTTCCGTAATACTCAAATACCGGAAGATCTCCTCGGCGAAACGCTCCGGGAATTCACCGTCAAAACGTTTGACCAGCGCAACACCTTCATCACGAGTGATGTCGCGCGAGCGAATTTCCTGAGCTGCATCATAGGTCGCACGACCAATCCCAAACTTGATGTAGGTCGTGTAATAGTGATAGTCATCAATCCGGTCATCGATACTGTTGTACTTGCTGTAGGTGCCAGGAGTACGTTCTGGCGAGGCTTGGAAACCGCCGTGTTCAACGGCATAGTGATAACAACTTTGCGGGTGCCACTTTAGATAGTAGCCGAGATAATGGACCTCAACCTTCTGGCGCTCGATTTCTTCCGGATCCGCCGGTAGGTAGACCTTGAGGTCGTTCTCATCGACGCCGTAGTGGATGCTCAGGTCGGCAACGGAGGTTCCACCGAGATAAATCTTAGATTTATCTGAAGCCGTGAAATACGACCAGTCGCGTTTTGCAGTTAAAGTGTCGCTGATCGGGTTGCCATATTCCGCCTCATTCTCGCCGTAGAACACGAGAGGAACATTGAAGAGGATCGCCATTTTCGGCGCAAGTGCCTTCTGACCAATGATGAATGGCTGGAACGGATGAAGGATGTTCTCGACGGCCAGCCGCGTCAGAAGTCGATGCACACGACCGTTCGGCGTGCAAAGATAATTGTCGAATCCTGCGTGGATCCAAGACTGCATGTTCTTCCATCCCCAATCGGTATAAACATGAGGCGCCCAAGTCACGGTCAAGGGGTGCATCCCGTACTTGTATTTCAAAATATGCGCCGCATAAAAGCTATCCTTACCGCCTGACCCCGGGACAAGGCAGTCGTAGGAGCCATCATGTTTGCGATGACGATCGCAAAGTTCCACCAACTGTTTTTCCCGAAGCGACCAGTCGATCGTCCCGTGTTTCTGTTCAGCAAGACGACAGGCATCACACACTCCTCCTTCGCTAAACGCAATGGTCTTCTTAGTGGAATCAGCTTTATGCGCATATTCAACAGCGGAGTTCGGCCGCTGATTTGAGATGACACACTTCTTACAGAATTTGACCTCGGCCGGAAGACCGTATTTAACGTCCAATGTTTCAGCAGGGTTCTTACCAGACATGTAATCCTCCATCAACCATGATTGTTTCTCCCGTTACGTAACTAGATGCGTCGGAGGCAAGATAAACGAGCGCGCCGACCATCTCTTCCGCCCGCGCCATGCGTCCCATGGGAATGCGAGCTGAATATTTCCGTTCAAAGATCTTGTTTTGACCGCTCTTCACACCCCCAGGCATTAATGACCGCCCACTGATCTCGAAAAAGGAACTCCTTGATCTTTTCAAAAGGTATTTTTTGCGATGAGAGAAATTCATAAAAAGACGGGTTGTCCGAAAATATTCGCCACTCGGAA
>DCTJ01000095.1:16333-16533 GCA_002329545.1 Candidatus Omnitrophica bacterium UBA1443
CAAAGCACTACCAGCTTCATCGTCGTTTTTATTTGGATGTTGAATTTAGTATCATCCTTTTATCCTGTCGCAGGATGCTAAGAGCACCTAACAAAACCAGCGTAAGCTAACATTGGCACCGATGAGCGCGCAACCCAGATGGAGAAAAGCTTCGTGCATGTCCGAACGGCGTTCGTAGCGAATTCGCAGGCGACGAAGCC
>DCTJ01000095.1:16541-23814 GCA_002329545.1 Candidatus Omnitrophica bacterium UBA1443
AACCACCGATTATTGCCAAGAATGATAGGGCGTTCCTGTTTGAATTTTCATTAAAAAATCCGCCAGCAAAAAATCTTCCTTTGTATCTATATCAACAGAGCAAAAACTGGGCATAATGTAAGCGTATGATGTGGCAGAGTACCAATTTTTTCTTTTCCTCAAGAAAGCCACCTTCGCGATATAGATCGCCCCATTCAAACGATACCAAGGTCTTTTTTTTTCAGTCTCTCGTTTTGCGCGAACTCTGAAAAAATTCAACAGCGTTCCTTGGGGTGTCAACTGGTTGGTCCAGAACGGCGGATGGGGTGCTTGAGACACGCTTACGACTGCGGAGGCCTTTTTGCGAACGAAAAGATCGACCGCCGCCGTCAAATGCTCTGAAGTTCGCAAGGGAGACGTTGGCTGGAGCAATACAACCGAATCGTAAGTTTCATTGTTTTTTCCAAGTTGATCAAGCGCATGAAACACCACGCTCATAGACGACGCATGATCTGTTGATAATTTAGCGGGGCGAAGGAATGGAGTTTCCGCACCCCAGCGCCGTGCAATGCGAGCAATTTCAGGATTATCGGTCGAGACAATGATCCGATCGACCTGTGGGCATTTTTTTGCCGCTTCAATGCTCCACGCGATAAGCGGTTTTCCGCTGAGCATGCGAAGATTTTTCCCCGGAAGACGTTTAGACCCCGCACGAGCCGGAATTAACGTCAATACTTTTTTGCCATTGATACTCATGTCAAACCTATTGTTTTGATGGTTAAATTATTAAAAAACTTTAAAAACCCTTGATGTGCATATTCGAAACAGCCAAAATGACCGGCGTCAATCGGATGTTCGCAAATTGACAATGCGAACACTGTCTTACAATTCTTCGCCAATATCTTCATCAACAGCTCTCGAAAGCATCTCCACTTGCCCGCATAAGGTCTCTCAAGCGGCCAATGTCGATCCAATATTCGCGGATCGGGAACGCAGCCGCCGCACCGCCCGCCTTCATGATATCCCTGAACAACTGCGGCATGTCATAAAATTTCCCTTTGGGAATAAATTCGAAGCTCATGGGCTCCAGAACATAGATGCCCGCATTGACAAAAAACTTCTGGGTCGGCTTCTCATCAATGCTTTTGATCCTGCACCTATCAATGGTCAGAACGCCGTACGGAACCTGAAAATCATATTCCCTTACGCACATCGTCGCGGAGAGTTTTTGTTCCTGATGGAAACTAAGAAGCTGAGAAAAGTTGATCTTCGTCAAAAGATCTCCATTCATAACAAATACCGGCTCACTCGGTTTCCCGGGAAGGAGGCTCAAGGCGCCGGCAGTCCCTCGTTTTTTGTCTTCAGAAAGATATCGGATGTTGACACCCCATCGGCTTCCGTCCCCGAAATAATTCCGAATCACATGCCCCTTGTAGTGGACCGAAATGAAGAACTCCTTAAAACCATATTCGATAAAATTTTCGAGGATCGTNNTGGGTTTCGGAACGGAATCGGTAAGCGGTTTGAGACGGGTTCCGAGACCTCCGGCCATGAGCACCACCCAATTCTTTCTGGTCGGCACAGACAAAAGTTCATCCAACACTTCGATACCGACGACACGGTCAGATCTGTCCAAAACAGGCAGCTGACGAACCTTCATTTGCTTCATCAAGGAAAGGATCTCCTCGTGGTGTTGATGGGATCTTGCACTTTTCGGATTTTTCGTCATGATCTCCCGAACCGACGAGGAAAAGGCAACTCCTCGCAAAATACCGCGGCGAATATCCCCGTCCGTTATAGTCCCAATAAGCCGTTTCTTCGCATCCACGACCACAGCAATCTGAAGGGACCCCCTGTCAATGGCCTCAATCGCGTCCCGCATTGTCGAGGAATCTCTCAAAATAGCTTTTTTCCAATTTTTCATGATGACCTCTTTTTCTTAACAGAACGATGCTTCCGAGTCACCAGGGAAGCCGCTTTCACAAAAGAATGCGCCGGTAATTTGACATTTTGCACGATGATCGCGCCTACTCCAACATGACTACCGTCCCCGATTTCAACCCCGCCGGACAATACCGCTCCCGGAGCAATATGAACATGCGCTCCAATGTGGCAGTCGTGATCAACCGAGGCTCGCGTATTAATAATCGCATTGTCCCCGATCGCAACCCCGGNNCCCGCCATGATTTGTACACCTTCTCCCAAAACCGCGTCTTTTGCGATTACCGCGGAGGGATGGATCACCGAGATAAACCGGTAGCCTTTCACCTTGAATTTCTCAAACAACGCCATCCGAGCCGCTGTCGACCCGGTGGAACCCAGTCCATTGGCGAGGGAGACCTTCGCGGGACTAAATGAAAAAACCGCCCCATCGTCTCCGAGAATTTTAACGCCAACCTTTTGGGGATTGACTGAGGATGGCCGAAAATCCGTAACACCGAGTATCTGGTTTTTACTGAGTCGCAAAGCGTCGATCAAGACGCGCGCGTGTCCGCCACCACCGAGTACGATGACCGGCCTGTTCATAATGTCACCATTTGATCGGTTTGGAAATCACGCTTCGCTTTTTTTCCTAAAATATCCCAATACAACATCGGCGAAACTCCCTTCCCGGCACGTTTTGCAGTCAGATTCTCGGGCGTAAAAAATTCTCCTTTACGAATGGGTTGGGAAGCCACCAAAACCTTCCGCACAACCGCTATATTTTTCATTTCCGAACAGACAGGCCGCTTTACACCATGGCCGATCGCAGATTCAACGGTTCGAATACCTCGCACCATTTCAGCAAATTCATCCGGCTCTAAAGACATTGCATGATCCGGTCCTATCATTTTTTTATCCAAAGTCAAATGCTTCTCGATGACCGCCGCCCCCAGGGCAACCGCTGCCACAGCGACCATTATCCCCTTACTATGATCAGAAAAACCAACCCTGCATCCAAAGTGACGCCGCAAGCTATTCATGGCCGCCAAGTTCAGGTCATGATCCAAAGCAGGATATTCTGTCGTGCAATGAAGTAGAGTAACCTTTTTTCTCACGATTGATTTTGCTTCGGGGTTTCGAAAAACCACCTTGGCCTTTTGGAGTGAACGAACCGGCAAGTTCGGGAAGATATATCCAAAAGAAAGGATCGACACAGCATCTTCCACTTCCGTAATATTTGCCATCCCGGTTGAAAGTATCACGGGTAAACCTGTTCTTGCCGTTGCTAACAAGAGCGGACCATTCGTAATCTCCCCCGAAGGGATCTTGATCTTTTTCACGCCGAGCTCAACAAGAAAATCGAGACATGTCTCATCGAACGGGGTCGATAAAAACTCGATCCCGCGTTTTTCAGCATGGCGATAGAGTTCCTTATGATCCCGGTCGCTCAGCTCCAGCTTCTTCAACATCTCAAACTGCGTGGATCCGCTCGCCCGGTCACGCCGCTGATAGACTGCTTTCGGCATTGCTACGGTGACGAGGGCCTCAGCGCGAAAAGTCTGAAATTTTACGGCGTCAGCGCCGGCATTCGCGGCAACATCAATCAGCTTTTTGGCGAGCCGCACGGAACCGTTATGGTTCACCCCCGCTTCAGCGATAACATAGGTTGTTTTTTTATTTTTCATATTAGATATCACAAAATTTCTTCTTAAGTAACCCTTGTGGGTCCCTGATTTTTTTTATCGCGCGGAGGATTCTCGGCGCCGAGCGGCCATCACCGTAGGGGTTAGTAACTTTCGAGCAGTTTTTTTTGAGAGCTTTAAGGATCGCCTCATAGATCCGGGAAGCTTGAGGGGGACAATTGATCACAGACGTAGCCTGCTGGCGACCTCGTTGGCGATCCCCAATATTCACAGTGGGGAGTTTAAAAGAGGGAGCCTCATAAATGCCGCTTGATGAATTTCCTACGATGGCATCAACATACTTCATAGCGCTCAAATAACGTCGTTGTCCCATCGAAGCGATAAAGCATGTATTATCGCGGGTGGATACAAAACTTTTGATCTTTCGATTCATTTCAATCCCCTCACGATCCGCGTTAGAGGCGGTAAAGATCAAACCCGTGTCGGTTCCTAGGCGACCCAAAGCAGAAAGCAATTCATCCAGTTGCCGCAGGGACGGGATTCTGTCCAATGTTGCGGGATGGAATGTAATTAAAAAGTTCCTTTGCCGGAATTTAAACCGCAAACTTTTTTCAAGCTCGAAGCGACTTAAAAAATCCGTATTCCTTATTCCGTCAAGACCGATATGTCCCGGGCAAAAAATCGTTTTTGGATCTTCTCCCAGTTGACGTATCCTTCGCGCCGATGCCGCATGTGTCGCGAAATGAAGATGAGACATTTTTGTAATCGCATGGCGTATAGAATCATCGACCGCACCTTCGGTGATATCCCCTCCCGCAAGATGGGCCACAGGTATCTTGGCAATTAAAGCCGCTTCGACCGCCGCCAAAATTTCATAGCGATCCCCGAGCACAACCAGCCAGTCAGGTTTTAAATCCCTGAAGGCCGTCGCAAAGCCTGTAACCGCTTTCCCGAGCGATCGTGTGACGCCCAACGCAGAATCATCAGAAGTCAGGATCGGGATTTTCTTGGCAATTGTAAAACCGTCCCTTTCAATATCGCGATAGGTCGAGCCAAAAACTGCGGAAAGATGCGTTCCGGTCGCTATGATTTGGGAATGGAGAGAATGGTCTTTGCAAATCTCCCTAATCAGCCAATAAAGGAGACCGTATTCCGCTCGGGAGCCCGTAACGACGCAGATCTTTCGTTTCTTCATAGGAAAGCACTGCTCGGAATGTTGATGAGACGCGATTCCACATCTTCGGCGACGGGAACATCCATGCGCGGACAATCCTGAAACATCGGCAACTTGTGCATAAGCGTCCACGCAGGACGGGCCATGATACCATTCGAACGCAAGTGGCCGAGCACAGCATCACGTTCTCCGGCCAACCCGGCATCCAGCATGATGGCATTCAACCAGAAATTACTTTTGCCGTGCGCTGGCTCATCGACAAAATGAACACCGCTAAAATTATTAAACGCTTCCTTGTACCGCATCGCGAGGGCACGCTTGTTCCTGAGAAACGCAGGAAGATTTTCAAGCTGGGCGACGCCAAGAGCGGCATTGATGTTTGGCATGCGGTAGTTGTAACCGATCTGGTCATGAAAAAACAAAAAGGGATGAGGCAACTTCGCCGTTGTGGCAATATGTTTTGCTTTGAGGCCAAGTTTCTCGTCGTTAGTCAGGATCGCGCCGCCGCCTCCGGTGGTAAGCGTCTTGTTGCCGTTGAAACTAAGAATGGCAAACTTCCCGTGACGGCCAACATGGCGATCCTTATAACAGGATCCGAGGGCTTCGGCNNATAAGCGTGATATTGTATTTTTCACATACCTTTTGAATGGCATCAAGATCCGAAGGATGTCCGAATGTGTGCATCGCGATCAGGACCCTGATGGCACGTCCGGTATTCCGGTTATAGCAAACTTTGCCGCGGAGCTCGGAAATACCGGAAAGATACTTATCCAGCGCCTTCGCATCCACTCCAAGGCTGACGGGTTCGCAATCCACAAAATGTGGTATCGCGCCACAATAGGTCACGGCGTTAGCTGTTGCAACGAATGTAAGATCCGGCACCAGAACCTCATCATTCGATTCGACTCCTGCCATTTTAAGGGCGATATGCAACGCCGCGGTGCCGTTCACGACAGCAAAGGCTCGCTTAACACCAGCAAATTCGGCCAGTTTTTGTTCAAATGTATCCACAAACTTTCCGACCGAAGATACCCAATTCGTATCAAGGCACTCTTTGACGTATTTCCATTCGTTCCCGCAAAAATACGGTTCATGAAGTTCAATATCCCTCTTGCCCTCTGGCAAACAGGCGCGTATCGCCTTCAACACAGCATCTTTATTGAATTTCAGTGTCACATGTTGCATAAATGGGATTTGTATTGGGCCAGATGCCCGCTCTCCTTAAACCATTTGATCGTTTTAGTCAAACCGCGCTTGAATCCGGCAAGTCCGGCATATTCGGGGATCCAGTCGGTCAACTTCCTGGCTTTCGTATTGTCCGCCCAAAGCCGTTCCACCTCACTTTTGACCGGTCGAACGCGAGCATTATCCATAGTCATTTTGACCTTTGAGTTCATGATCTCCGCGATCGTCCTGGCGACATCGCCGATCGAGACCTCAAAATTGCTTCCAAAATTAATGACCTCACCTATGGCCTTCGGTGAACGAAATGCGGCTATGAACGCACGGGCCGTATCTGTCACGAATGAAAAATCGCGTGTCGGGTGGAGACTGCCAAGCTTGAGAACTTTCGCGCCCTGTGCGATCTGGGTAATAATGGTCGGGATCACAGCACGGGCGGATTGCCTCGGCCCGTACGTGTTGAAGGGACGGACAATGGTAACTGGCGTCCCGAACGAAGCATAAAACGATAACGCCAGCTGATCCGCGCCAATCTTGCTTGCCGAATAAGGCGATTGCCCCTGAAGCGGATGCTCCTCGGTGATCGGAACAAACTGTGCCGTGCCGTAAACTTCGCTGGTGGAGGTATGAATAATTCGCGAGACGCCAAGTTCTTTCGCGGCCTGGAGAACGTTCAAAGTTCCCTTCACATTAGTATCAATGTAAGTATCCGGCGAATGATAAGAATACGGAATTCCAATCAGGGCGGCCAGATGCATGACAGCGCCGCATCCCCGCATGGCCTTTTTGACACCGTGGGGATCGCGGATATCACCCGCGAAAACGTCAAGCGATCGTTTTACTTTTGCCGGAAACGTGTCAAGCCATCCCCAGGAGTTGAAAGAGTTGTAAAAAACGAACGGGCGAACGTCATAGCCTTCAAGGAGCAGTTGTTCAACAAGATGCGAACCGATAAAACCATCAGCTCCGGTGACAAGTATTTTCCTGATTTTTCCGGCCATGATTACTTACCCTTTACATTCTTGGGAGGAGGCGAAAAGGCCGACTCATCGTGCGCCCATCGCCGGGCCTTGTTGTAAGCCACACCTACCTTGTCTTCGAGTGACGGGGATATTACACGCAAGATTTCTTTCCCCATAATCCGGTACTGTTTACCGATCCGGGCCGAACGAATAAGCCCCTTTTTCAGCATCCGGGTCATCGTACTCTGGCTGACTTTAAGGTACTCCTGGACCTCTTTGGGTGTGTAAATAACATCTTCGCGAATAGCCATTTTTCCCTCTTTGATTAATTTAAAATATAGCAGAATATAACTTTGAAGTCATTAGATGTCAATAGATGTGGCTTTATAGGGTGTATCCCACTTTAGGCA
>DCTJ01000028.1:0-943 GCA_002329545.1 Candidatus Omnitrophica bacterium UBA1443
TGCCTAAAGTGGGATACACCCGAACGAGGCCCTTCATTGAAACCTTGATGAGGGGGTGATATAATGCCGCTCCTTCGATGTCTGGTATCGGGGCATAGCGAAGCTTGGTATCGCGCTACGTTCGGGACGTAGAGATCGCTGGTTCAAATCCAGCTGCCCCGACCAATCTTCTAGGATTGTTTGGCCTGTGGCCGACCAATCTCCTGTCGGTTAAATTTGCAGTGCATGCGAGCATGAAAAAAAAGATCGCTAAAAAAAACCAAGATGGCCTGGACAGGATTATTCAGGGAGACTGTGTTGAAGTGATGAATTCTCTCCCTGAGAAATGTGTCGATGTCATTTTCGCGGATCCTCCCTACAACTTACAACTTGCCAATAAATTGATCCGCCCCAATGAAACTGTCGTTGATGCCGTCAATGATCACTGGGACAAGTTTGACTCACGGGATGAATACGACGCGTTTACCCGCCGGTGGTTGACGGCATGCCGCAGGGTTCTCAAGGATACCGGAACGATTTGGGTGATCGGAGCTTATCACAATATTTTCAGGGTCGGCAGTATCATGGCAGATTTAGGATTTTGGACCCTCAATGATATTATCTGGATCAAGACGAACCCAATGCCAAATTTTAGGGGAGTGAGATTTGCGAACGCTCACGAGACGCTCATTTGGGCCAAAAAATCAAAAGAGCAAAAAAAATACACTTTTAATTATCAGACGATGAAGACCTTTAACGATGATAAACAGATGCGAAGTGACTGGTACATCCCTTTATGCGGCGGTAGTGAGCGATGCAGGGTGAATGGCGAGAAAGCGCACAGCACCCAAAAGCCGGAGGGGCTTCTTCGGCGTGTTATTCTCGCGAGTACCCACAAAGGGGACGTGATCCTGGATCCGTTTTTTGGCTCCGGGACCACCGGCGTGGTCGCTCGGAAACTGGG
>DCTJ01000028.1:971-10381 GCA_002329545.1 Candidatus Omnitrophica bacterium UBA1443
CAATCGGTCAAGTGCCCGGAATTATCTGATGAATTATTTGCCGCTCCTTCCCGAAAAAATATGGAAAAAGTGACGATGGGCAATCTGCTGGAGTCCGGTCTGATCAGGGTGGGAGATCTTTTCTTCTCGGCCACCCAAAAACACAAAGCCGTTGTCNNAAGTGGGAGATGCCCGGGGTTCGATACACAAAATGGGTGCGCGACTAGAAGGCCGCCAAAGCTGTAACGGATGGGACTACTGGTGGTATGTCACTCCATCCGGCCATCTTCATTCGATCGATGAACTTCGAAGCATTTATCGAAGAGATTTCTTGGACGTGAAAGGTTTAAGTCAGTGAGGGACGGGAAACTCCCGCCCCGCTCAATTTGGGGACTCCATGCTTTCCAGGACTGCCCCGAAAGGGGTCCTTTAGCTCCACCTCAAAGTGGGCTCCGCTCCGAGTAGAAAGTTGAGCTCTGTTTGGAACATTCGCTGGATTAAAAAACTCGTACCCCATTTTTTATCCGTTGCTACCCAAAAAGGACACAATCCCGAGTATCTTTTTTGGGGGACACCTGCTGGTTTGTCATGCTATACTTCCCCGTTGCCATCATAACATTGGGGGGCGATATGAAGAAAAACAGAGAGCTTTTGGCATGTATCATGATATTAACTCTCTCGGGTTGCGTTTCCGCTACTTCGCACCGGCAAGCGGTGCAAGATAATTCCGCGAGTAGCCTGACGGTAGGAACGGTCCAGCGCCAAATCAGTATCGGAATGTCTTCCGCGCAGGTCGCGGAAACGCTTGGGTCGCCGAACGTGGTTACGACCGATGAGGAGCGGCGTGAAGTATGGGTGTACGACAAAATTGCGACTGAGGCGGCCTATTCCACGAGCGGCGTGGGGTATGGTGCTGGCGCCGGTGCCGGGGGGGCGCCCGGTTCCGCTCTGATTCTTGGTGGATTGGGAGGTTCCTGGGGGAAGAACGCCGGAGCTGTAAGTACGACACAGAAGACGTTGACTGTTGTCATTAAGTTTGACCTTGAAGGGAAAGTCCGGGATTTTGCTTACCACAGCTCAAAATTTTAGACGGGAAATAAAACATTTGTTAAGCGTAAGCGTGAAACGGCTACGGCCTTTTGTTTTATGTTTTCTGCTGGCAGGTTGCGTGTCTATCCCCGGGAACTTGCTGGTTTTGCCTTCCGACTATCTTTCCGCTCGCGAGCAGCAAATGCGGAAATTTTCTACCCTGGATGAAAAACAGGTTTTGCAGGCGGGAGCCGGCGCGCTTCAGGATTTGGGTTTTACCATTGATAAAAGCGAATCGGAATTAGGGATTATCGTTTCCTCCAAGGACCGGACTGCCGTTAGCGTGGGGCAGACGACTCTCGCCATTACCGCGGATCTTGCGTGCGCCCTCATGGGATCCTACTCCAATCTTTACGGGCAGACGGACAAGATGCAAAAAATCCAGGCTTCACTTGTCGTCAGTCCGTCTCTGGCCCAGAACTCGACGGTGGTCAGGGTTAAATTCCAAAGTATTGTGTGGAACCAGATGGGGCAGGTTTCCAGATTTGAAACCATAAAAGATCCTAAAATTTATCAGGATTTCTTTGAGCGGGTCTCCAAAGCCATTTTCCTGGAGGAGCAAAAAATATGAGGTTGAAATCTTTTTTTCTTGTTCTCTTGTTTGCATCGTTGTTTTTTTCGGCCAGCGGGTGCGCTACGTCTCAACAGCAGATTTTGTCCACGGACCAGAGCCAGGTCGCTTTGAGAAGCATCCAGAGCCGGGCTTTCGACACTACGGACAAGAAGTTAATGATGAGAAGCGTCATCAATACGTTGCAGGATCTTGATTTTTTAATCCAGGACTCCAGTCTTGATCTGGGAACCGTCACTGGACAAAAATTTCATGGTATTACCACGGTCAAGATGTCCGTCACCGTTAAAGAAAGAAACGAAAAACAGCTTTTGGTTCGCGCGAACGCTCAATTCGGATTAAAAGCAGTGGAAGATCCTAAAACCTATCAGGATTTTTTTGTTGCGCTCGAAAAATCTATATTTTTGACGGCTCATCAGGTTGACTGATGTTTCGATAATTCCTGCGCCCATTGTCTCCGGTGTTTTTGGTGCTACGGATAAGTTTTTCTCCCGGATCATCACAGAACAAGAACACATCACATAGTATGCGGAAAACGGCATATTCCCGCTAGTCAGCCCGTTATATCTCCGGAGTAAACTTCCCCGAAGGCACATAACGGTTATGGCTTCTGTTCTGCAAATCCCGGATTTTGAGCTGTCATTCCGGAATATTAGTGTAGATCCTTCGCCATGANNCATCTTGAGAGAGGGATCCTTCGCTGTGAACCGGCTCAGGATGACGAATGGTTAGGGATTGGGCTCAGGATGACGGTGGTGGGGGGATTCGGTTCAGGGTGACGGGGTGGGCTCAGGATGACGGGTGGTTGGTGACGCGGCCTGGGATGACGAAAGGCCGTCATGCTGAGCGAAGCGAAGCATCTTGAGAGAGGGATCCTTCGCCGTAAATCGGCTCAGGATGACGAGTGGTTGTGGATTCGGCTCAGGATGACGGGTGGTGGGGATTTAGCTCAGGATGACGAGTGGTTAGGGATTGGCTCAGGATGACGATCTAGGAAAGTCGATGTGTTAGTGGTCATTCCTTGATATAATTTTGCCGATTTTTGTAGTGCCAGATTTTGAAGGGTGAAAATAGCTGATAAGTGGTTTAGACGGCTGGGGACTACTTGCTATTCAGGGCGCGGGAACACTCGAGGCCTAAAGGCCGTTCTTGCAGAAAACGTTGTAAGTCATCATAGTGAAATCACATCGGGGTGTAGCTCAGGTGGCTAGAGCGCTTGCTTTGGGAGCAAGAGGCCGTGGGTTCAAATCCCCCCACCCCGATAATTTAAACCAGACCGGTAGGGGAAGGTCAGAGGGAGCCTTACTGGTTTTTAAATGACGACCCGAACTGTATCGCGATTCATGAGACAACGGATTTCTATTTTTATCATACTTGCTTTTTGCACATCGTTCTTTTCGGCCCCTTTTCCGCCGGCGGAAGCGGCGTATTTGCCTCTTTCGGCCAGGTCGTTTGTGGTCATGGATGCCCGGACCCAGAAAGTCCTTTATTCAAAATCGCCCCACGCGAAATGCGCCCCGGCAAGTACGGCGAAACTCCTTTCAGTGATGGTTATTCTGGATCATCTTGACCCCGATCAGGTGGTCCGCGTTCCGCATTACGCAACACAGGTTCAACCTTCTAAAATTCATATCGCGTCGGGGGAACAATTTTATGTGCGTGACCTGATCAAGGCGATGTTGCTTTGTTCGGCGAATGACGCCGCGTATGCCCTTGCCATCCGGTCGGCCGGGTCCGTAAAAAGTTTTTCTTCACGGATGAACGCGAAGGCGCGAAGGATTGGCGCCAAAAACTCTCATTTTATAAGTCCCGCCGGATTGCCGGCGAGCGGTCAATATTCAACGGCTTATGACCTGGCGCGAATTATGGCCGCGGCCCAAAAATATCCTTTAATTCTTCAAAACATGAAACAACGCGGCGCGACGATCCGCAGTCTGAACGGTCGAACGTTTTATCTGAAAAATACGAACAAGATGCTTTGGGACACCGGATCGCGGGAAATTATCGGGAAAACAGGTTACACCCGGGCCGCCCGGCACTGTTTTGCCGGCCGGATCCGGATTGGTAGCAAACAAATGCTGGTGGGACTGATGGGGGCTCCCCGGCGCGCCAATCTTTGGTCTGACCTGAAGAAAATGGCGGCCTTCCCGCCGTCGATTGGTGATTCAGACAAGAAAAAAACAAAAGATCCGATACTTGTTAACCGGCAACTGAATTCTCGTGAAAAGGTCAAACAAATTCAGACGGCCCTCAAGCGGGCCGGTTATTTTAAGGGGCCGGTGAACGGGAATTTTGGCCCGATGACGTTAGCCGCGACTCAAAAATTTCAACGCGCCAAGGGACTTAACGCCGACGGGATCGTGGGCGTCAAAACCTGGACTAAACTAAAGGTGTATTTATGAAAACAATCTCTTCAAAAAACAAAGCGAATGTTTTTTTGTTGATGGCGCTTGCCTTGCTTGTATCCGGTTGTAACCAGGGAACCCAGGTTTTCGCGCAGGGTGGACCGGTCGAAGGGACGACGTCGCCTGATCGTTCTTCCGGAGGACCAACTCTGGGGGAGGTTGAAATGGTCGCTGATTTTGAAACAGGAACCCTAACGAATAACAGGGGAGGCGCGAGCGGGGACTGGAACTGGAACCCGGCCGACGTGAATAATTCCTACACGGACGCGACGATTGTGAGCATGCCGGGGGCTGACGGGATAGAATCCCGCGTGCTTCAGCTTACTTACAGCGTGGATTCGGATGTGCCGGCGCGTAACGGGTTTTGGACAAAGTTAATGGCGGTTGATGGCCGCAAGTATGATCACCTGGCGCTGGACATCAAAGGCGATCCGAAGCGCGGGTTTACGGAAAAGTTCAGGATTGAGGTGAAGAAATGCCTGGATGAGGAATGTCAGCAGACGATCCAGGGTTCGGCGGTCATTTCGGTCAGCGAGGAGTGGGAGACGGTGAATGTTCCTTTGAACAAGCTGACGGGGCTCATTGATTTTTCGGACCCTGACGCGTGGACAGATCCTAAAAAAAGCTATGATCACTTGGATGAATTGATCATTATTTTTAACGACGTCTTTGTGACGAAAAAAAGCGGAAGAATTTTTATCGATAATATCCGCTTTTTAAATACCGGAAAACCGGGGCCTTCGGCCGTGGACCAACCCCCCAGGACGGAGTCCAAGACCGAGTTGAAACATGACACTCTCGAGTATCAAAGATTTTTGATTACGCGGCTTCGGGGTTTTCCGGAGAAGGTCCGTGTTTCCCGGGAATTTCCCCAGGAGGAACGGGAGTTTTTGATAGAGGTCGCCCGTGATACCTGGAAATTTTTTGACGAGGTGATTGATGTCCAAAATCACCTGCCGCTGGACAATATCACACTTGGGGAGGAGCAACCGGACGGGGAGGGTCTCTNNTCTGGATCGGGGATTACACCAATGTGACGAACGTCGGCATTTATCTGATGTCGGTGGTGAGCGCCTACGACCTTGGTTTTATCTCAAGAGAAAATGCCGTTCGCCGGATCCGTGAAACACTGGGCGCGGTTGAGAAACTCGAATATCACGCGAGCGGTTTCCCGTACAATTACTATGACACCACAGTGCTCGACAAGACCAGTTACTTCGTGTCGTTTGTGGACAGTGGCTGGCTCCTGCTCGGGCTTTATGTGGCAAAGGCCGCGTTTCCGGAAGAACTGGATGAGCAGGCCACCCGGCTTCTGGGGCGCGGGGATCTGCGGTTTTTTTATGATCCCGTGGAAAAACAGATGTACCACGGCTACTACGCCAATCTCGACGTGTATTCGGATTATCACTACGGTGTTTTTTACGCCGAGCCGCGAGCGGCGTCTTATATGGCGATCGCGAGGGGAGACGTTCCCGAGGAACACTGGTTTTCGGGACCAATCCGGACTTTTCCCGTCCATTACAGCTGGCAGTCGCAAACTCCCAAAAACCGGGTTGAAAAAACTGTTCTTGGACACACCGTGAACGGGGGATATTACGAGTGGAAGGATCTTCAATACGTCCCAAGTTGGGGCGGATCAGCCTTTGAGGCGCTTATGCCGACGGTGGTTCTGAATGAGAAAGAACTGGCCCCTGAGGGGCTTGGGGCCAACAACGCGGTTCATGCGCTTGGACAGTATCGTTATGCCACGGAGGAATTAAATCAACCCGTGTGGGGGATGAGCCCCTGCTCGGTTCCCGGCGGTACATATGCGGAATATGGGGCGAAGGCGTTTGGTATCAAGGGTTATAAACCCGGTGTGGTCACGCCTCACGCGTCGGTGCTTACGCTGGAATATGTGCCCAAAGAGGCCGTTGCCAATCTCAGAAAAATGATCGAGCTCTATGATATTTACGGGGAGTACGGGTTTTACGATTCGGTCGATATTGAAAGCGGCAAAGTCGCGCGTAAATATTACGCGCTTGACCAGGGTATGATCCTGGTCGCGATCAATAACTATTTGGGAGACGGCCCTATCCGCAGACGCTTTCACTCCNNCAATCCCGAGATGAAAAACGCGGAGAAGCTTTTAAGTGAAGAGAAATTTTTTAAAGAAACAGAGACGGTTTCTTCACCGGAATCATGAGTTGTAAGACTCTGGCGGACGGTATTCACCATTTCACATGCTTCCCTTCCTTTGTTCGCGCGGGATTTTCTTCGCGCGAGTTTCCCCGCGCGCGCTACGAGGATTTTTTGACCGGCCTGTCGCTCAAAATGGACGATCTGGTGATGGTCGAACAGGTTCACGGACGTGAAATTTTTATTGCGGAGGTGCCCACTCGTGGGCGGATGGAGGTTGAAGCGGACGGGTTGGTGACCGACCGGGTTGGTCTGGTACTGGGTATCCGTACGGCGGATTGCGTACCAATCTTTTTTTCGTCAGAACGGACCAAAAGTATCGGGATGGTTCACGGCGGGAGGAAAGGAATACGGGCGGCGATTATTCCTCAAGTCATTCAAACCATGCGGGACCTCTACCGGGTGGATCCTTCGGAACTGGTTGTGGCCATCGGCCCCTGCATCCGGCAATGTTGTTATGAAGTGGGCGAAGAAATCCTGGACGGGTTTTCAGGGTTTTATCGTTCAGCGAACCGGGGAAAAGCGCACCTTGATCTTGTCGGGAAGGTGGGGGCCGAACTGGTTGAATCCGGGGTGGACTCCAACCGGATTTATGACTGCAAGATTTGTACCGCCTGTAGCAACGATTCCTTTTATTCTTATCGCAAGGAACAAGGAACCTCGGAACGTATTCTGAACGTCATAAGCCTTGTCGGCTGATGGACGTGCTGATATAATTCACGACCTCGACCTCGCAGAAAACGAAGTGGATGTTCTTTCCAGATGACACTTGTGCATTTCTGTAATGCCAAGGGATAAAAAATTTTAATAACCGCAAAAGTCAGGACGTGTTTTATGCAAGCGAAAGAAGTGAGAAAAGGTGCAACGGTCATGCACCAGAATGAAATTCATCTTGTGACCGAATCAGTCCACCGGACTCCCGGTAATTTAAGGGCTTTTTACCAGATCACGCTGAAAAACCTCAAAAACGGCAGGATGATCCAGAATCGTTATGCACCCGACGACGATCTTCCCCGTGTGGTCCTGGACCCCAAGCAGTGTCAGTTCCTTTATCACGACGATGAGGGATATCACTTCATGGATATGCAGAGTTACCATACCTTTGCCTTGAAGGAAGATATTCTGGGAGAGAAGAAGTATTACTTGACGGAAAATATGGAGATCAAAATTGATTTTCACGAAGATCGGCCGATTTTCCCTGAAGTGCCGGGGATTGTTGTGCTCAAAGTGACGGATGCACCTCCCGGGATCAAGGGGGATTCTGTTTCGAACAATACCAAGACAGCGATGTGCGAAACGGGACGCAAGATCAACGTCCCTCTTTTTGTTAATGAAGGGGACGAGGTCAAGATCAATACAGAAACAGGGGAGTACGTCGGACGAGCCTGATTCGTCCGGGTTCATTCTTGCTTGCCTGTGCGGCATAAGCAAGAATGATGGCGGACAGTTGGCTCGTTTTGTTAACCATGCTTGGCATGGGTAGGCCGGATGAACCGAAATCTTTGAAATGGGCGGTTAGTCTCCCCCAAGATTTGAAGATGCAAATCTTGGGGGTCCGTCCGGGTTCATTCTTGCTTGCCNNTCGTTTTGTTAACCATGCTTGGCATGGGTAGGCCGGATGAACCGAAATCTTTGAAATGGGCGGTTAGTCTCAGTTGGTTAGAGCGCTTCCTTCACACGGAAGAGGTCACAGGTTCGAATCCTGTACCGCCCACGTTTTTTTAAGCTCGACACGCATTGTGGTGGAACAGGAATAATGGGTCACAGGTTCTCCGCCGTGTCATTTGCTTGAAAGCAAATTACACCAGCCGAGTGCAACTCGGCTGGGACGGACCCGGCCTTGCTGAGGATACAGCAAGGCGGGGAATCCTGTACCGCCCACGTTTTTTTTGAAGCCCATCAAATCTGTCTGCAGGGCTCAGACGATTTTCGGGACACAAGGGCACAAAGCCCGGAAGGGAAGGGTAACTGCATGAAAGTCCATGTCGAGAAACCTCAAAAATCCCGTTTGATACTTCCCATGATCATTGTTTTAATTGTCATTGGGTTGATTTTTCTTTTACCTCATCTTTTCCCAAAGACTTCACTTCCTTTGGCTTATGAGGTGACCGGCTTTGAAGGTGACGTGCAAATTACCGATGTACCAGATCAGGGATGGCGCACGCCCAAGCGGGGTGAAGAGTTTTTATCCGGACAGAAAATCAGGACCGGGGTTGACGGGATTATCAATCTTCAGGTGGAGGATGAAATCCGGTTGCGTCTTAAGGAAAATGCCCTTCTCTCGAATCGCGAATGTAAGTCTCAAGGCGGCAAAGAAATTTACCACCTTGGTCTGGATCATGGAGTTCTGTTTGGAGCGACCGCAAAGCCCTTTGACCGGAAAGTCTCGGAGGATAAGGCCAATTTTATGATTGCCACACCCGTGTTCAATGCGGTCCCCAAGGGTGCGTTGTTTCGAATCGCGGCTTCCTATCAGGCGGACGGGAACAAAGTCGGGGTCCTGCGCGGTGCGGTTGAGATCCTCAAGCAGTTTCAGCTGTTTTCGCAGGGGGGATATAAAATCCGAGGTCTTGAAGAGGCCAGTTTTTTAAACGGTGAAATCCAGCCTCCTGCTAAGCTTACGCCCGAAGTATGGCAGGAACTGAAGGAAGGTTACGAGCTGATGGCCCGGTCGGCGGCTATGGAAGCCGAACAGATGGATCTTTCCAAAGAAGCCGGAAGCTTTTTTCAGAAAGCCGTGTTTGATCACGGTACGTTTTTTACGCCAAAGGTGGGTTTTGCCGGCAGGGAATTTTTCAGGGACCCCGAGACTGGCGAGGTTTATCTTGAGACCGAATATGATGTTTTCCCGACGGGTTCGTTTGTTGGGGTTTATCTCAAAACCCGTGATTTTGACGCTTCCCGCCACGAGGGGCTGACTTTTGAGATTCGTCGACGTGGGGAGGAGGGGGTTCCGGACAATTTTTTTATCGAACTCAAGTCAAAAGGAAATGTGATCCGCAAGTTTTCACCGCGTGGCTTCTTGAGGGAGTGGACCCCGGTCGAATTCAAGTTTAGCGCGACGAAGCCTACGCCGATTAATGAAGTTGTTTTTGTGTTTACTAATGAGCGCGTCGGAGAGGCGAAGAAGGGGATGCTCGAGTTTCGGAATTTTATGCTCACTCCCAAAAAAGAAAAGGCACCGGTTT
>DCTJ01000099.1 GCA_002329545.1 Candidatus Omnitrophica bacterium UBA1443
GACATTTCTATTTTGGCTAGACACCACGCGCTTCTAGCCTTTGTTGGAAGTTCGCGATATACTAACGTGAGTCTTTCGTTCGCAAACGGGGAATTTTCAAAAATGAAATCACTTCTGAAAGGCAACGCGCTCATCGCGCAATCGGGCGGGTGCACGGCGGTTATCAATCAAAGCCTGGTCGGCGCCGCGATGGCTTCACGGGCTTCGAACGCGATCCCCAAGGTCTTCGGCTCGCGGAACGGGATTGAAGGGATTTTGAAAGATTCCCTGGTGGATCTCTCGGCGTCCGATGTCGAACTACTCAGAAAAATCGCGAAGACGCCGTCCGCCGCGCTTGGGTCTTCCCGTTACAAACTCTTACCGGAAGACGGAAAAAAAATCGTCCACCACCTGAAAAAACACGACATCCGTTATTTATTCCTCATCGGCGGAAACGATACCGCGAACACGAGCCTCCAGATCGCGAAAGCGGCCCGTCTCGGGGACTACACCCTGCGAGTGGTACATGTTCCCAAAACCATTGATAACGATCTGGTGGAAACGGACCATTGTCCTGGCTACGGCTCGGTCGCGCGCTTCGCCGCGATCACCACCCAGGAGGCCGCCCTGGACACGCGCGCCATGAAAAACGTGGACCCAATCAAAATCATTGAATTGATGGGACGGAACTCAGGCTGGATTGTCGCCGCTTCGGCCCTGCTCAAAAAATCCCCTGCCGACGCGCCCCATATCCTCCTGATCCCCGAAATTCCTTTTGACGAAACCGCTTTCCTCAAGCGGACCGAAGCGACTTTGCAGTCCGTCGGTTATTGCATCATTGTCATCTCGGAAACAATTCGCGATCACGCGGGTAACCGGATCGGCCGGAAGCTGGGCGGAGTCACAAAAGATCCGTTTGGGCACCCCTACGTGGAGGGCGCCTCACCCCGGCTGGCGTCCATTCTGGAAAAAAATCTTCGGGTTCGCGCGCGATTTGACAAACCCGGAACCATTCAACGGATGTCGATGCCCTATATTTCCCCGGTTGACCAAAAGGAGGCTTACAACGCCGGCGCCAGGGCGGTCCAATGGGCGCTGGGGGGAATGTCAGAAGTCATGGTGGGGTTTTTCAGGAAGCCCGGGAAAAAATACGCCCTGGAATACCGCCCCGTGCCGCTCGCAAAAATTCCGAACCAGGAACGTTATCTACCCGCGGAATTTTTCGACGCGAAACACTCCATGATCAAGCCCGCGTTTTTTGATTACGCCCTGCCCCTCATCGGGGCCAAACTCCCGGAATTTCCAGTTCTCTAATCCCCTTCCACGTCCTCAATCCGAACCGGGAGACGTGTTTTTCCATTCGCTTGATGGCGCGCGTGAGGCAAGCGTTGACGGGAACAGGGACACCGTGCTGGCGGCCAAGCTTTACGATCCTTCCGTTCAACGAATCAATTTCCGTGCGTTTCCCTTTCTGGAGATCCTGGAGCATGGATGGATGATGATCATAAGTTCGGGGGAGAAGTTTGGCGTAAAATATTTTCTTGTACGCGCCGGCCGTGGAAGGATCGAGCCGGACCTTGGCTTTTCGGGCCACTTGATAAATTTCATCAATCACCGCGTTCATGGTCTCCCGCGCCCCTTCATTCTCTCCCAATTTCCCGTAATGGGACCGCATTAAAGAGGCCAACGGATTAAGAGCGGCATTGTAGATGACCTTGAGCCAAAGCAGTCCTCTGACGTCAGGGGTCGCCACCGAAGGAAGCTTTGACGTGTTCAACGCTCTAACGATCATTTTCACGCGCTGGGTCACGCGCGCGCCGGTGATCTCACCAATCGCGGTCGGCTGGGCGATTACCGAAACATGAATCCTGCCCGGCCCGTGGAGCTCAACACCAAAAATCACCCGCCCCGCAAGCACCTGTTTGACCGGAATTTTCTCACAAAGCGATTCGATATTTCCGAGACCATTTTGCAAGGAGACGACACAAGTCGAAGGAGTCATGATCTTTTGAATAAGGCCCGCCGCGCGCGACATGCCGTGGGATTTAACCGCGCACAGGATAAGATCAAACGGTTGGGATCGGTCAAGGCTTCGAATGTCGGTCACAAGTTCCCTGAACCGGAACGTATGCCGGCCCCAGATTCCCGTCACTTTGAGACCGCGTCTCCGGATCGCGTCAATGTGGGGCTTTCGCCCAAGCAAGGTCACATCATGCCGCCCGGAAAGAAATCCGCCGAACGCCGAACCAATCGCGCCCGCCCCAAAAACAAGTATCTTCATCTTCGCTCTCTTCTTCAGGATCCTTCGCGGATCTCGCCCAGCAGGGAGGCATTCTCTTTCCAGCCGGCAATGACCTTCACCCAGAGCTCGAGAAAAACTTTCCGCCCGATCAGGCTTTCTATTTCAAGACGCGCCGTACGGCCGATTTCCCTGATCTTCAGCCCGCCCTTTCCAATCACAATCGCCTTCTGCGACTCGCGGCTGACGATAATGGTCGCGCTGATCCGGGTTATTTTTTCCTCATCCTTGTAACTTTCGATCCGGACCGTGGCATCATAAGGGAGTTCATCTTCAAGCTCATGATAGAGTTTTTCGCGTATCAGTTCCCGGACATGGAATCTCTCGTTTTGGTCCGAAATCTGGTCTTCGGGATAGATAAAATCACCCTTCGGAAGACATTCGAGCGTTTTTTTCATCAGGACATCAATGTTTTCTCCGGTCACCGCGCTGATTGGAATGAAATCCTTGAAAGGGTACACCTTCTGGTAAGAATCAATCGCGGGAAGCACCTGAAGCCTCGGAAATTTATCAATCTGGTTGACGAGCAGAAAAACAGGCTTCCTGAAGTCCTTCAGCCAACCAAGCATCCGTTCTTCCGTGTCTCCGATCTCCCGCGGGTAAACCATCCAGAAAAGCACGTCCGCGTCATCGAGCGAATGACGCGCCCCATGAAGCATTTCTTTTCCCAGCTGATCGTGAGGCTCGTGGACACCGGGCGTGTCAAGAAAGACGATCTGCCCGCGATAAGGGCTACCCACTTTTTTTCCATTCGGAATCGTGACGATCCCTCGGACGACATCGCGCGTGGTCTGCGGTTTTGAAGAAACACCCGCGAGCANNATTTGCCGACATTCGGCCGCCCGATAATGGAGACATAGCCGGCCCTGGTTTCAGAATTATTTTTCATCTTTTTTCCTCTGGGTTTCCCCCAGAACCGCCAGCGGGTTCAGGGTACTAAAAGTGTTATTGAGAAGATTTCCGATTTGCCCCACACCATCCCGGACATGGGAAGGCGCTTCGGTCGCGACCATGGTGGTCCCCTTTTTAATTTCATTCAGGACCGCTTTGGCTTTTTGCGTCAGGGATTTCCGGAAGGCTCTGGTAAAAGCGCTGAAAAAACGGAATTTGGGATCTCCGATATAGCCGTTAACGTCGATTTCCAGTTCAATTTTTTTCTGGCTTTCGAGCGCCAGAAGCACCGTCCCGAAGGGATATTTCAAAATTTTCTGCCGCAAGGTGGGAGCGATAAATTTCATCTCCCGCAACGTCAAGACATGGGCNNCGTGACAAATTCCCCGGGACCGCAGATCAAACCTGCCCCCGGTCACCTCACCGGGAAGCCCGTCCAGCAAAAATTTATATTCGTCAATGGAACCTTCTTCGATCGAAAGCTCCAGGTCAAAATTGTTGCCGTCGGAAAACTGACATTTTCCTTTCCCCGCGAACCGGGCGGGAGGATTTTGTCCGAAAGTTCCTTCCAGTTCAATGTATTCCCGGAACTCGGGGCTTGTGTATCCCGGAATTAAATCAAAACCCTCCCAAAAACCTTTCAGGTTCTGAAAGATCCAGCGCCGCTCGTCTTTCGGCAGGCGCAGGTCATCGTAAACAAAGGTCCCGTCGTCGAGTTCAAGCCGGTCAATCATCACCCGCCATTTCCCCCGGGCCTCGGCTTCCGCCGCCGCCTGTTCCGAGGGAGGCGAATCTTGTTTCGGAAAATTCATCGAGGGATCATCGTCTTCGTCAAGCCCCATATGGTGATACCAGATAAACGTGTTACTGCGCGATTCCTTACCGTTCATGTGTGTCTCGACCGCGAAAAGAAATTTTTTGAAATGCGCTTTTTTAATCCGGATACATTTCCGTTTCAGCGCGGGAAGATCAATGAAAAACGTCACCCCTTCTCCCACAAAATGCTGGGGCCGCCTGAATTCCCTGGGATTCAGGCATTCGATCTTTTTGAGCGTGATTCTTCCGGGAGGGAATAAACTAATCTTGAGACCGTCAATATTGAAGGGCATGTCGAAAGCGTCGGCCAGCTGATGTTCAAGCACGGGTTGCATCGACAGACCGACCCAGTGATCATGAAAATAAACAAGCGCGGCCATGATCANNCAGAATTTTCATCGGGGAAGTAATCCTTTCCGAAAAAGCGGATTGTCCATCCAGAGCGCCCGGAGCTGGGCTTTGTCGCTTTCCGAAAGAAAGGGGGCGGAGACCGCGCCTTGATGATTCAGGGCCTGGGTTTTTGTTTTGGCGCCCGGGATGACGGAAGCAATCGCCGGAAATGACAGAACAAATTCCAGCGCCGCCTGCGCCGCCCGTCCCGGATCCCCGGTCACCAGGGGATTTCCCAGAACATGACGGATGACCTGGATTTTTTGCCAGTCCCATTCCCTTTTTTCGGGAGACCACCGTCTCCGGTGATCCGTTTTCGGGAATTCATGACCGGGGGGATATTTCCCCGTCAGCAGACCACTCGCCAGCGGTTCGCGGGCGATCACCCCCACGTTCTTTTTTTCCGATTCCGCGAAAACACGTTCCGCCATCCGTTGGTCGAGGACATTAAAAATAACTTGCAGACTCTCGACGCGCGGATCCTCCATCGCGGCAAGCGCCTCTTCTTCACGGTGGACCGAGATTCCAATCGCCCTGATTTTCCCTTCCCGCTTCAGCGTTTCAAGCGTCGAAACGGGATCGCCGGAGCGGATTTGTTCAAGGGTCGGATTATGCAATTGATAAAGGTCGATATGGTCCACTCCGAGACGATTTAAACTTTGTTCACAGGCGAACCGAAGATAGTCGCCATCGAAATTTTTCCGGTGGCCGGCAAAGTTGCGGGATTCCGAATCCGCGATCGCGCGACGCTGTTTCAGATCTTCCGGATAAAAGTCCCAACCAGCTTTGGTGGCAATCAAGACCTGGTCTCTGGGTTTGCCTTTCAGGAATTCAGCGAGGAGGGATTCACTATGCCCTTCACCGTAGGTGTCGGCCGTATCAAAAAAATTAACACCTCCGGACCAGGCCGTCTCAAGCGCTTCGAGAGATTCGCGATCGTCGACTTTTCCGTAGGCATTACCGCCGATCGCCCAGCAGCCAAACCCGATTTCAGAAACCTCAAGGCCTGTCTTGCCGAGCCGGCGCGTTCGCATGGAAGAGGTGGTCTCCGAATTTTCCCTTTCGCTTCTCAGCGAAGAATTTCGTCGATCATCTTCTGGATTTTATCCTGGGACTGATACCCGACCAGTTGCTGGACGGGCTGACCGCCCTTGAAAAAGATAATCGTCGGAATCCCCTGGATCCCGTATTTTGACGGCGTGCCCGGATTCTCGTCGACGTTCATCTTGCCGACCGTGATTTTTCCCGCGTTCGCGGCGGCAATCTTTTCCACCACGGGACCCAGCATGCGGCAGGGACCGCACCACTCGGCCCAAAAATCAACCAGGACGGGCTGGGCTGATTGAAGTACTTCGGTTTGAAAATTGGCATCCGTAAAAACTTTTTCCTGGCTCATAATTCCCCCGTTCAAGACCGGATCCGTTCAAACCAGAGATCCGTCAATTGTTTTAAAGGATAATTCTGCGATTGTGACCTAACCGGGTGATTTGAAAACGCCACGGGCATCTCCACTGACCTCCGGCGAAGCAAACCTGAGCGGCCCGATTTCGACTTGCGGCCGTAATATACAACGAAGCCGCTACCATGTCCAGAAATCGCCCCCCCAAAATCCCCGAACGCTTCGCGCCCGTTATTTTCCGAAAAAACTTTTGATCCGGACAAACAGTCCGCTTAGGAAACCAGCCTTTTGAAGAACCCGCGCGCCGCAGTAAAGGCAGTACATGTTGTCGGCAGACACTCGTTTTTTACAGGACGGACACATGACGGTTTCCGGCCCTAAAATTTCGTCTCTCGCCCACTTTTCTTTCAAAACCCGTGGCGGTTCCTCTTCTTTCATTTCCCATTCTTTGGGTTCGTCATCTTCCTGAAACATAGAACAGACTCCGTGGACACAAACAGGTGACTGTCACCCGCGCGGGATTCCTTGTCACGCCGTACACCTCACGCCTTATCCTCTTTTTTAGCCATCATATAGTAGAAGACCGGCACCGCGGTCCGGGAAAGGATCGTGGAAGCAATCTCCCCGGCCATCAACGCCACCGCGAGCCCCTGGAAGATCGGATCAAAAAGAATGACCGCCGCCCCGACCACCACCGCCGCCGCCGTAAGTAGCATCGGACGAAAGCGTTTCGCGCCCGCGTCAATCACCGCTTCTTCAAGCGGCATCCCCGCCTCCCGCTGGAGCTCGATAAAATCCACCAGAATAATAGAATTACGCACGACAATTCCGGCCCCCGCGATCATGCCGATCATGGAAGTCGCCGTAAAAAAGACGCCGAACATCCAGTGCGCCGGAAGAATTCCGATCAGCGTGAGCGGGATCGGAAGCATGATAATCCAGGGCGTTTTAAACGACTGAAACCAGCCCACCACAAGCGCGTAGATCAGAAGCAGAACGAACGCGAACGCGATCCCGAGATCCCGGAACACTTCGTAAGTAATCTGCCACTCCCCGTCCCATTTGAGGGTCCAGCGATCCGCGCTCGCGGGCTGACCGTTAAAAAGCTGGTCGATTTTTGTCTGCGATTCGTGGTTTTTGGGCGCCGGAATCTTCGCGATCTCTTTTTTAAGCTTCAGGATCGCGTACGCGGGACTTTCAAACTTGCCGGCCACGTCCGCGATCACGTAAGAAACACGCATCAGGTTTTTATGGTAGATCGCGAGGTCCTTCGTGTCCATTTCAAGATCCACCAGTTCGCGGACCGGAATCGGGTTGCCGTAGCGTGAAAGGAGCGTCATGTTAAGCGCGCTCTCAAGCGTCGCGCGTTTCTCTTTGGGGAGACGCAAAAGGATCTCGACCGGCTCGTATTCTTCCGACAGGTGCGCGAGATCCACCGCTTTGCCGCCCAGCGCCATCGCGACGCTTTCGGAAATCTGCGCGACCGGGATACCATTCAGGGAAGCTTTCTCCGTATTAATCCGGAGACGCGCGAGCTTTTCGGGCGTCTGGACATAGGTGTCAATATCCGTCACGCCTTCGCTTGAAGCGAGAAGTTTTTCAATTTCTCTCGCGATTTCATTTTGTCCTTCCAGGGTCGGCCCGTAAATTTCAAGGACCAGGGTTGAGAGAACCGGCGGCCCGGGCGGGATCTCGGCGATCTGCACATGTCCGCCGTGACCTGAAACAATTTCATGGATCTTCGGGCGGACGGCCTTCGCAATATCATGGCTTTGCCGCTTTCGGTCGCTCTTGGCGGCAAGATTGACCTGCAAGTCCGCCTGATGAGTTCTGGAGCGCAAAAAATAATGTCGCACGAGCCCGTTAAAGTTGTAAGGCGCCGCGCAACCGGCATAAAGCTGGATATCCTTCACTTCCGGAATCGTCGTCAGATACTCCGCGACCTCGGTAATCACCTGTTTCGTGGTTTCGATCGCCGTTCCGTCCGGCATGTTTAAAATAACCTGAAATTCATTTTTATTGTCAAACGGGAGCATTTTCATCCGCACCAGCTTGAGCGGAACAAGCGCCATTGCCGCGACCAGAAGGCCGCCGAGGGCCCACAGAAACACATGCCGCACTGCCGCGTTCCGGATGAGCGGCCCCATGTAAAGGCGGTAAAGGCGGGTCAGAAAATCTTCTTTTTCGCCTTCATGATGCGCCTTGAGCTTCCCTTTCGCGAACGCCCGTCCGAGAATCTGGTGAGCCGCCCAAGGAGTCGTCACAAACGCGACGATCATCGAAAACATCATGGCCGCGCTCGCCCCTATGGGAATGGGACGCATGTAGGGCCCCATCAGCCCGCTCACGAACGCCATCGGAAGAATGGCCGCGATCACGGTGAGCGTGGCGAGGATCAGGGGACTCCGGACCTCATTCACGGCCTCGATCGTGATATCCAGAATGGACTTTCCCTTATTACCGGGAAGACGGAGATGACGCACGATGTTTTCAACGTCGACAATCGGATCATCCACCAGAATACCGATCGAAAAGATCAGCGCGAAAAGCGTGATCCGGTTCAGCGTAAATCCGAGAAAATAAAAAGCGGCGAGCGTGAGCGCGAGCGTCACCGGGATGGCGATCGCGATCACGCCAGCCTCGCGATAACCAAGCACCCAGGCGATCAGGAGGCTGACGCCGAATACCGCGATCGCCATATGGAAAAGAAGTTCGTCCGATTTTTCTTTCGCCGTTTCACCGTAATCGCGCGTCACGGTCATCTCGATGTTTTTGGGGAAAACCGTTTCCGGAAGCTCCTTGATCGCGCGCAAAATTACTTCCGAAAGATGGGCGGCGTTCGCGCCCTTGCGTTTCGAAACCGCGAGCGTCACCGCTTCAAACGGCCCCTTGTCCTTTCTCGGACTCGCGGCCCCGAAAAAAATCTCCGTCGCCCGGTCTTCCTCATCCGGCCCGTCCACCACTTTCGCGATGTCCTTCAGGGTCACCACCGCGCCCGCGCTGACACCAGCCACGAGGTTCTCGAGATCCGCCTTCGTCCGAAAAAAAGAATTCGTTTCGACCTGTTCGATGGCCGGAACGCCTTCCACGTATCCGGCATGCTGTTTCACGTTGGCGGAGCGGATGATCTGGGCGATCTCAAGCGGGTTTAGCAGACGCGCTTTCATTTTTTCTTCGTCAAAAAACACCTGGAACTGGCGCTTGCGCCCGCCCGTAATGTGAGTCTCCGAAACATCGGGAATCGCGTTCACGATGTTCTGGATATTCGCCACGGTCCTGCGTAGTTCAACCGGGTCCCGCCCCTTCGAGTGAAACGTCAGCGTGAGGATCGGCACATCGTCGATCGAACGCACCTTGATAAACGGCTGGGCCGCGCCCTGCGGCAGAAAATCAAGATTGGAATAAACCTTCGTGTAAAGCTTGATCAAACTTTTTTCCGGATCCTCACCCACCTTGAACCGGACGGTAATGAGCGCGCCTTCGGGTTCAATCGTGGAATAAATATATTCAACCCCGGGAATCTCCCAGAGCTTCCGTTCGCCGAGCGTCACGATCCTCTGCTCAACCTCTTTTGAATCCGCGCCGGGATAGCGCGCGAAAATGTCGAACATCGGCACCGAGATCTGCGGCTCCTCCTCGCGCGGGAGATTGATCACCGCGAACACCCCGATCACAAGCGACGCCGCGATCAAGAGCGGCGTGATTTTCGACTTCGCGAAATAACTGACAATCCCGCCCAAAACGTCCGAATGATGCCTTGTCATAAAATCAACCTTTCTTACTAAAATTCCAGAGACACGTTTTTGCTACCAACGGATCTAAAACCCTCTGGATCATAGACAAGATAACTCTTTCGAAAAAATACTCCGAGCGATCACTTATTTCCTTCTCCAACTATGACCCTTTTCCCTTCCCCCGATAAATATTTTGACCCTGACCGGTCAACACCGGACCTTGACTGACTTTAGGGGTTCCCGGAAGAATGACCGCCGTTCCAGTTCAAAATAGCACTTCGCGCAACACAGGACATCAGCGCCCGCGTCGTGCTGTTTTTCAANNAAAATCCGAGCCGAAAAGTCTCCGGTGAAGTTCAGCGAGCGTCGGCCATTTGTTCCCGTACGGGCCCGGGATCGCGCAAAAATCCGCGGTCCGTTTCATGGTGCAAAGTTTCCCGATGCCCTGGAGAAAGTCGGGCATTCTTTTTCTGGAAAGTTCGGCGCGCACCATTTTCTCGTCAAAATCCATGTTGTGGGCGATCAAAAGTTTCGAACCTTCCACCGCCGTTTTAAATTCGCCGAGAACGTCGAGGAGCAAAGCTCCTTCGCGGATCGCCCTTTCTGTGCTGATCCCGTGAACGCGGAAAGCGGCGGGCGGGATGACAAATCCTTCGGGCCGGATGATATAGCTTTTGAACGAGGTTTGGGCTCCGGCGTCGTCATATTGCGCCCAAGCGATTTGAACGATGTGGGGCCAGTTTGAGGAATTTTCCGGAGGTTCCCGCCAGTTTTTCGGAAGTCCCGTCGTTTCGGTATCAAAAAAAATTCGCATCTCCAAAGCCCTTTATTCGCTAACTTCCGTGACACACCGGGCGTCCACGAAAAGTCGTTACTTCTTCAACCGTTCATTGACCTGCCGGATCCCGTCATCGGTAAGCTGGCCGGACAGAAACAAAAGTCTGGCGTATTCAAGCTCAAGGGCGAGAAGCAGATTCTCGTAACCCGCCGTGGTCTCGAAATAACCGCGTCGCATTTCAAGAAGGTCCGCAATGGATTTCCGGCCTTCCTGGTAAAGTTTCGCCGTCAGTTCCGCCGCCTGTTTCGCGTCCCCGGACGCCGATTTCATCACCGGAGCGTCCAGCATCACGGTTTCGTAGCGGGCCAGTTCCTGGATAAGGGTTTTGGCGATCTCGTCGCGGAGCATTTCGCGCTCCGCCTTGAGTTCCCGGTATTTTGCCTCCGAAGCCTTCCACCGCCCCGGATAGGAAGGATCCAGAAAATCCATGGTCCCTTTGAAGCCCAGCATAAAACTCTGTCCGCCGGTGTGCCAGTCATGACTATTTTCATCCAGGCTCGCGAACCCGTAAAACTTCGGGAGAAAAGACGTTTTCTGTCGCAGGGTTTCAATACGCAGGGAGTCAAGCTTCTGGTCCAGCGCCGCAAGATCCTTCCGCCCCCGGTACGCTTGCGCGAGCCAGGCCTCAAGCTCGTTTTTATCCCGTCCGGACCCTGGAAGTTTTCCCGCCGCCTCCCATGCCGTCTCCGCATCTTCTCCCATCAAGATATTCATCAGTTTGTAAGAAGTCGACCTCAGGGCCCCAAGACGGTTCACTTCCCGGTGGATCCCGGCCGCGATCACTTTCGCGGCGTAAAAATCCGCGCCCAAAATCAGCCCTTTCTCGTTCAGATCCCTGGCCTGCTTGAGGTCCCTGTCCGCCGATTCCTTAACCTCGGCCGCGATCCCGTAAAGTCCTTGCGCGAGTAAAATCCCGAGATAACTTTCGAGCGTGACGAGCCCGGCTTCCATCTCCGTAAAATCCGCCTGAAGATCCGCGGATTTCACGAGCCGGCGAGCGGAACGGATTTTGGAAATCGTGTCAAACGAATCAAAAAGGAGAACGTCCCCTTCAATCCCGAAGCGATAGTTCGTCCGGTGGCGGGGCGTGTTAAGCGCGTTCAGCGCGAAATTATTCTCCGTGAAAGATTCCTGGCGGAGTAAATTCCCGAACACGGACACAGGATCATCCGAGGTCTGCATTTCAAAGACGCCACGCACTTTGGGGAAAAGGTCGGCGATCGCGAGATTCCGGCCCGCTTTCGCCCGCTCAAGCTGTTCATAACGCTTTCGCAACGCGGGGTAATGCCTGAGAACTTTTTCGTAACAGTCAAGGAAGGTCCACACCGGGCGTTCTGAAGCTGAAGCGGGCGCCGCTGGCTCCCGGGCAAAAACCGGTTGTTGAGATACCAGCAGCGCGAGGGCAAGAATCACTGAAAACGATTTTGGAAGACGCATGGGCGGCATTTTAAGCTGTCTTCCAGTTTTTGAGAAATTGTTTTTCGTTTTGCCCGTACCCCGGATCAGGGGGCAAAACACGATTCTCCCTCACGGCAGGAGCCGGACACTACGGGAACCGTCGGATGGCGGGGCTTTGAAGCGGCCTGTCCATAACGATCAAGGACGTCGCCCAGGGAAGGCCTTGCCGCAAAATCACCGTTCACCTCGACAACTGGAAGAAGAAAATAAGTCAAATCCATACCCGCTTTTTTCATGCGCGGATACAAATCGTTTTTAACGCTTTCGTTTCCGAGATCCCTATACTCATAATCCATCCCGGCCCTGTCCAGACTTTTCTTGAACTTGACACACTCCGGACAACTTTCCCTTCCATAAACCACCAGATAGGAACCGGCCGCGAGAGGTTCTCACGGATAAAATTTCCCCGGAGAAGCGCAACCGGACATAAACAGAACTCCGGACAGGATAACAGGAAAAAATTTTTTCATAGGATTCGTATCATGGAACAATTTAAAAAAACTGTCAACCGGACGCCACCCGAGCGAGAGGAGAGGGGTTGGCAAAACAGGAAGTTAACAAAACAGCGGATTCAGGAGGCTAACGCCTCTCCGCGAACGGCGTTCGTGTTAAGCGGCTCTCTGAATTTCGGCAGTGGCCTGGTATTCGACCATCATTTGTTGAAGAGCTTCACGATGCACAACCAGGTGGCGCCCATTTACCGAAAGCACTCCACGTCCGGAATCCGTATCGAGTTTAAAAAGGATTTCCATTAGTTTGGCGTTGATTTCCTCGGGTTCCATCCCTCGGGTCATGAGGTCAGCCTTCAAGAGACCGACAGCC
This sequence comes from Candidatus Omnitrophica bacterium UBA1443, assembly GCA_002329545.1. Lineage (GTDB taxonomy): Bacteria > Omnitrophota > Omnitrophia > Omnitrophales > Aquincolibacteriaceae > UBA1443. Next base: position 12,627 of record DCTJ01000099.1, read on the forward strand.
ATCCGTAACACATTTTCGGTCACTTCAAGAAACGGTTCGCCCTGAACATCCCCCGCGTCCAATCCGACACCAAAAAGCACCTCGTTCGCGAAGTAATCCGATCCGAGATTTTGAGAAAGCACAGGAACAGCTTCGGCATTCTCGGCCGCGAGAGGCTTATAACTCTTCAGACTTCCAACCGTCTGGATCGTCACCCCTTCAAGCGCCTTACGATCCAAATTTCGAACCGCGCCTTTCGTGAAAACAGCAGTTCCGATCTCATCCTTCACGGCTTGCAAAGCCTCCATGAAGTTTTTGTCGGGAGAAACATCAAATATCATGGTCAGATTACCCTTCACTCCAGCCGCTTTCAAAGCCTCTATAATCATATCTATCGTCGCGACAGCCATTTCCCGAGTTACTCGCGCCGTGCCCGCGGACATACTCGCCTCAGCTATCTGCTTTTCCGCGATCCGTTTCAAGGTTTCAACAAGCGCGTCCTGATCGCCACGGAGAGTCACTTCATAAATCGCGCGAACCTCCGATCTGCTTAAATCAGCCTTTCTGCCAGGCCGCAACATACTTGCCAAATTCTCCACGGTTCCCGGAGACGCCTGACTCAATTCGGAACGGGAATCAGAAGCTTCAGGACGGCTATCCGCCGAAGGCTCGCCTGCTGTACTCGCCTTAGGTTTCTTGCTATTTGCCGATTTGACCGCCTCAAGCAATCTAAGGGCTGCAATGCGCGATGGCTCGGCTAGATTACGCAGTGCGTCTCCCAGTTTGCTCATTCTATAGGCTTTCTTGCGTCTTTCTTCATACTCCTTAATGTTAGAAATAAAGTCCTCCTCCAGCTTTTCTCTTTCCTCATCTGACATCCCTGAACCGAGATCTTCACGCACCCGTGTGGCCATCAAATCATCGAAAGCCTCCTTGCCCTTCTGGGTATAGACCTGAAGATCGGCAGATGAAAAATATGTGTCATAAGCGCCGAATACAAATAGGATGTTGAACGCGTCAGGCTTGCTTTGAAGTTTTTCAGCTATCCAGTTCATTTCATCCCTTGTTACGCCGGAGTCCCACATGCCGTCAGGCACAAAAAACACGATAAGCTTATTGTCCTTCGTAATTTGACTCAGAAAAGCGTCTGTGTGGCCCGGCTCAACAAACCCAATCAGCTCCAGGGCATAAGCGGTCATCCAATCAATAAGCCCACAAAGTCTCGACCATCCGAAATAAAGGTGATACCCCTTCGATAAACCCAGCGAATAGCCGCCCCGAACCCATCGCGCTTTAGTTTTAACAAAATCTTGAATCGTCATGAACCGTCCGGGCAACGCTTCTTTTAGTTCAGCGACTGTGGAATATTTCTTAAAAGAACTCAACATGTTGCTACTTTTAATCAACCGGTCAAGATATTCCGCCCTAACCGCTACTTCCAAAGCATTAAATAGCGCTTGAACCTTTGGGCTAAACTTGAGCCGCTTCTTAACGGGATCAAACGCAAAACGGTTCCTCTCCTGATCCTTCACGAACAAAAATTCCAGCGAGGCTTTTCCTCCTGAATCCGCTGTATAACTGCTGGCATCCATTTGGTAATAGATGGTCAATAAATCGAAAAATTCGGCCGCCGTTAATCCTGCCTTTTCCGCCTTAATGCGAATTTCTTCAACCGTCGACTCAAGATCAGCGCGTCCTCGAATAAAGAGCCCTATCGGATCACCATCCACCAAACTCATCACGACATTCAACTGCTCCGGACTAAGTGGCAGTTCCTCCTTGATTTCATTAATGATTTCCAATGTGCGCGCGTGCTGTTCTTCCTTCCGACCATACGCGACGGCTTGAGGCTTACCAATATCATGCAATGCCAACAAAATCCTGAAAATTTGTTTGTCACCTTTTCCCGGTAACTGAGTTGCCGAAAAATATTTTTCGAATTGGGACATTGCCAAAAGAGTATGTTCTTCCAATGTATAACCTTCCCATACACCCACTGACATTGAATACAGCGGCCCCAGCGACAATACTTTTTTAAGCGCTTCTATCAGTTTTTTAGGCTCAAAATCAGGCGCGTTCAGCGCTTCAGCGATAGTATTTGGCTTCGCGGTCGCGGGTTGTCCGGTGGATGTTTCAGGCGTCACTTGATCTTGTGGAATTTCGGAACGGGTTTCTTGAGCGGAGGGTTCCTGTATTTCGGGGCGGGCGGATGGCACTTGTTTTGGCGCATCTGCGACGAAAGCGGTGACCTCTTGTAACTTCTCAACGCGGCTTAGATACCATGCACGCACCCTATAAGGCAACAAACCAATTTCATACCGTTTCTCGTATGCTTCGCGCATAATCGACGCGCGATCCGCGTCATACGGATTCACCGCGCGTATGCGAGCAATAAACTCGTCGTCAAAGAATTCCGTGTAAACACCGGAGCTCAGTCTGCCAGGGGCAACGTCAGAAACTTGGAAAATCTGGTGAAAATATTCAAAAGGAATGCTTGCAATCAGAAACCTGGCGATAGATCGATTCGCTCCGCCAATCTTGGCGGCCGCCAAAATCTTCGCTACCGGATCAATAGAATTATCCCGTTGCGCAAGATAAGCTGACAACAAATCTTGGCCGTCTTTCGCCATGGCCAGAACCGCTAAACCATTCGCAAACTTATCAGGATTGCCAAGCAACTTGTCCAGGAGAGAAAAAGCTTCCTTCTGGTAGCCGCCCTCGACCGCAATGGCAATCGCCGACGGGCTTGATTTCATGCTTTCCAACCCCGCGTCAGCCATGGAAGAACGAACCTCGTCCCCGAATTCGCGCAAGATATACGCTCTGAATGCGGGGTTAATATTGTCATATCTCGACAAAAGCTCCCATAGCCCTTCCGTCGTAGCTAGCTCCCGGAACCGAGCGGACGCGGAATCACTTATCACACTATTGGAAATGAGAATCTCGAAGGCCCTTTCCTGGATATCAGAAAATTTCGAGCCCGTGAACGATTCAAGGGATGACACCATCCCAGGGATCCTCGTGTCAAAGTGTTGGGATAACCATTCAGAAGCCAAGCTCTGGGTCCGATGATAGGGCATATCATTAAATAGACCTACGAAAGGAGCAGCCTTCGCGGGCGACATGGCTGTTAGGAACAAATGGAGCGCCTGATGTCGTTCTTTGTCTCCACCCCGGAGGAGCACCTGTGTAAAATCGCGAAGACTCTCAGTAATTTCACTCAAAGTAAAGTCATCCCACGATCTCAGGTCGCTGATCTTAACCTTACGCGAAGCCCAGAATTTACGTATCGCTTCTTTGGCAGATTCGGAATATCTCCCCGTTCTCGGGTCCCGCTCCCACCCACCGGGAATCGCTTCTTCCAGCTGAAGATAATGAAGGTCCAGATTATCTTCCTCGGACCGCTTGGAATCGTAAAAATGGTCCGCATCGCAAAAAACAAGCCCCTCCGTGCCAAGCACCCAGGTCGAAACACCGACATTGAAAAACTGATTGAAAACATCACCGTTACTCGGGACAGGATGGCCATCATTCGGATGGTTATGAATCGAAACATCGATCAAGTGGTTGCCGCAGCGAGGGCTTATCTTGCACGACTTTTCATCCCCCTTTGAAAAAATCCAGGTCTGGGCAGCATCGCGAAGACGCATGATTCCGATCTCAACCGTAGATTCCTGGGCAATTTGCTTCAACATTTCCACGCTCAGAGGCTCCGAGAGCCTCACTTCCGTATCATACGGCACATCATTCCTCTTAAAATATTTGAAGGCATCGTCGAAATTCATGGTTGGTAGCGACGCGGCGTATTCGCCGGCCTGCTCCTGGAAGACTGCCCGGACCTCCGCCACCAGTCTATCTTCGATATCGATTTTCGGTTCGGAGCGGCGGGTTTCAGGGCGCTCCCGCCGCGCTATGCTGGGGCGGCTTTCTGAATCTTGAATTAAGGGAAGCAATCGGACCTCTGCCTGTACTCCGGGCGCAAGCTGATTTGCTAAAGGAAGCTCAGGAATGGTGATGGTCTTGATAAGTTGCATGATGCTGGATTCGCTGAGGTTGCCTTCGGCATGGAGTTTCCTGAGACCTTCGCCGAAGCGGTCGATGTTGGCAAGCCACTGTTCGCGCAAGGCCTGGAGTTCGAGATTGGGAGTCCCCGTCAGCTCGTCAATGAAACGGGTGTAATCGCCGGCTTCGGTAATTCTCCCCTCAGCCGCGAGGTCACGGATGATCTGGTCTCTCCATTCTTTTCCACCTGTAGCAAGGGCGTTTTTATCTCCCAGCAGTTTGTCTCTCGTCGCCCGCACAAAGGCTTCATAAAGATTGACCTTTCCGTCTTTGACCTCAAAGTAATCGCTCCAGGAAACTTGTCCCTGCATATGCTCACGGTAAAGGGGTTCTTCGGGGATTGAGCCGATCCGGGGCATCACGAGGACATAAGAGATTCCTTTTTTCTTTAGTTCCCGGGTGAGACCTTCCGTGTGAAAACCTCCGGCCACAACTAGGGAGCTTTCCTGTTTCGCTTTNNTCCGCGACGTGATAAAAAGCCAGATGCGGTTCCATTTTGTTGAGGAGGATCGAAATTTCCTCATGGCTGACAACCGGATCTTGAGTCGCCGTCCACTGATCCGGCCGAAGCGTCAACTTCTGAACCTTCTCCCAGTCCTCAAAGCTGAGTTCAAGGCGGGCAAGACGCTTCATGAGATCAAGCCCGCGTGTTTTTATGTCCAGTGCCTTTTGCCGGTCATTGTGAAAAAGTGATTCTTTGACTGAATTCGCGTACCGCCTGAACTCCCCAAACAGCCGTGTGCCTTCGATATCCTTCAGGCGTTTTTGGTGCCCGGTCAAATAAGCCAGCCCGCGGGAGACCTTCACCCGAACCCCGTGTTTTTTAGCCAGTTCCCTGAGATAGAAGGCAAAGGCCTGGGGCGTTGTTCTGCCTGTCCTGAACTCCTGAAAGTTTCCGTTGAATTCCTGTAACTCCCGCCGCGCCTCCGGATTCAACGGCTGGTTTTTCAAAGCAGAAAATATCTGACCCGCGATCTTTTTGATCTCAATTTCAACGGGCGTATCCGTCATTTGGCTTTGCCGGATTTCTTCAAGCAGTATCGCGAGTTCGGAGCCTTGGGGCGGCGGCTGGTATTCCGCGAGCTTGCCCAGAACCTGCGCGAGATCGATTTGGTTCCTGTCGAAGTCCGCGAGTGATCGGTCAATCTCAAGGAGCGCGCTGGAATAAACGGCCTCTTTTTCACGGGTGAGCGCGGCTTCCATCGGCTCAAGGAACTTTTCGATCTCGCCTTCCATCGCGGTCGCCTCGAGGAAATACGAGACACCCGCTTCATAGAGAGACCAGTCTTCTATGCCGTAGTAGGCGCTCGCGGATGTATTGAATAATGCCGCGGCTGTGCCCCCGGTAAGCTCACCCCTTTGACTGTAAGCATCGAATGTCTTGCGGAGGAGTTCTTTATCCGGAAAACTCCTGAAGATTTGCGGGTCCAGCTTTTCCGAAGCCCCTTCGAGCCCGACAAGAGAGATGCCGTATTGTGTCTGAAAATAATCAATGGCAGACTGGATACTTCGCTGGGCATCGGGTATCGAGTGAGCGTCCTGAATCAGGACCACGATTTTGTCGCCCGTACCACGGTAGATTTCCTCGATCTTCCCCATCTTTTTTGGTAAATCAATCGAGCCAGTCAAGTCATCCGCTAGGGAACGGTAACCAGTCATCAGGGCCGGTGAAATTTCCGCTCTCGCCCGCGGCAGGTATACGGATGTCGCGAGGAACGCCGCGCACACAAATATAGCGGTTCCTTTTCTTATCATCTTTTCCAAAGGCTTCTTATAAGTCTTTATCATGTGTTAACCCGATGGTCAGAATATTCCCACTACAATATTATCCTATTATTATTAAAAAATAATCGATTGCTATATATAACTATATCTTACTATATATAGTTATTGAACTTGAAGCCGTCAGAGGGGAGAGATTAACAAACGGTGGATTTAACAACGGATTCAGGAAGCCAACGCCTCTCTGCGAACGGCGTCTGGGAACTGCTCGAGGATTTTGCTGACAAGCGGATGGGGAATTTTCCGTTCGCGGCGGATGAGATAGATCGCGTCCGTGATTTTGTGGCGGGAGTGGTCCCGGAGCACCACCAGGTCTTTCCGTCCGGGAGATTGTTCGACCGAGTAAGAATTAAAAAGTCCAATCCCCTTTCCCATCGCCACCAGGGTCCGCGCCATTTCCAGGTCCTGGATTTCCGCCACAACCTTCGGCTTGACCCCGTGTTCGTGGATATAATTCTGAACGGCCTGATACGTCTGGTCCGGCGCCGTCGGAACGATCAGAGGCGCCCCGTCCAGCCCTTCCGGAAGGTCGCGAAGTTTGCGAGCCAGTTTTTTACTGGCGCAAAAAACCATCGGGACCGTCGCGATCAGGTGGTTCTGGATGTTTTCTTCAAACGGGGACGGGTAAGCGAAATCGTTCAAAATGAGGTCAAGCTTGTGGACCATCAGGTCCTCGACCATCGTCTCAATCCGGTCCCGCCGGAGTGTCAAATGCGCGTCCGGGTCCGCCTGAAGGATAAAACGCACGAGCCGTTCCACAATCTCCTTGGGCACCGCGCTGGAAACACCGAGCTGGATTTTTGAAGCGATCCGGTACTTGCGCTTCGACATCCCGTCGGCCAACTCTTGCGAAAGGTCAAAGATCGCTTTGGCGGAATTAAAAAGCAAAGCACCTTCTTCCGTCAGGGTCACCTGCCGCCCTTCGCGGTCGAGAAGCCTGAAGTTCCAGTAGCTTTCAAACTGTCTGATCTGGGCGCTAAGGGCGGGCTGTGAAATACAAAGAATCCGGGCCGCCCGGGAAAAAGAGCGTTCCTTGGCCACGATATAGAAATAGTAAAGGTGATGGAAGTTAAAAGGGATCATAACTATAAGTTATATGAATGATAGAAAGTATATATTTTATTTAATCCCAAGTCTAGCGGATACTTGCGTGTTCGCGTGATAAATAAAAGATGCGGAGAGACATCATGTTGCAGGCGTTTGAGGACCGGTTGAAAAGCATCGCCGACGGGGACCTCGCGGATTTTCACGAGAAAATCCGCGAAAGGGCCGGGAAAAAGGCCACCGCGATTTTGGAAAAAAGGCTGAAGAACCTGATTCTCATGACACCCAGACTTCTTCAGAGATCGTTCCACCACAGCGCTCGAACGGAAGTCCCCTCCAGCGTCAAAAATCTGACGGGATTCGCCCTGACCTATTTTTATCATCCGAAAGATTTTATCCCGGAAGACAATCAGCATCTGTTTGGCTACCTCGACGACGCTTATTACGTCGGGCTGTTGTACGAACGTATCCTGAAGTCCCTGGCCCGCGCCCGCTTGGCGGTGTCCGGTTTCGACCGGACATTTCTGAAGCAGTTCGGCCTGGCAAAACGCAGTATTCGGCTGGTCATTCCGAACGAGGCCGAACAAATTGAACAAATGATTAACCGTATCCAGGCGGGTGAAGAAACGGCCATGGCGAACGCCTTCGAAAGCTGAACCCGGCCGCCGCGAATAATCCTCGAAGAGGAGAAAAACCATGAGCAAGAAAAAAATCTATATCACGGGAAAAGACGCTGAGAAGCTCCGCGAACTGGTCCAGAGCGGGGCCGTCGGGGGCGAAAACGGAAAGTTTTATCTCGACCAGCTCGTGAGCGAAATCGCGCAAGCCGAGATNNGATCCCCTGAAGATCCCGAAAGACGTCATCACGATGAATTCCCAGGTCCGCTTTCGCGATCTCGACACGAAAGAAAGTTACACCTATAGTATCGTGTACCCGAGCTTCGCGGATTCCGCGAAAAACAGAATTTCCATTCTCGCGCCCATCGGTATGGCCCTACTCGGCTATCGGGTGGGTGATATCGTCGAATGGAAAGTGCCCGCCGGAACACGGCGGCTTAAAATCGAGGAAGTTCTTTATCAACCCGAAGCCGCCGGTGAATATGACCTCTAAGACGACGGCAACGGGGATTTTGTCGTATCAACTGTCGGATGAGTTTTAAACGGGAAAGGAGACAACGCCCATGATTCCTTTTAATCAACGTGTCCTTTGCATCGGGTTTGGTTCGGTCGGCAAATGCACCCTGCCGGTCCTTCTCAAGCACATCCGCATTCCTTATAAAAACATTACCGTTCTGGATTTCGAAGACAAGCGGAAAGAACTCGCGCCCTGGATCAAAAAAGGCGTCCGGTTCGCCCAGGAGCGGATCACCCCCGTCAACGTCACCCGCACCCTGTCCAAATATGTGTCCCGGGGCGGCATGATTATTGACCTGACCTGGAACATCGATTCACTGGACATGATCTCCTGGTGTCACGAAAACGAAGTCCTTTACGCGAATACCTCGGTGGAAGAATGGGACCCTTACGCCAATATCGACAAAAAGACCCCGCTTGAAAAATCCCTTTATTTCAAGCAACTGGAGATCCGGAAAATGGTTTCCAAATGGAGCGACGGCGCCACGACGGCCGTCCTTGATCACGGCGCGAACCCCGGGCTGATCTCCCATTTCACCAAGCAGGGGCTTATGGACATCGCCCGAAAAGTGGTCCGTGACAAGACCACCTCGAAGAACGACCGAAAGGTTCTCGAACACCTGATCCGGGACGAGGACTTCTCCCACCTGGCCATGAAACTTGGCGTTAAAACGATACACGTCAGCGAGCGAGACACCCAGATCAGCCGGCGTCCCAAGGAAGTCGACGAATTCGTCGGCACCTGGTCTATCGAAGGATTGCGCGAAGAGGCGATCGCGCCCTCGGAAATCGGCTGGGGAACACACGAAAAAGAGATGCCTTCCATCGCCTGTGTTCCGGAATACGGGCCGAAAAACCAGATTTTCCTTTCACAAATGGGGATGAACACCTGGGTACGTTCCTGGGTTCCCAACTACGAAATCGTCGGGATGGTCATCCGTCACGCCGAGGCCTTCACGCTTTCCGAGAGGCTGACCGTGTGGAAAAACAAAAAACCTCTTTACCGGCCGACCGTCCACTACGCGTACATGCCCTGCGATGAAACCTTGTCGTCGCTCCACGAGCTCCGGTGCCGGAATTACGAGCTCCAGCCGAAATGCCGAATCATGTCCGACGAAATCATTTCGGGAACCGACATCCTGGGCGCGCTGATCATGGGACACAAGTACAACTCCTGGTGGACCGGAAGCATGCTCTCGATCGAAGAAGCGCGCAAACTCGTTCCCCACCAAAACGCGACGACGATCCAGGTTGCCATCGGGGTGGTCGCCGCGGCGATGTGGATGATCGAAAATCCGAGAAAAGGCGTTTGCGAACCTGAAGACTTGCCGCACGAACAAGTCCTTGACGTCGCGAAACCGTTCCTCGGCACCTTTNNCCTTTGTCTCGGAAGCTTCCGACTGGACCCCTTTCAAGAACTACCAGGTGTTCTTTCCGGAAAACCCGACTTCCCTGCTGGACAAAAAGAATCCCTGGTGTTTCAACAATTTTCTCTTTAGGGACTGATCGCGTCAGGGATTGATCTCGCCGGACGGTGTTCGATAAGTATTCCTTGACGGGTATATTCCATAAATGGTATATTCCGTCATGTCGAAACCGTCCATTGACCCCAGAATACTTGAACGAGCGGCCAAAACGCTGAAAGCGCTCGCGCACCCGGATCGTCTGCGGATCGTTGAAGAGCTCCGCTCCCGTGAGCGCGCCGTCGGCGAGCTCACGGAAAAACTTGGGCTCGCGCAGGCCATCGTCTCGAAACACCTGGCCCAACTCAAGCGGGCCGGGGTCCTTGAAAGCCGCACCGACGCCAACTTTCGATATTATTCCCTGGCCAACCCAAGGGTCATGGAGATCTTAAACTGCATCAAGAAAAGCTGTCCCGGAGGGAAATGAATATGCGAGTTCTGATTGTGGGAGGAGTCGCCGGAGGGGCCTCGGCCGCCGCTCGCGCGCGTCGTCTCTCGGAAGACGCCGAAATTATCATGTTTGAACGGGGCGAACACATCTCGTTCGCGAACTGCGGACTCCCTTATCATATCGGCGGCGCCATCGCGGACCGCGAACGGCTGATCGTCCAGACCCCGGAGGCCACGCGGAAAACTTTCAGAATTGACGTCCGCACCCGCACCGAAGTTTTCAAAATTGATCCGGCAAAAAAAATCATCTTCACGAGGGAACTCGCGACCGGCGCCGAACGTGAGGAGCCTTATGATTTCCTGGTCTTGAGCCCCGGCGCGGAACCCGCCCGTCCGCCCCTTCCCGGCATTCATTCTTCCAAAATCATGACCTTACGAAATCTTGCCGACATGGACGCGATCAAAAAAGCTTTGGAAACTTTACGGCCCGAACGCGCGCTCGTCGTGGGCGGAGGTTACATCGGGCTTGAGATGACGGAAGCGTTGAGGGCNNCTTGAGATGACGGAAGCGTTGGGGGAAAAACAAATTCCCGTGACACTCGTCGAGCTTACGCCTCAGGTTATGGCCCCGGCGGATCCGGAAATGGCCGCGCCGCTCCATCAGGAACTCTCGCTCCACGGCGTGGATCTTCGGCTCGGCGCCTCGGTCAAGGCGTACCGCGAAGAAAAGAGCGCGCTTTACGCGGAGCTCAGCACCGGCGAATCGCTCGCCTGCGGTCTCGCCATTCTCGCGATCGGGGTCAAACCGGAAACCAGTCTCGCGAAAGATGCCGGCCTCAAAATCGGGCCGCGCGGCGGCATTCTGGTCGATAACGGAATGCGCACGAGCGATCCTTCCATCTTTGCCGTCGGCGACGCGATTGAGGTGAAAGATTTCGTGACGGATGAACCCGCTCTTGTTCCACTCGCCGGTCCCGCGAACCGTCAGGGACGGATCGCCGCGGACAATATTTTTGGCCGAAACTCCGTTTATAAAAAAACACAAGGGACGGCCATCTGCAAAGTTTTCGATCTCGCGATCGGCATGACCGGCGCGAGCGAGAAGACGCTGAAACGGCTTGGTCTCCCTTACGAAAAGATTTATGTCCACGCCGCGTCGCATGCGAGTTATTATCCAAACGCTTTCCCGATCAGTCTAAAACTTGTCTTTGATCCCGTTCACGGAAAAATTCTCGGGGCGCAGGCGGTCGGCCCGGACGGCGTGGACAAACGGATTGATGTGATCGCGACCGCTCTTCGCGCGGGGCTCACGGTTTATGACCTGGAACACCTGGAGCTTTCCTACGCCCCGCCCTACGGGTCCGCGAAAGATCCCGTCAATTACGCGGGGTTCGTGGCCTCAAACGTCCTGCGCGGGGATGTCCGGATTTGTCACGCGCGGGATCTTGAATCGCCTGAAAAAAATCAGCGGATTCTTGACGTGCGGCCGGCGGGAGCCACGGGGGCCGGCGTAATTCCAGGCGCGAGTCATCTTCCTCTTGAGGAACTCAGGGACAGGCTCGCGGAGCTTTCAAAAGATAAAGAATATCTCGTTTACTGCAAGGTGGGGCTTCGCGGGTACCTCGCCTGCCGAATCCTCACGCAAAACGGTTTTAAATGTAAAAACCTGAGCGGCGGTTACGAAACCTATCGAGCCAGCCTCGGGATTTCTTCCGCGCGACCGGCAAAACCAGAAATGAAAACCGACACCAATGAAAGAGATGAAAGAAAGGAACCTGTGGAAAAAAAAGAACCGGCTGTCACTATAAAAGAAATCGACGCGTGCGGGCTCCAGTGCCCGGGCCCCATTCTCAGGATTAAAACCGAGATTGAGAAAATCCGGCCCGGAGAATCTTTGCGGATCTCGGCGACGGACCCCGGTTTCGCGGCCGATGTCCGCGCCTGGTGCCAGAGTACGGGACACGAGTTGGCCGAATTCAGCTCCGCTGAAAAAAAATACCACGCGACGATCCTTAAAAAGGAACCGCGCGCGGTCTCAAGCGTTCCTTCTTCCGCCGGGCCCTCAAAGAAAAAGACGATCGTGGTCTTCAGTTCGGACTTTGACAAAGTGATGGCCGCTTTTGTCATCGCGAACGGCGCGCTCGCGATGGGGAGCGAGGTCACGATGTTCTTCACCTTCTGGGGGCTGAACGCCCTTAGGAAACCGAAGTCCGGTCCCGCCAAAAAGAACTTTATTGAAACCATGTTCGGTTTCATGATGCCAAAAGGAGCCGAGAAACTCGCGCTTTCCAAAATGAATATGGGCGGGATGGGGCTTCAGATGATCAAGGGCATCATGAAAGAAAAGAACGTCGCGTCGCTCACCGAATTGATCCAGAGCGCGCGGGCCTCGGGCGCGAAACTGGTCGCCTGCTCCATGTCGATGGATTTGATGGGTATCAAAAAAGAAGAACTGCTCGACGGAGTTGAAGCGGGCGGCGTCGCGATGTATCTTGAAAACGCCGAACGCGGCAACGTGAATCTTTTTATTTAACCCCTCGATCTTTTTTCGGGGGGACAAGTCCCCAATCTCGCAAGGACGAGGGATCCAGGCAAAAAACAACCCACCCGGGAAGGGATTTTTCGTACGATCAAAACAAATGAAGTTTCAATCCACGCGCCCGCACGGGGCGACCCGTAAGAGGCATTACCGCTTTCTTAGAATCTCCTTTTGGTAGCCGTGTCCCTTCGTTTTTGGCAAGGCTTTGAAATGCCTCTGAAACCGCCTTGTAACGCTCCAAAAGAGAATATGGGACATTCTCCCCACCCGCTTGCTTGAGCTCGTTGATTTTAGAAGTCAAATCTTGCAATTCTTGGACTATTAAAGGCAGTCCCGCCCCCTGATCCTGTTCTTCAGGCTTAGACACTCTTTTTTCTGAAACTTGACATCAGGATTTTTATTGAGTATACTTTCATTGTCGGTAGCGGGAGGGGCTTTATCACCCACACCATAACCGTCTATCGGCAAGGATTGATCGGATAAAGGGATCAGTCCTTTTTTTATTTTAGCGCTCACTTCTGCCGCAAGGACTTCATTTTTCTCCTCAATCAATCTTTGATAGTCTTCTGAATTAAGGCCAAGCCCGCCCTCTAAATTTCTAATTGCCAACTCTCGCCATTGCTTGTCGTTGATCGGTTTGTTTCCGATCCTAGGATGTTTCAATGCTTTAGGAAGAGACGTCCTTATTTTTCTTTCCTCTGAAATGTCTTGATCCCCAGAAACGATCTCGCCGCCTCTGACACCCTCTCCAAGATCTTTTAGCGTCCAAACCTCAAGATCAACAACACCACGAATCTGTTTATTAATATCATTCAGAACTTTCGCGTAAGCGTCCTCTGCTTTTTTGGATTGAAATTTTGGGCCATTGACAGGGCTTTCCTCGGATGCTACATTTTCACTAGCCAGTTGCTTGGTGATACCTCCCGCCAACATAGCGGGTTGCGTGGGTAGCCAAGCGCTGGCTTTTTTTCTGTCCGCGTACAAGATCCCGCCAGCGTCCGCCCACTCCGCGAAACTGCTCATTTGTCCTTTCGCGTGAATACTCGCGATTGAATTTACCTCGAACTTCGAGCGACCAAACCTTTAGGTGGGACGAAATGACGGCCTTTAAGCCATCTTGCGATTCTTTTTAAAGCGTAGGGTCTTACCGATCGAAAATTACGACTTCCTCCGGAACGGGATAATACCTCTCCCGCTTGGTAGGCTTTTTCGATGGCTTCTTTGAGGGCTTCTTGGTACTTGTCGTGGGTTTCGTAGGCTTTTTTGTATTCATCCTGATTTGAATCGTAATTCGCCTTCACCGTTTTTTCAATTCCTTCAGGGGATAAAAGATCGATCTGTTTTTGCGATTCCTTACTTTTCCTTCTATTCACCCCATCATCAGAATCGATTTCGCGGATTACATCCTTCTTGTTCGCATCGTTCCAGATGTCAATGAGTTGTGGGCGGGTTTTAATTTGTTCAGGATAAAAAGCAACTTTGGTTAAACCTTTTTCTTTTGGGATACCAATATGATCTTTGGCATTATCTTCAAGCTGCGCCTTAACAAACTCCTCCGCCGTCTTGTATTTGCGGGCTTCTTGCATCATCGGATCATCATCGGGCGAATTCATGAATTTCTTTTTGTCGGTAATTTCTTCTTCAAAACGATTCCAGCGTGGACGATTTTCAGCAATCCATTCATCCGCACCTATCGGAGATAACTCGTCTAATAGCGATTTTAGGGCCGAAATTTCAACTTGCACCTCCGGAGTCTGCTCTTTTTCGGATAAAGCCATGATCTGATCTTCAACCGCGCCCTGCACTTCGTCCTGATATCTGGCCTCAAGCTCGTTTTCTATTGCATTCCGGTCACGGTGTAATCCGTGTTCAACACCAGCACTTCCTCTTCAGGATCATTCACCGTCACCCTCGTCACGATCAAATCAGTATCCTTGAAAACCCTGAACGGATAAGGATAGGTGTCCGTCGTCCCGTTGCCCCTGTAAACAACCTTGTTCACGTCATTAGAAATTGTCATAAAACCCTCCCGTGTTTTGTATTCTAAAGCACTCGTGCCGCCACTGCATTATTTCCCACAAGATGTTTCAATCCACGCGCCC
>DCTJ01000018.1 GCA_002329545.1 Candidatus Omnitrophica bacterium UBA1443
CATTCAAAACCGCCCGCACCATTTTGACGGCGGAAGCCGACGGAGCGTAATAAGCGCTTCCCGTCTTGAGCAGTTTCACAATTTCCGCTCCTCCGTCACGCGTCCGTTGGTTGATCGCCTCAAGATCGGCCGCGCTCATCAGCTTCGTGATCGGCGTCCCTTTCACGGTCGTGTGCTCCGGCACCGGAACCATCTGATCCCCATGTCCGCCCAGCACCATCGCTTTTACTTCCGAAGGCTGACAGTGAAGCCTTTCAGCGACAAAGTAAGCGTAACGCGCCGAATCAAGTTCACCCGCCATCCCGAGAACTCTTTCGCAAGGAAACCCCGACTTTTCCCGGGCAAGCCACGTCATCACGTCCAGCGGATTCGTCACAAGGATAAGCACCGCTTCGGGAGAATGCTTCGCGCACTCCGCGGCAATGCCTCCAACGATTTCCGCGTTTTTAAAAAGAAGGTCATCACGACTCATGCCCGGCTTCCGCGCGAGCCCGGCCGTGATCACCACCACCTCCGACCCCGCCGTGTCCTCGTACCGATTCGTGCCAGTTATTTTCGCGGAAAACCCCTCGATGGGCGCCGACTCCATAATGTCCAGCGCTTTCCCCTGGGGCATCCCTTCGACGATGTCCACCAAAACAACGTCCGCCAAATCTTTTTCAACAATCCTTTGCGCGGTCGTCGCGCCGACAAATCCCGCGCCAACGACCGTTACTTTTGCTTTCGGCATATTAGTTCCTTTCAAAATGTAAGGCGTGCGGGGCAGACTACCGCCACGCGTCGCGCGCCGCATGCCGTACTTATTTCATTTTCCTGATAATCGCCTGTCCCATTTCGCGCGTTCCAGCCGCGGACGGATCACTGCGGTCCGTTTTAAGATCATACGTTACCTCACGACCCTCACGGATCACGTCCGACACGGCCTTTTCAAGACGCTCCGCGGCCTGAGTTTCTCCCAGATGTTTAAGCATCAAAACTCCCGACAAAATCATTGCGGTAGGGTTGACCTTGTTAAGCCCCTTGTACTTGGGAGCCGATCCGTGCGTGGCCTCAAAAAGCGCGCCGCTGGTTCCAATATTGGCGCCCGGCGCCACGCCCAATCCGCCCACAAGCCCCGCGCAGAGATCGGAAAGAATATCCCCGTAAAGGTTGGGAAGCACTAAAACGTCGTACGCTTCCGGCTTTTGGACAAGTTGCATGCACATATTGTCGACGATCCTGTCTTCAAATTCGATATCCGGATACTGTTTGGCCACCTCACGGGAAACCTCGAGAAAAAGTCCGTCCGAAAATTTCATAATGTTGGCCTTGTGGACCGCGGTCACCTTTTTTCTTTTGTTTTGCCTGGCATAATCAAACGCGAACTTCACGATCCGCTCCGTCCCGGCCACGGAAATCGGCTTGATGCTGATCCCCGAATCCTCCCGTATCTTGCGAGCGGAAAGTCTGTCGATTTCCTTGAGAAGCTGGAGCGCTTCCGCCGTACCCTTCTGGAACTCAATTCCGGCGTAAAGGTCTTCGGTGTTTTCGCGCACAATCACGAGATCAATGTCCTTGTAGCGGGACCGAACCCCGTCATAGGATTTGCACGGCCTCAAACAGGCGTAAAGATCCAGCTCCTTTCTGAGCGCGACGTTCACGGACCGGAACCCCTTGCCCACCGGAGTCGTGATCGGGGCCTTGATCGCGACCTTGTTTCTGCGAATGGATTCAACCACCCGTTCCGGCAAAGGCGTTCCTTCCGATTCCATCACATCCAGGCCCGCCGTCTGAATATCCCAGTCAAACTTCACTCCCGTTGCTTCAAGACACGCCCGGGTCGTTTCGGCCAGCTCGGGACCCACTCCATCTCCGGGGATCAGGGTAATACGGTAAGATTTCATACATCACTCCTCTTATAGGTACGGCTCAGCTTAGTTGCGATTCATAAGCCGTTCGGTTACAATGTCCTTCCTTCTGAACGGCATAAGCTTTTTAACTTTTGTTATTTAAAATCCTTGGTACGGAAAGACACCTTCCGCCAAAACTTTCTTATGCCCGCTTGATCCATTTAGGAAAACACGCTGAAAGGAACTGTATTTTATATGAAGACCTCCAAAATTAAAAGTACCCTCTTGGAAGCCATTGAGACAGCCGGAAAAATCGTGAAGCGGGCCTTCGGGAAAAAACAGCGTATCACCCAAAAAGGCGAGTTTAATATCGTCACGGAAACTGACAAAGCCGCCGAAAAGGCCGCTCTCGGTGTCATCCTGAAAAACTTCCCCCACCATTCCATCCTCGCGGAAGAATCTCCCGAAGTGCGTGGTTCGGATGGTTGCTGGATCATTGACCCCATTGATGGCACGACCAATTTCGCGCATGGTTTTCCGCTCACCTCCGTATCGATCGCTTTCGAGCGGGAGGGCCGTCTGGAAATGGGCGGGGTGCTGGACCCGATCCGGGATGAGTTCTTTTTCGCTGAACGGGGAAAAGGGGCATTTCTCAACAAAAAAAGGATCCGGGTTTCCGAAATAAAAACCCTAAAGGATGCCCTCGTAGTCACCGGCTTCCCCTATGACCGGAAAAAAAATCCGGACGACTACATCGCCATGCTCCGCGCCTTTATGACAAGGGTCCAGGGGATCCGCCGCACGGGATCGGCGGCCATCGATCTTTGCTACGTGGCGTCGGGACGGTTTGACGGTTATTACGAGATGAAACTGAACCCCTGGGACAAGGCCGCCGGAATGCTGATCGTAAAGGAAGCCGGCGGACATTTAACGGATTTTTCAGGCCGTCCGCTTTCCCTGACGAACGTTCAAAACCTCGCCACCAATGGTCACATCCACGCCGCGATGTTAAACGTTCTTCGCGCCTTTAAAAACCTCGGGAAATAAAAAACGCCCCGTCCGGAGACGGGGCGTTTCAAAAAACAACTTCTGATCTTCTTCTTACTTCCCGCCGCTAAGATCCACGGGGCTGGGGATATCAATATCCACCGGGATCGGGAAGGTCACCAAATGAACGGCGCCAAGAACCGTCGTCACGCCGGCATCAATTAACCCTTGTCCCACTCCCTGCCAGACATTTTTCCCCGCCGAAGAATAATCATTCGGGGTGGAAAAAATCTTCGTCCAACCGAGAATCGTGTTGGTCAGACCATAGCTAAGTTTACCACCGGTTTTTTCTCCTTGGTTTAAATGCCCTGTTCTGAAAGAGTAACCATTGGCCGTATTTTGCCACAACCAATCCCTTCCGACAACAGGATAATGCCGTATCGACACGCCATCGCAATCTTCTTTAATCTTTTTTTGATCGTTTTCCGGCAGAAAAATTATTGTCTTCACGGAAGCTCATTTCGTGAAAGTTTTTTTCAGGGGCTTGTCGCCAAACTTCGCGCGGGATATGATACCCGGCATGTCTTTCAAGCCTGTCATCTCCAAAAAAACTTTTCAGAAAAAACTGCTTTCCTGGTTCCATAAAGAAAAACGTCCGCTTCCCTGGCGAAACAACAAGGACCCATACAGGATTTGGATTTCGGAAATCATGCTCCAGCAGACCCAGGTGG
Organism: Candidatus Omnitrophica bacterium UBA1443; assembly: GCA_002329545.1. GTDB lineage: Bacteria > Omnitrophota > Omnitrophia > Omnitrophales > Aquincolibacteriaceae > UBA1443. The sequence continues at coordinate 3,548 of DCTJ01000018.1, forward strand.
CGACCGTGATCCCCTATTACTCCCGGTGGCTTAAAGCATTCCCATCGCTGTCATCACTGGCCCGAGCTCCGCTCAGTCAGGTCCTCACCCTATGGGAAGGATTAGGTTATTATCGGCGGGCCAGAATGTTGCATCAAACCGCCCGGTTCATCGCCCGGAAGTTGCAGGGCAGGATACCGGAAAAAGCCGACTTGCTTGAACAACTGCCCGGCATTGGCCGCTATACGGCGGGAGCCATTGCCAGTATCGCTTTTCACGAAAAGGTCCCCGTCCTGGATGGAAATGTCATCCGGGTTTTGACCCGACTTTTCGCGATCCGTTCGAGCATCGACAAAGGTCGAACCCTAAAAACCCTGTGGGAGCTTGCCGGGTCACTTTTACCGGACCACTCACCCGGAGATTTCAATCAGGCGATGATGGAGCTGGGCGCCACCATTTGCCATCCGCAAAATCCGGCCTGCGAGAAATGCCCCCTGGCGAAATTATGCGTCTCACGCCGCCTTGGAAATCCCATGACCTTTCCCCGTAAAACCCGGAAAGAAAAATATGAAAAAATAAGGATGTTTACGCTAATCCTGGAATCCGAAAACCAAAAAACTTTCCTTTGCAGACAACCTCCGGGCCACTGGTGGCATGGACTATGGACTTTTCCGTTCTGGGACTCCCGAAAAGAATTGTCCGATTTCCTGAAGCAAATTTCATGCGAGGCCGAAAGGGTGGGAAAAATCCGGCACAGTGTAACCCGTTATCACATTACTTTGGATGTTTACCATTCAAAGTTAATTCGAAAAATACGCCCGCGTGTCCCCTGGACCGGAAAATGGGTGCGGTTTGAAGACCTCCGGAGAGTTGCTCTGCCGTCCCCTCACAGAAAAGCCGCGACTCTCGCGACCAGATGCGCGGGGAAAAACAGGCTACTTTCTTGACATCTCAGACAATACCACCGGAAAAACATCCGTTTGTCCGGGTATCGAAACCCGCGACGCTCTTATTGGTTCATTCGATCCATTAACCAGCTATCCAGAACGTCCTTCTTGAAACGCCATTGTCCGCCAATTTTTGTTGCAGGAACTTCTCCCTTCTTGAGGAGGCGATAAATCGTCACAAGGTGAAACCCGAGATACTTCGCCGCTTCCTTGGGCGTCATTATCTGGCTTCTCTCGCGCCTCGGGTACTGAGGTTTTTCCTGCGCTTTGGTTTGTTCCATTATTTTTCTCCTTATTGAGTTGAATTTGCTATTTTTAAGACTGCTATAGTTATATACTACAACATAAACTACACTAAACACTATAAATTGTCAATAGATGCTATAAATTACAACTTCTTTATATTTTTGTAACTTATTGATATGTTTAATGTTACAAAAAAATGTCCCCGCCAAAAAAAATCCTGTTGATTGTTATTTTTATTAGGTGTACTATTCCGGTTGCGATCAATTTATAGTAATCTTCTGCTACCGTCGCTATCATTAAAAGAAAATTTCAAAAGGGAGGTTGCTCATGAAAATTGCGAAGATTTTAGCGTCGTTTGTACTCTGCCTTGCGCTCATCGTTCCCTCAGGATTCGCCAGTGACATCTGGGAAAAAGCGAGTTCGGACACTTACAAGGAAAAGGTCGGTCCCATGTTTGTTCGTGGCCTTTTGAACGTTGTCACCAGTCCCGTTGACATCCTTGTCCAGACCGTCGATAAAACCAAGGACGGGCCTCCACTTATCGGAACGCTCACAGGGATGGCCGGGGGTCTCGGTTGCACAGCTCTCCGGGCAGGTTCCGGGCTTGTGGATGTCGGCTTGTTTTGGGTTCCGGGTTTTAACGGATTTCCAGTCAACCGATCCTATCACAATTGTTTGTTGTGCGATCAAGTGAAATCTTCGGATTACTATCAAACCCCGGCGGTTCAGCAGGTTTATACTCCTCAGCCCGTGGTGACTCAGACGTATACGCCTCAGCCAGTCGCGACTCAATACGTCTCCGAGGCGGCCCCGCAACCGGTCGTTTCGGTAGTTAAAGAAATGCCCCGGGCGGTTGAGGAAGTTCCCGCGCCCGCGAAAAAAGCGCGTGATCCCTACCGGTACGTGAAGAAATAAGCATTATCCGAAAACAAAAAACCCGTTTACGTTTCACACGTAAACGGGTTTTTTTATGCCGATAGTCCGAATTACAAACCTAATTCTTTCAAAGTAAAAATGGGGGAGTAGTTATAGCTCGCTAAAGTTTCCTGAGCCCCTTCGTTCCGGTCAACCAGACATGTGACTTTCACTACTTTCCCGCCAAGCTTCTCAACCTCCTGTATTGCCTTGAGGACCGACCCTCCGGTCGTGATCACGTCCTCCACTATCACAATCCTGTCTCCCTCCTCAATTTGGGGGCCTTCTATCATTTTCTGCATACCGTGATCCTTAGCTTCTTTGCGAACGATAAAAGCCTTGACCGGCTGCCCGCTATGAGAGCTAAGAAGGGAAACGGCCGCGGCAATCGGATCAGCGCCCAGAGTCGGCCCCCCGATCGCGTCCGCATTGACGGCCTGCGCCACCTGGAGAATGATCTTCCCTGTCAAGAACAAACCCTGTGGATCAAGAGTCACTTGCTTGCCATCAATGTAATAATCCGACACCTTCCCGGAAGCAAGTTTCCGCTCTCCGTGAATCACGGCTTTTTCCTTGATAATTTTGAGCAGTTTTTCTTTCAACGTCTGTTCCTCCATGATGTGGCTCCTTCACAAAAAACCTCCGAGCCGAGGCGTCCGTAAATCCCAATTCGGGGAGAGTATATCATTAATCCCGTTTGAATTCATCGACCTTTTCGGTAATCCTGCGGGAAAGCCCCTTGATCATTTGAGCCTCTCTCTCCCAAAGCCCGCTTCGCTTGATGAGATCTCTCGTCGTCTGCAAGATTCTGGGCAAAAGATTGGCGCCTCCTTCCCGATAACCAAGCGACCGGAGGGCCCCCGCAAAACACATCAAGGCCGATTCGACTTCCTTTTTTTTGAGGGGTTTCTCTTCGGCCCTGGATTCCCGGTTCGACAAATTCCTTTTCCCAAAAACTGAAAAGAGAATCACCATGACAGCTTGCGCAAGATTCAGGGACGGATAGGCGCAGCCCGTCGGAATAGTCATCCGGTAATCGCATAAACGAATATGCTCGTTGGAAAGACCTTTGGATTCACAGCCGAAAACAATCCCGACGCTACCCTTCAGCGATTCCCTCCGGATTTTTCCGATCGCCCTGTCAAACGCAAGAAACGCGCCTCGCTCCTTACCGTATCGCCGTGTCGTTCCAATCAAAACGCTGACGTCGGCGGATGCGTCTTTTAAAGAGCGAAAAACTCTCGCCTTTTCCAGGATATCGCCGGCGGACATCGCCATTTTTCTTCCCTTGAACCGCCATCGTGCCGGGGGCGTCACAAGACGGAGTGATTCAAATCCCATATTCTTGATCGCCCGGGCCACGGCACCGATATTGTCTGGGTTTTCGGGACAGACGAGAATGACAATGATATTCCGAACTTTCATGAAAGGGGTCTAGAGGCGTTCAGGCTTTTTCCCAGACATAATCGGGCAAATCAAAAAAATGGGTAATTGGCCGTGGGTCTTTCGTCGCCCAAACATAGGTCGGAAGAACAAACATGTCATTCAGAGAAGACGTGGCCCTGATGATCACGTTCGACACAAGACAGGGCGCGTATGTGAGGGGCCAGGTCTTCGGATGATGCTGTTTTTCATTCTGTCCGGTCCTCACGATTTCTCCGGGAAATGTGAAAAAATTCTTCCACCCTCTTGCCATCACGACCTTAACGTTGTTTCCCTGCCGGAGGTCAGGGTCAGGCCCGGTGGATGTTTCCGAAGCCAGGCCCGGCCGACAAAAAATGATTCCCGTCAAGATCACCAACATCATTGTTTTTTTCATGGTCTCCCCTTTTCCCTTTTGGCATATTGAACTGATTAAATCACTTTTCCCCCGATAAATCCGAAAACCGCTTTACAACTAGAGGTTTTCTCTGCCTCTTCTCTTTACTGCGTCTTTTCCATGATCGCCATGAAAAAACCATCGGTTCTGCTTTCGGGCGGCCACAGCCTGAAAAAGCTCTCTCCTGAAACACCACACGGCAGACACTTCATTTCAGGATGCGTCTCAAGGATTTTTTCAACCACTCGCTCGTTTTCCGCCGGTTCCAGAGAGCAGGTCGCGTAGTATAGTTTGCCGTTTTTCTTCAAGTATGGCAAAGCTTTTTCAATAATCTCCGTTTGTTCAGCGGGAAATTTTTGAAGCCACGATTCGTCCATTCTCCATTTCGCGTCCGGGTTTCGCGCCAATGTCCCGGTCCCCGAACAGGGAGCGTCCACCAAAATTTTGTCGAACCCTTTTTTTGTGACCGCCAGTTCGTTCACGCGATTCAAATCGGTCGGGAAAATGTTAAACGCCCCGGCCCGTTTGGCCCTCTTTTTCAATTCGTCAAGTTTATGGGCCCGGATGTCCGTCGCGACAATTCTTCCCCTGTTTTCCATCATCGCGGCCAGCAAAAGACTCTTCCCTCCCCCTCCCGCGCAAACATCCCAGATAAATTCTCCCGGTTTCGCCTCTGTCTTTTGACAAACAAGCTGGCTCCCCTCATCCTGGACCTCAAAGTGTCCTTCCCTGAAAGCGGGCATTTCAGGCACGTTGTTCCGTTCCGGAATCAGAAGGCCATAAGGGGATCGCTTCGCCGGTTCTGACGCAATGCCCGATTTTTGAAATAGCGCGATCAGTTTTTCTCGGCTTGTTTTAAGGGGATTGACTCGTATGGAAAGTAAAGGGCGGGAGAGAAAAAACTTCAGCAATCTTTCGGTTGGCTCCACCCCGTAACGCCCCGTCCAACGCGTCACAAGCCAGAGCGGAAACGAGTAAACCGCGGCGAGTGTTTCTTCCGGAGAACTTGACACAAAATTCGGCGGAAGAACATGCTCCCGCAGGGAAGAATAAACGCCCTCCCCAAGACCAAGCTCCTCGAAAAGTGATTTGCTCACAAAACCCAGTTTAGCCGCGGCAAGGATACAAAAAAGCTCATCCTCGTCCCGTTCGACCCGGTTTTGCCGGGACAAGACCTCCCGAAGCCAAAGTTCGAGAAATGTTTTATGCCGGAAAGCGTTATAAATGGTCTCGGAGAGAAATTTGCGGTCACGGGATCCGATCTTTTTCCGGTTTTGAAAAAAAAAGCGACTCAGAAACCGGTCCGCTGGCATTGTCGCTTTTTTTGCCATGCTCCAAAGAGATCTTGCCGTCCGGAGCCGAGCCCCGATAATCCTGCTATCTTCTTGCGCCTGCATAGGGATTATTTTCCCCGTCCTATCAATAATTTTTTAACCTGGTCAAGACAACGGGAGTTTTTCCCGTTCCAGCTCCGGAGACACCTTCCTCACGGAGCTTCGGACCCACAAACCAAAAAGGCCTGATCCGCCCAAAACAACGAATGAACAACCCTTCGTCGGGACGATCAGGCCTTTCAGGAGATCTACGGGTCTGACTAAAAACTTTTTCTTATTCGCCCGCGCTCAAAATGCGCTGACGGATATCGGACTCTCTGGCAAACCGGTTTTGTCTGGAAACATCCAGAGTCCTCTGAGCTTCCATCATTTGCCCTTCCAGATAGGGGTCCTGGCCCTTCCGTTTCGCCGACACATAGGCGTCCGTCGCGGACCAAAGGTGGTTGGCAAGTAGCGGCCCAACACCGGCCCAAACAATGGCGCCTCCGGGGACAAAGCCCAGGATAATGGTCGTGGTGATCGCGGCGACCTCAATCCCCATCATAATCTTGGATTTAGTGGTCCCGAACTCATCGTTCATGACCTGTCCGGAGGGAGGCAGTAAAAGCGACGCCCCGAATTCTTTGGCTCCCTTGGCAAACGCCGAAGGGGTCACAAACATGGTGGCTAGAAATAATATCATCACACAAGCAAGGGTCTTCTTCATGGTCAGTCTCCTTAAATTAAAACACGCTCCAGCCTCCAAGTTAACGGCTTGAAGGGGAAAAAACTTTAAACTTCCCCCACTCAAAAACAAACCGGTTTTGAAGGTTGGCGTTTTTTTATAGATTACACGCTGAGATAGTTTTCGCGGTTCCAGTTTGAAAGAAGCTCGGCAAAAAGTCTGACCCCAAATCCTGTCGCTCCCTTGGGACAATCGTAACGGTTTTTGGCCGTATAAGCCGTTCCCGCGATATCAAGATGGATCCACGGAACTTTGGCCGGAACAAACTCTTTGAGAAACATCGTCGCCGTAATCGTCCCCGCGTAACCATCACCGGTATTATTAATGTCGGAATGATTCCCCTTGATCGCGTCCGCGTAATCATCCCAAAGAGGAAGTTGCCAGCAACGCTCTCCGGTTTTTTCTCCGGCTTCGCGTATCACATCGATCAGCTTCTGGTCCGTTCCAAGAATTGCGCACGCCTTGTCACCGAACGTGTAATGGCAAAGTCCCGTAAGCGTCGCCGCGTCAATGATGGCTACCGGCTTGAACTTCTCGCAATACGAAAGCGCGTCCGCGAGGATGAGCCGGCCTTCGGCGTCCGTGTTGACCACCTCCACGGTTTTCCCGTTATACATCCTGATGATGTCACCGGGCCGTTGAGGATCATTCGCCACATTATTTTCCACGCATGGCGCAAGCCCGACCACGTGAAGCGGCAACTTCAGGTCCGCAAGAAGTCCCAGGGTCGCGATAACGGCAATGGCGCCCGATTTATCAAACTTCATTTCTTCCATCCCTTTAGACGGCTTGATCGAGATCCCTCCCGTATCGAACGTCACGCCTTTTCCGACCAGACAGACCGTTCCCTTCGCTTTATGCTCTTCCCCATGTTCCAGAATAATCAGCGCCGGAGGGGTCACGCTTCCCTGGTTAACCGCCAGAAGACCGTTCATCCCGAGTTTTTTCAGTTCGGGAAGACCGAGAACCGTACACTTTAATCCCTTTTCTTTCGCGAGGCTTCTGGATTCCTCAATCAGCCGGGAAGAGTTCATGACGTTGCCCGGCTCGTTGTTAAGGTCACGGGCGTAAGCGACGCTCTTCGCGATCATTTCAGCCCGGCTGACAACCGGCTTCAGCTCTTTCAAAGCTTTCTGATCGTCAAAAACCAGCTCCATGGTTTCCGGAAACTTCGGAAGCTCGTCTTTTTTCTTCGTCTTGTAACGGAAAAATCGGTATGCCGCGAGGCCTGCAAGTTCCGTAAAAATCGCGGCAACATCTCGCGCTTCCAGAGCGCCGCCCAAAAAAGTGTCCGCCATCACGCGGATCTTCGAGGCTTTTCGCACGCTCGCGATCTCAATGATTTTCCCGGCAATCTTGCGGAGAGTGACCGCCTTCAAATCCTTTTTATCACCGAGGCCGATCGCGATGACTTCCGAAGCGCGCCGATAAGACGTCTGGAATGAAGCGAAAACTTCCTGGGATTTTCCGGAAAATCGTCCCTTCTTCGCGGCAGCCTCCAGGATCCTGGCGAACAAGGGTTCTGTTTTTTTTATGGCCCCAGGCTTTTTTTCATCTTTAAAAACGCCCACAAAAAGGATGTCCGTTTTGGCGTTACCTTGTTTGGAAACGAGAACTGTTTTCATTGAAAACCTCCGGAAAGTTATTTGGTAAAGAAAAGTTTAATGGCCATGACCACAAGAAACACTGAAAAAATTTTTCTAAGAATTGCCGGGTCCGCATTCACCGAAATTTTCGTGCCTACCCACACGCCCGCAATGCTGAAGATCCCCATCAAAAGCGCCATCTTCACGTCAACCATGCCGGCTTTATGATGGAAAAAAGCGCCGAAAGCTCCCGTAAAAACAATCACAAAAAGCGACGTCCCGACCGCCCGGTGGGTGTCCATTCCTTTCAGCATCACCATAAGAGGCAGATAAATCACGCCGCCGCCAACCCCGAGAAGTCCTCCCGTGAACCCGCCCATCAACCCAATCCCCGCCGTCACCCAATCCATAAAATCAACAACCCGCCTTATTCAACGCGATATTAACGAGTTTATCGACGTATCTTATTTTTTCATGCTCCCGCGGAACGTGAAAGTAGGTCACCCGTTTGAATTTTTTTTCTTTTTCTTTTACGTCCGCGAACAGCGGGCGCAAATGCTCCGCTTTCAGTTTATAAATTCCGGAAAGTTGGCGTGCCACAAGTTCGCTGTCCAGAAAATAATCTATTTCCACGCCTTTCAGTTCCGCCGCGAGTGTGAGCCCCCGAAGAACCGCCGTATACTCGGCGACATTATTTGTCGTCTCGCCAATCACTTCGCTGTGATCTCCCAACTTATGGCCTTGCTCGTCACATACCAGAACGCCAACAGCGGCGGGGCCCGGATTCCCCCTGGCTCCGCCGTCAGAATAAACGATCAGTTTTGAACGCGATTTTAATCCGGAAGCTCCGCTCATATCAGGGAAGATCCCAGGCGCGACGCGCAGCGTAATCGGTTAGCCATCTTTTTCGCCGCTGGTTGATTGTTGACCGCTCCGTGTGCCTTTGTGCTGGGCCTCAATCTGATCGACTTCTTTCTGGAGCGCGCGAAGACGGTTTTTCAGTTCCTTCACCGGATCCGGAAGATCGCCGTGCTCCAGATCAATTTCTTCGGGTTTCTTTCCGTCAATCCGGACGATCTCTCCCGGAACGCCAACAACGGTGCAGTAATCAGGAACGGAATGGATCACGACGGAGCCTCCGCCAACTTTGACGTGGTTCCCGATCCGGATATTACCAAGTATCTTTGCTCCGACGCCAACCACCACATTATGGCCGAGGGTCGGATGCCGTTTTCCGCGCTCTTTTCCCGTACCGCCAAGCGTCACCCCCTGATAGATAGTGACATTGTTACCGATGATCGTCGTCTCACCGATAACAACTCCCATGCCGTGATCGATAAAAAATCCCGGGGCAATCTGCGCCCCCGGATGAATTTCAACGCCTGTCAGAAATCTCGCGAGCTGGGAAATGAACCGGGGGATAAAAGGGATCCTGAGTTTGTGAAGCACGTTCGCGAACCGGTAAAAAAGCACCGCGTGAAATCCCGAGTAAAGAAAGACAACTTCCAGAATTCCGAGAGGCGTTCGCGCGGCCGGGTCCCGGTCAAAGCAGGCTTTGAAATCGCGGTAGATGGCGTAAAAAGGGTTTGTCATGATGGCGATCATTGTAAAACATAACGGTGGGTTTATCTACGATTTAGTAAGGATTTCAGGGGTTACCACGTAAGGAGTACGGCGAAAACTATCGTTCCGTGCGCTGAGTGTCCGTACACCGTATTCGATTTTCGGTCAAACCGAAAAACGAAAAAGCATGGTGTCGCCGTCCCGGACCTGGTAGTCTTTCCCCTCAATCCTCAAAAGACCCTTTTCCTTCACGGCCGCGGGGGTTTTATACTGAAGCAAATCTTCACAGCGCATCACCTCCGCGCGAATGAACCCGCGCTCAAAATCCGAGTGGATCACGCCCGCGGNNGGGAGCCTTGGCTCCGTTTCGGACGGTCCAGGCGCGAACCTCTTTTTCTCCAGCAGTAAAATACGTGACGAGATTGAGAGCCCTGTAGCCGGCACGAATAAGCGAATGAAGACCGGACTCAGCGAGCCCTAATTCCTTGAGAAAAGCTTGCTGGTCTTCCTCGCTCAGGTCGATGAGCTCGGATTCAACTTTTCCGGAAATGACAACGACTTCCGCGTTTTCTTCCGCCGCTTTTTTCCGCACCTCATCAACGTGGGGGCCACCTGACGGGAGGTCCGTTTCGGCGACATTGGCCCCGTAAAGCACAGTTTTCAGCGTTAAAAAGGCCATATCCTTAAGAAGTTTTTTTTCTTCATCCGTAAATCCGACACGGCGAAGCGGCGTTCCGGCTTCAAGCGCTGTCTTCACTTTCGCGTAAACCGGCATTCTTTCTTTTGCGTCCTTGTCTCCCGTCTTCGCCAGTTTTTCGGTCTTTTCATACCGCGCGTTGATCGTGTCCAGGTCTTTGAGACAAAGCTCGGTGTCAATCACCTCAATGTCCCGCACCGGGTCGACCGTGGAGGCAACATGCACAATGTTGGGGTCCTCAAAACAACGAACGACATGAAGGATGGCTTCGACCTCCTTGATGTGTCCGAGAAACTGGTTCCCAAGTCCTTCCCCCTTGGACGCGCCGGCCACAAGTCCCGCAATATCGTAAAACTCGACGGTCGTGGGTGTGGTCTTTTGGGGATGGTAAAGATTTGACAGTTCCGTCAGCCGAGGATCCGGCACGGGAACTATTCCGACATTGGGCTCAATGGTACAGAACGGGTAGTTTGACGCCGCGGCGTGCGCCTTGGCCAAAGCGTTAAAAATCGTGGATTTACCTACGTTGGGAAGCCCAACAATACCGCATCGAAAGCCCATAGTGCCCGGCACTATAGCAAAGAACACTGATGAATACAACCCGGCAAGTTTCTTTTTTCATCAAAATTAGATTCTGATTCTGGCGGTTTTCAGACTATGAAGAAAAAGAAATGGGAACTTGACAATATTATATAATATGTATATATTTTATGATAAATATGAATATCTGGAGGCCCCATGTTCCCACTAAAAAGAAAGATATGTTTGCCTGTTTTCACAATCTGGTGGATGGTTTCGGCGTTCCAACCGTTGGCCGAATCGTCGTGGACAAAACCGCTTCAGCCTTCTTTCGCGGGAGGCGAGCTCGTTTGTTTGGCCGCTCATCCGAAGGACCATACACGCTTTCTTGTGGCTAATCGCTCCCAGATTTTTGAAGGAGCTTCGTCTTCAGACTGGCACATGCTATGGTCATCGACCGGCCGTCAGGCAAACATTAAAAAAATCCTCACGTTTCCGCTCCTTCCGGACCAAATCTTTGTCCTGACCCCTGAAGAAATCCTGATGGGAGATCTCCGCTCAGGAGCGTGGGCCTCGTTTTATTCAAGCGGGGGTAACCCCGATAAAAGTCCACTTTCGTTTACTCCCGACCCTGCCAACCCCAATCTCTGGTTCGCGGGCACTTCCAGGGGCCTTTGGACCACCGAAAATTCCGGGAAAACCTGGTCTCGATCCGGACTCGTCCCATCTGAAAAAGCCGTTCCACTGCTTCATTACGCGGAAGACCGATTGTTCATCGGAAGCGAAAACTCCATTTATCTTGTCCAGCGTGAAACCTCACCAAAACCCGTTTTTGAACTCCCTCAAAAAGAAAAGGATTTCTCTGAAGCCGAAGAAGCGTTGAAAGACAAGACGGCTTTTTATCATGCCAGGATTTTTGAACTGATCGAAGCTCCGGTCTCAAGCGGTCATTTCTTTCTCGGGACCGACGACGGTGTTTTTGAAACGTCCGACGGAGGGCTAAACTGGTTTCCCCTTCCTCAAAGCGGCCTGCAGAGCGCTGTCATTTTGGATCTTGTTTTTTCAGAAAAAACAAATCTTCTTTTTGCCGCGACTCCCCGGGGTGTTTTTCAATATCAAGCCAACAAGAAATCCTGGCGGGAGCTCTCCCGGGGACTTGCCCGATCCAACTCGAGAAGTCTCGCAATCATGAATGAGTCGACCCTCGCGGCCATCACGGGAGACGGCTTTGTTCAATATTCCCTTTTCCCGGAGACACCCGAGCCCGTGTCCTTATTTATGCCCGGAGCAGAAACTCTTGATCTTTTCAAAAAACTTGTCGCCCTGGAACCTTCCGCCCGGGATATCCAGCGCGAAGCGATCCGTTACGCCAATGTTTCTAACTGGAAAACCCGGAGGTGGCATGTCGCGTCACGAGCCGCCGCGCTGATCCCTTCCCTTTCGTTCGGGAAAACGATGTACCGCAACTCATCGCTCAGCACTTACGGCGGAAAATTCTTCGCAGGCCCCGAAGACGTCAACAAAACCTTTGATACCGATATACGCTGGGATCTCGGTAACGCCCTTTTCAGTTCGTCGCAAACTTCTATCGATTCACGGGAGAAACTCATGGTCGATCTTCGGCGTGACATCCTTTCCGAAACCACGCGTATCTATTACGAAAGAAGACGTCTCCAGATTGATCTCATTTACACACCCTCTCTTTCGGAGCAAGAGCACCTGGAACGCCTGATTCGTCTTGACGAGCTCTCCGCCCTTCTGGACGCGTTGACTGACGGGTTCCTTTCAAAACGGCTGGAAGAAATTTATGAACGGAATGTGGAATTAAATAAGCTTTGGATTTTTTCCCCGGGGAATGGATAACGGGCATTTTCGAAACAAACGAGAACCGGCGCGAAAATCTATGTTTATTAAAAGATTCTGCGTGAAACCTTCTCCGGAAGGCTTTAGAAAAGCATCGCGGACTAACCTTTTTGTCTTTATCGTGTGTCTTTGTGGCGTGTGGCTTGGCGGCGCATCGAGCGATCCAGCCTGAGTTGCCCACATGCGCCATCAACCTCACGCCCTGCCGTTTTACGAAAGGTCGAACGAACCCCCGCTTTTTCGAGGGTCTCGCGAAAAAGATTCATTCGTTTTTCGGACGGAGTCTTCCACACAATTTCCCGGATCGGATTGTAGGGAATCAGATTTATTTTGGCCCGAAGGGGCTTGGCGAGTTGAGCGACCTTTTTGGCATCTTCTGCCGAGTCATTCACTCCCTCGATAAGGGTATATTCAAATGTGATGTCGCGTTTAAGAGTTCGATGAACTTTCTCAAGTTCCGCGAGGAGCTCCCCNNGATATTTCCTGTTGTAAGGAACGAGCCGGCTACGCGATTCGTCTTCCGGGGAATGCAGAGAAACCGAAAGGCGAATTCTTCCTTCCGTGCGTCTTACGAATTCATAAATCCGGTCCGTCACTCCGCAAGTAGAAAGGGTGATCTT
>DCTJ01000093.1 GCA_002329545.1 Candidatus Omnitrophica bacterium UBA1443
TGTGGTTCGGAAGGGACTATCGGCGGAGAAGAGAACACCTGTTCAAAGCAGAGGGCTACAAGATAGTTATGGAAATTTGACCTGTATCTTGAAACAACTAAACATCCCTAAAACTCAAACCAATATCGTTGAGTTCCGAGATTTCATCTTGGGTAAGTCGCGCGTGACTTAGGAACGGGTGAGGTTTGCTTTCCCCAAAGAAAGGTGATTTTATTTCAACCGTATCGGCTGGTGACAATTCAGAAATGGGAATCCACTTGCAAACTTTCACCCCTTCTTTCCCGTTCGCTGTTTCTAAAAGGCTCCCGTACTCAAAAAAGGCAATGTGGCGATAACGCGAGCGCAAGGAAACAATCTGATCACGGTCAAGTTCGGGATAAAAAAAGTAAATCACCGCGTGCTTCGGCATCAGCAACTTTAATTTCATGACCTCACGAGCAATCTCCCCGGCCGAAGAACCGTTCATGGGCTGATAAAAAATTCTGACCCATATTTTTTCATCTTCGCTTTTAAAAAGCAGAGGCGAACTCGTCACATCCTCAACGAAAGAACAATCGGCGTGCAGCTCCTGAACAGTCGTTCGAACCGCATCAAACACTCGTTGTTGTCCCGTAACTTCATTCAAAGAAATCATCCCTGTTCCTCCAAATCCTCCATCCCGACAGCCGGATTTTTTTCGAAAGACTCCACCCAGTGGGAAAGGGTCAATCGCTCCGGCGACAGTCTCATCCGAGTCGGTTTAAAACAAAGTTGTTCCACATTGATTTTGGCCTGAAAAAAATGTTCGGGATCGCTTAAATCAAGCCAGCCCAGCCATCCAAGATGGATTCGCAAATGCTTGGAAGCAACCGCTGAAAATTTTTCGAAAATCGTGCTGTCAGCCGGCGGGTTTGCTTTCGCGTGAAGCAAAATGAAACATTCCAGGTGAGGATTGAGGGCCAATCCCGTCTTAATCATTTTATAACCTTCCGTCAACGATTCCGGCGTAGGCTTCAGGAGCAAAACCCATTGATCCAAAAGCTCCAGAACCTTCGGAAGATGCAAGAGACTTCGATACTCGAAATCCATAAAAATATTCCGGCTTCCCAAACAAGATTCCTGCTCCCACAATCCCCGGTCAAGAATTTCCTTGAGCTCATCCCAAAAAAGAGAATGCCGCTTAATATTTTGGCCAAAAGGTTCTATTTTTTGGGCATCCGAACGCCAGGCACAGCGATTCGCCGTTCGAGACAGGATTGAAACAAGCGAGCAGGGCTTTTCAGAAGAGGCAAGCTGAGAAGCAAAGTAGGTGTTCAAAAGCAGAGAATCGCCATCGTCATGGGGGCTTGAAACGCTGAGGATCTGAATATCGGGGATTTCCCTGACCTCGGGACGTCCCGGAGCCGAAAAAATCGGGGAAATATCTTTTAAGCCGCGTACCAGCTTTTTAGAGTGTTCCATCAGGCAAACTCCGCGTAAGAATCAAGGCCGCCATAAGCATTCTCTTTTTGGGTTGGTTGACTCGGATCAACCTGCCATTCTCCATCCACAATGAACTTATAACGAAACGCTTTTTCCCCCACCCGAATAACCTTCTGCCAAAGCCCGTCGTCATTTCTCCGGACAAGCGCTTCGGGGACCCAACGGTTGAAATCTCCCGCCACCTCAACGGAAGATGCCGTTTTACTTTGAAACTGGAACAAGATTCCGTCCGACATAAGTTTGGGGCCAAAACGGTTTTTGTACACATTGTCCCAGCCGAGCGTTTCGCTCGGGAGCTTGCGATCCCAATCACGCTCAAGATATTCCACCACGAGATTCAAGTAGTCCTGAAATGCCGGAGACCCCGGAGCATACTGCGCAATACTTTGCCCGGCCGCGGCGGCTTCTTTCAGCATAACGTTCTCATGAATGATGGTACGAAAAAGCTGCTCTTTGAAATGAGCCCGGACGTCATCATGGATCTCCTGTGAAAAGCTCAGGAGCGAATTAAAGTTGGTAAGTAGCGCATGAACCGTTAGAGGAGTTTGCCGTGTCCGGTCCAGATTTTGCACTGTTTCAGAAATCTTGCCGAGCCCATGAAGCGAAAAGAACGATGGCTCGACCGGGATAATCACTTCATCCGCGGCATTTAAGGCGTTCCAGGTGAGGATCCCAAGGTTGGGCGGACAATCCAGGATCACAAAATCATATCCACGATGTTGCTCCTCCATCCTGGCAAAAAGATTTTTCAGTAGAAGATGATGGTTGGGCATGAAATTAGCTTCTTCTTCAAGCGCGTTAAGGGAAGCCTGGGAGGGCATGATATCAAAATCAGGATAGAGCGTTCGTATGACCTGTGTGAATGAAGTCGGGATGGCTTGAATGGGGCTCAACAATTCATAAATTGTTGGCGTTCCCTTCAAGGTCTTGATTCCAAGACCACAGGTTGAATGTCCTTGGGGATCAAGATCCACAAGCAACACTTTCTTTTGCAAAAAATGCAGGCAGGCCGAGAAGTTGATGCTTGTAGTCGTCTTGCCACATCCCCCTTTTTGGTTCGCAATCGCGATGACTCTCAAGGGTGGATTCTCCTTATCAGCNNATCAGCGCACTAAAATGATGTTTATTTAACGGCTTTACTTCTTAAAGCTTGATAGATTTGATTTGTTTCGAGAGTGACCCGTTCGCCAAACCAAGAAAAGCGACCGAGGAGGGGGCATACGACCGTAAGAAGATTTATGTGGAGGAACAGTCAGGAGTTTTAAGACAAATAAGTCGCGAAAAACGACAGCGCGTCAGCGTTTCTCGAAAATCAGAAGCCGTTCAATCGGGACAATCCCTTTGATGTNNCGTCACGACCGCATAAGATTGACGCTTTTGTTGCAGGGTGAAAAAAGCCTTTTCGATGGAAGTGGTTCCCGGAATAAAAACGGGGGCTCTCAGAAAATCGCGCAGTCCCTGGGCGCTCTCCCCTTTCCGGAGCAGGTCAAAAACGTAGATCATTCCAACCACGATAGAAGGCATTTCTTCATACACGAGCATCATCCGGGACCGGCTCTCGCGGGCCAACTCTTTAACATCACTCACGCTACTATGAAGGTTCACCATGGGAATCTGCTCCACAGGGATCATCACTGATTGGACTTGTATTCTTTCAAAATCCAATATGGTGTGAATCAACTTCTGCTCCTGCTCGCTCACCACCCCCTGACAAGTGCTTTCTTCGATCAGGGAGCGAAGCTCCTCTTCATTGACGAATAAATCTTCTTTTTGCCGTTTGCCGAACGAAGGCCAAAAAATTCGAATGAACCCCAAAAACAGAGACATAGGAAAAGAAAAAAGTTTCACGAAAAGCTGAATCCAAAACACCTGCTTCATAAGAAATGGCGTCGCCCGCATTCTGGCGTAGTCCTTGGGTACCATTTCACAGAAGATGATCAGCACCGGCGCCAAGATCGCCGTCACAACCCACTCATTCCGGATCTGCCAGTAGCGCTCTAAAAAATAAGCCAAAATGGATGTGGCGGTAATATTAACGATGTTGTGCCACGTTAAAACAGAGGCAAGAAAATTTTGACTATTTTTCTGGAGCTCCATCACTCTTCGGGCCCGGGGGTCATTATTTTCCGCTAATTCGCGAATCTCCAGTTTATTCGAAGACACAAAAGCCATTTCAGAGGCGGAAAAAAAGGAAGACAACACGAGCGAAAGCAGAAAGAGTATCCCGAGCGAGATCATAAGCGTTTCCTCACAAGAACATGCTGAATTCTCTGCCGAATCATCGATTGAACGGTAAACTCAAAATCCTCCGTTTCATATTTAGCGCCTCGCGCCGGGACCTCTCCCATTTTTTCCAGAAGATACCCTCCCAACGTCGTGGATTCTTCAGACTCAAGATTGGAGAGAAAATAGGCGTTAAAATCCTGGAGCGGAATTTTCCCTTCGACCACATGGGCCCCCGCCCCCAGCTGACGGATCGGATTCTCAATGTTCGCGTACTCGTCATAAAACTCTCCAAAGATCTCTTCGAGTACATCCTCCTGTGTTACAATCCCCGCTGTTCCACCATATTCGTCGACGCAGACGGCAAATTGTTCGTCTTGCGTTCTGAACGTTTCAAGAAGGTCGTCGATACGTTTACTTTCGGGAACGAAAAGGGCTTTCTTCAAAATATCCTTCACTTGCGGTCTCGGCTCAGCCAACAAATATTCTAGGCCCGTCACAACTCCAAGAATATTATCCAGGGATTCCTGAAAAACCGGCATATGACAATAATGATTGCTTTTGATCGTCATGGCATGTGTTTCCTCGCTATCCGCAATATCCAGACCGACGACATCGGTCCTAGGAGTCATAATATCTTTCACCGGTCGCTCGCCAAGGTCGAGAAGCTTTTGGATCATGAAACGCTCCTGCCTCCTCAACACGCCTTCCTCTTCCCCGAT
Organism: Candidatus Omnitrophica bacterium UBA1443; assembly: GCA_002329545.1. GTDB lineage: Bacteria > Omnitrophota > Omnitrophia > Omnitrophales > Aquincolibacteriaceae > UBA1443. Next base: position 4,407 of record DCTJ01000093.1, read on the forward strand.
CTTCACCAACACTTTCAGTTCATTTTCAGAAATCAGGTCGGACTGTTCGACTTTTTCCCTCACGAGGATCGAAACAATTTTTTCCGTGATAAAACGCATCAAAAGCCGGACGGGCGTAAAAATATAAACAAAAAAACGGAGCGGAATTGCCGAAATCAGGGAAATTTTAATCTTGTTTCTGACCGCAATAATTTTGGGAGCGACTTCGCAGAGGATGATAAAGAGAATTGTGAAAAAGACCATCACCACGCCCAGCTTTTCCTCGCCCAGATACTCCACGACCAAAAGCGTCGCTATCGCCGCCGCTGACGTATTGACAACGAGGTTCCCGATCAAAATAGTCCCGAGAGTTCGATGGGGCTTTTCAAGAAGATTCATGACCCATCCCGAGGCTTGCGGAAACTGTTCTTTGAGTTTCTTGCGATCTAATTTGGAAAGTGAAAAAATCGCCGTTTCCGTCGAAGAAAAAAAACTCGATAAAATAAAAAGCAGTCCCAAAACACTGAGACTGAGAACCGTATTCATGCCCGCCCCCTGTAAAGTCCGTGACGTTTAATATAACGAATGACGCAAGACGGAAGGTCCGTCACCGATTTGGAATCCTTGGCGATTGCCTTACGAATCATCGACGACGCGGCGTGACAGAGCGGCATACGGATTCGGGAAACGTCAGGCTCATTTTGTTTTTTGATGCGATATCCCGGGCGACCCGCCACAAGGAACTGAACTTCCCGTTTAATTTCATCCGCTTCTCGCCAATGTTTCATGTCCTCGTAAGAATCCTGCCCTAAAATAAAATAAAACCGCGCCTTGGGGTATCTTTTTTTTAAAATTTTTATGGTATCAATGGTGAAAGATAGCCCGCGACGATTCACTTCGAGATTCGATGCCTTCAATCTCGTGTATCTCCTCAAGGCCAGCCTTACCATGGCGAGCCGATGTTGAACGGAGGCGACGGGTTTATCTTTTTGTTTGTGCGGGGGGCGGGCGGAAAGAACAAAGAGAACTCTATCAAGACGGAACTGTTTCAGCGCATACAGTCCCACGGCGACGTGGCCCTTATGAATGGGATCAAACGTGCCTCCGAAGATACCTATTTTCATGCTGGTGACCGTCTAAATACGGATATGCCCATTTCCATCCACGATATATTTGTAAGAGGTAAGCCCATCCAGCCCCATGGGGCCGCGGGCGTGTATCTTGTCAGTCGAAATGCCAATCTCCGCTCCAAAACCATATTCATAACCGTCCGAAAACCGGGTCGAGGCATTCACCATGACCGAAGAGGAGTCGACCTTCGCCTTGAAATCATTTGCCGTTTTTCTATCTTCGGTCACAATCGCATCCGTGTGATGTGACCCGTACGATTCAATGTGTTCAATCGCCTCTTTCAGACTCTTAACGACCTTGACGGCAAGAACCTTGTCGAGAAATTCATGGCCATAATCCGTCGGTTTCGCGCGCGCGGCAAAGGGCAAAATCCGGCAGGTTTCTGAATCTCCGAGGACTTCACATCCCCCCTCATTCAGGACTTTGCCCACTTGACCGAGAAACCGGGAAGCGATTGACTTATGCACCAGCAAAGTCTCCATCGCGTTACAGACCCCCGGCCGCTGCAACTTCGAGTTGACGGTGATCGCGACAGCCTTTTTGAGATCAGCATGCCGGTCCACATAAACATGACAAACCCCCTGGTAATGTTTCACCACGGGTATTCGGGACCGTTCTACCACCCGTCGAATCAACTTTTCCCCTCCGCGGGGAATCACAAGGTCAATACGTCCTTCCTGCAACAGCAGGAAATCAACGGCATCATAGTCGGTGGTTTCAACAAGGTTGACGGCGTCCACGGGTAACTTGAATTGGCGGAGAGATTCGCGAAAGATCCTTAAAAAAACTTTGTTGGTATTCATGGCCTCGCGGCCGCCGCGAAGGATTACCGCATTAGAACTTTTCAGGCACAAAGCGGCACACTCCACTGTGACATTCGGGCGTGATTCATAGATAATCAAAATGACCCCAAGAGGCACGGACACTTTCTGGAGTCTTAATCCGTTCGGCCGGGTCCACCGGGACAATACTTTCCCGATCGGATCCTCAAGGTTCGCCACCCCGCGAACTCCTTCTTCCATTGCCAGCAGTCTCGCTTCATTCAGCGAAAGCCGGTCAATCATCGCCGCAGAAAGGCCCGCCAAACGGGCGCGTTTGACGTCTTTCAGATTTTCAGAAAGAATCGTCCCAAGATTCGCCCGAATCCGTTTGGCGATGTCAAGAAGAAGTCTTTTCTTAAGATTCCCCGTCCAGAGCATTGATTCACGGGACGCTTGACGAGCGCGGGAAACCGTGCGGTTTAGCTTATGAAACCATGGCTTCCGAGCAAAGGAATTCATCGGGCACTCCAAAGAACCATGTCGTTTCGATGGATCACTTCGGTAGAAGTTTTTCGGCCAAGCAGCGGCTCTATTTGGGAAGTCTTTTTCCCGGCAATCAAGGCAAGATCTTTACGGTTATACCGGATCACCCCGCGTCCAAAAACTTTTCCTTCCGCGGTCGCCAAGTCCACCACCTGACCTGCCTCAAAGCAACCTTCCATCTTGATAATGCCTCCCGGCAAAAGGCTTTTGTGCCCTTCAACAAGCGCACGAAACGCACCAGCATCCACGGTTATTTTGCCCTGCCGCCGGGCCGAAAACGCAATCCACTTGTGCCGTTGGTCTTTTTTCTCGCGGGAGGGCGCAAAAAATGTCCCAACGTCTTTTCCCTCGAGGATCGAACGAAGAATGCCCGGTTGGTGTCCGTTCACAATCATAAACGGAATCCCCAGCCGCATCGCGAGACGCGCCGCGGCGAGCTTGGCGCGCATTCCCCCCACCGTTTCTTCCCGTTTTTTGTCTGACAAATGCGCGAATAGTTTGGTATCAATTTCATCTTCCGACGTTACCTCCCGGACCCGCGTCCCGTCCTTCAGCAGAAATCCTTCCGCGTCAGAAAGGTTAATGAGAAGATCCGCATCAACCAGGTGAGCCACATGGACCGAAAGAATATCGTTATCCCCAAACGCAATTTCTTCCACGGCGACCGTGTCATTTTCGTTCACAACCGGGAGGATGTTCAATTCCATCAGCTTGCGCATGGCATTTCGCGCGCAAAGAAATCGTTTCCGATTTTCAAGGCCATCCCTCGTCAAGAGGATCTGCGCCGTATGAACATTCTTCTTCTCAAAAAAACTTTCATAGGCATGAATTAATTTACCCTGTCCCGTGGCCGCGCACGCTTGGAGGGCGTCTATATCCGTGGGCCTTTTTTTAAGACCGCAGGATTTCATGCCAAGAGCAATCGCGCCCGAGCTGACAATGACCGGCTGTTTTTTTATGCTAATCAGATCAAAAATCTCGTTACAAATCCGGCTGTGCTCCCTGAACGAGAAGCTTTCGAGCTTGGTTTTAAGGATGCTCGTGCCAATTTTGACGACAATCCTCGTCGCGCCGGAAAGATGTCTCTTCATTTCAGGCATGCCCCGTTTGCTCTTTGATAAAATCGACAAGAGATTTTATCCCTTCTCCCGTCTTGACCGAAATTAAAAAATAAAGCCGTTCGAGTTTTTCCATTTCTTCCTGGACTTTGCCCGGATCGTCCGCGAGATCGATCTTATTGACGACAGCAACACTAGGAATCTGTTTAAACGCCGGATTGTGTTCCCACACAAGTTTTNNAAAGAAGGCGCAAACGAGTTTGTTGCGTCCAGCATATAAAGAACCAGCTTCCCACGGGCCAAATGCTTCAGAAACTGTGTCCCCAGTCCCCGACCCTGTGTCGATCCCTCAAAAACAGACGGAAGCTCACACAAACTGATCTGGCTATAATCATCACATTCGTAAACGCCCAGCACCGGAGACGTCGTTGAAAAGGGATAATCCTTCCCTTCCACGTGAGCCTTGGTCNNTGGTCAGACGATGCATGAAAGCGGATTTTCCGGTGCTGGGAAGCCCCACAAGAAAAACATCCGCGGGAATTAAAAATTCCAGTTCGATTTCAAGCTTTTCACCTTCCTGACCGGGCGTCGCTTTTTTATCTCCAATGTTGCCGGATCCGCCACGCCCGCCACGAGCGACTACGACTTCATCTTGATCCTGGTTTAGGTCGCGAATCGCGAGGCGGTTTTCCTTGTTGTAAATTGAAGTTCCGACAGGAACGAGAACCACGAGATCCTCGCCACAAGCTCCCCGCTTGTTATTAGGCCCACCGTGAGTGCCCGCGGGTGCCACAAGATACTGTTTGAGTTTAAGCCGGTCTAACCCCGGAGCGTTATGAGAGGCCCGAAAAATGACGCTCCCACCGTCGCCACCATCCGCGCCATTCGGGACAATTTTTCGGTCAATTCGATGATAATAGCTGTCGCAACCATGTCCACCATGTCCACCCTGGACGGTCAAATGAATCTTGTCAATCAACATAAAACTCCTTAAAAAGAAAAAGGCCAAAAAGCGCGCCAGCGCCTTTTAGCCTTGGTCATGAAAGATAATAAATATCTAGCTGGGAATAATATGGACTGTTCTATTAGATTTAAATTCCACTATCCCATCACGCATCGCGAACAAGGTGTGGTCGTTTCCAATGCCCACAAACTGCCCCGGATGAAACCGGGTTCCACGCTGCCGGATAATGATACTGCCCGCGCGAACCTTTTGCCCGCCAAAAACCTTGACGCCCAGACGTTGGGATTGTGAATCTCGCCCGTTAGTACTGCTTCCCTGACTTTTTGTATGTGCCATGATGTCCTCTAAAAATAATTTAAATCAAACCTTGATATCCTTAACACGCAATCGCAGAAGATCCTGGCGGTGACCATGCTTGCGGCGGGACGCCTTGCGACGCCGCATACGGTAATGAATAACTTTGGGTGCGCGTATTTCGCCAAGATTTTCACAAATAACTTGAGCCCCCTTCACCACAGGCGTCCCCACCAATACCGTATTACCATCCGCATAAAAAAGGACACGATCAAGCACAACCTCGCCTTGCCCTCCGGTCCCCTCTAGCAACTCTACTTCCAGTATTGACTTAGGTTCCACCCAGTACTGCTTTGAGCCCGTTTCCACGATTGCGTACGCAGACATAAATAACTCCTTTTAACTTAAAGAGAATGGGTATTCTATGGAAATAGAACCGCTGTGTCAACAAAATTAAAAAACTTATAACTTGTTCAGCTATAACAAGTTACAACGTTTTCGGCGTGAACGTTCTATTTACTTTGGTTCGCCGGGAAGTTCGTACTGCAGAGAATGATCTGACACCGGGGGCGCATCGATCCAGTCATTGAGCTCGGGATCAAACGGCATGTACTTTATTTTATAACGGCCCTCTTCAAGAAACTCGATTTTTTGAAGATCCTCTGAATAGTAGATAAGGAATGAGAGAATCGACATCTCCTCCCGAGAAAACTTCCCGATCCTTTCAGGAGTTCCGAAATCAAGATTAAAATCCGCTCCATACCATTTAAATATACGGGAAAGCCTGATTGTCTTCTTGCCCGGTATAATTTCAACCCGTGCCGGATCGTTTAAAAATTCGCGGGTCGCGAGAAAAAGTTTTCCTTCAACATTGGCATCCGTAAAAGGATCACGATCCAGCCGGGGGCACCCCCGCGCGCCACAGGAAAGGGCAAGATGTATTTTTTCATCACGATAAGTCTTCATCAGAATCTGATTTCTGATCTGATTCAAACTGTACTGCTCCGCCCCAACGTGAATCACAGTGATATCCCACGCGCTTGAAATCTGATTAAGACTGCGTGCCGGATAATGGTCCACCACAATCTTGATCACGCCCGCGTGATAAGCATTAATCCAGAACGCCATCGCCTTTTCACGTGGCCAGAGCGTTTTGACATCCACGGGGTTCTGCGCCGCGATAAAGGCCAGATAATCATTTAAAAGAGCCGGATTACGCTTTACCCCGGCATAATTGACATCACCATTTTCGTTCACGAATTGATGAAGGAACGACCGCCAGACAGCATGACCGTCAAGCGAATCCCCGGCCGCCTTGACCGAAAGCGTCTGAAAGCAGAAGATAAAAAATATGAAAAGTATCGTGATTCGTTTCATGAAAGTCATCAGAATCGTATACCGTGCTTTTTCAGAAATTCCCGATCATCGGCATTCAATTCATACTGGAGTTCTCCGTGCTGCCAACGATCCTGGGAAAGAGTTTCCTCAAACATTTCTTCAAGCTCGTCAAACTCCTCCGGGGTCAAGGGGACAAGATTCAGGAAAAAAATATTAATCTCGGGAGAGCTTTTGGCATTTTTCATGTGTTTGGCAAGATCTTCGATCTTCCCGTGATGCGGATACTGTACCATTATTTTTTTTAAAAGCTGCAAAAGCTGGTTCATGTGATTCTCAAACTCGCGTTCAGAACTCATAAAAATCTCCTTTAAAACGGCCTTATTCTTGGTTTTCAAGATAAGCCTGAAGGGCTAACGCGGCGCCACAGCCTTCTCCGGCCGCCGCCACAAGCTGATGCACTGATCCTTTGCGAATTTCACCTGCCGCGAATATTCCTGGGACGGATGTCCGGTATCCCCCACCCGAGATCACATAGCCTTCTTCATCCATTTCGACAAGCCCCTTGACAATCCCCGAGTTGGGCGCGTGCCCAATAAAAACAAAAACGCCGTCCGCAGGCATCGTTCGTGTCTCCTGAGTCTTCACATTGCGGAGCAAAACCGATTCCACTTTTGAGTTTCCCTGGATTTTATCAATAACCGTATCCCAAATAAAGCGTATCTTGGGATTTTTCTTTGCTCGCTCCTGGAGGATGGAACTTCCGCGAAGTTGATCACGTCGGTGAACAATAGAGACTTGACTGGCAAATTTCGTCAGAAAAATACCTTCCTGTAAAGCCGAATCTCCGCCACCCACCACCATCACGTTTTTTCCTTTAAAAAAAGCTCCGTCGCACGTGGCGCAATAGGAAACTCCTCGGCCGATAAACTCCTTTTCCCCAGGTACGCCAAGCATTCGGAATGATGCCCCCATGGCAAGGATAACCGCCTTCGCTTGATAACGGTTTTCTGACGTTTCTATCAAAAAAAACTTTTCCCGGGGAAGAACATTTTTTACGTCTTCATAATTAATTTGAACGCCGTATTTTACGGCCTGGGCCTCCATGCGTTGCGCGATATCAGCCCCCATAATGCCCTCGGGAAACCCCGGATAATTTTCAACACCCTCGGTAGAAGCAATCTGCCCACCCGGCATCAGTTTTTCGAGTACAAGCGTGGAGAGATTCGCTCGCGCCGTATAAATCGCCGCGGTGAGACCCGCTCCACCCGCCCCAACAATCACAGTATCAAACAAAGAAGTACTCATCGGTTTCAAACCTCAGCAACGCTCGCCGCGTTCAGAACATCTTGTTTCGCGAAAATCGGAACTCCACAACGCAGTGCTATCGCGACACTGTCCGAAGGCCTAGCGTCCATGATGATCCGATTCCCGCCTTCCTTGAGGATAAATAATTTTGCATAAAAAGTGTTTTTCTCGATTTTATCGATGACCACCTTTTCGAGACGAGCGCCCAGTCCTTCCAGAATATTAACAAGAAGATCATGGGTCATGGGCCGAGGGGGTTTGACGCCACTCAGATTGAGCTTGATTGAATTGATTTCAGCAATTCCGATCACAAGCGGCAGATATCGCGTCTCACCCTGGACCTTAAAAACTAGCAATTGCTCATGCCGCTTTTCATCCACCTTGATCTTGCTTAAAACAAGTTCAATCATGAGACGTCTCGGGCGACTCACGAGGCAAGAAAAAATCAGTCGAAGTATCCTGACTACGCGGGACAGAACCGGGACTTTCCCTCTTGACACGTTCCGCAAGATGCCTTTGAGCCTGTTTAATTTCAATGACTTCCCGCTCAAGAGTACCTTGTTCATGGAGAAGTTTTCTAAGCTCCTCTTCTCGATGCCGGATTTCACTCTCCAGCTTTTCTTGCTGTTTAACGAGGCTTTTCAACTGTGTTTCTTTCATGCTGTAAGACTCTGAAAGTTCCCTCTTTCGCTGAATCAGTTCGCGATGCTCCAGTTGTCGCTGCAAATCCTTAACTTGGGCACGGGCTTTTTCAAGCTCGTGCTCCCGGGATTCAAGCTGCGCTAAACGGAGTTGCCAGGATTTGATCTGTCCCTCAAAAGCCTCACGCATTCTCCCCATCTCTGATTCCAGCTCGGAAGACTTGAGTTCCCACCGCTTCGTCTGATGCATTTGCGCCTCAACCTCTTTAAGCAACCTTTGCTCGCTGGACTGAATGATCTTTTTTCCTTCCTCCATGGTGTTCAGCTTATCGTTGATTTCAGCCACCATTTTCTTTTGCGTTTCCAGCTCGCGAAACAGGGCGGCCGTTCGCTCTTTCCATTCCTTCTCACTCCGTTCCTTTTCATCCCTGGCGATCAAAAGATCATTCTTGGAAGCGTGAAAGCTTTTCTGAATCTCCTGTTTTTCTTCCATCAATTCGCGGTTCGCGACTTCACGCTCTTCGATCTGCTTCATAAGCTCTTCGGATTTTTTTTCATTCGTCACGAGTTTTTCCTCAAAATATTGCCTCGTCTGACGGAACTCCTCCCGAAGCATCTCATACTTCTCTTCGGAGTGGTTCAGGAGGGTTTGCATCTCCTGCGTTTCCCGCTCCTTTTGTTTTTTTTCATTCTGAATGTTTTCCAGTGCTTTTTCTTTCAAATGAAGTTCCGACTGGATTTTCTCAAGAGCCCGGTGGATTTGGTTAAGATTATCACGAAGCCCGACGTTTTCCTTCAGGAGACGTTCGCGTTCCTCTTCGAGCATGTCCCGGAAATGACGCGAGGCGTGGCCCGCTTCCCCGCTGGACGCCGTTTCTTTTTCAGAAAAACCATTTTCCGTCTGAATCCAGGAACGAATCTCCTGGATCGCCTCATCTTCCGCCAGTTTTTCCTCCTCAATCCGCGGAAGACTTTTCGCATCCATATCTTTGAGGAAAGTCAGGCTGGGCGGATTCGGCCAAACCGTCCGATAACAGCGACGCTTCAAAGCTCCGTCGTTGCTGACAATCAGATCCGAAACGGAAGCGCAAAAATACTGTTTGACCTGAATGGCGGTCGAATAATTTAGATTATCGAGANNAGAATGATCGGAGTGTTTGCCACCAGATCAATGGCCTCATCCGCAGGGATACGGAACGCTTTCGCGATTTCACGCGCAATCTTGCTCCGTTCCAGCTCACTTTTCAGCGGATTAAGAACAATGAACCAGTTTTGTCCGGTTAGTTGAGGCTTACGATTAACCATGGTGGAAATTTTGCCCTTTAAAAAAGTGGATGATCACATCAGCCTAGAGTGTTATTTTGGTCGCAATTTCGTGAATCACCGGAATCTCCCACTTTTCCCCCATTAAAACCTTGACAATACCGATGAGCGAAAAAATGCCAAATACCACTAGCGCCAACTGCGCGATAAGATCGCCGATAATCGGGATCACCGAGAGAATGGCCGCCGCAAGCTCCAAAATAAAGAGAACCAGCCCCTGTTTTCCATGAAATTCCGCGAAGGAATTCTTTTTTTTCAGAGCGAGAGGAACAAAACAAAGAAAACTGACGTACCCGATGGCGGCAAAAAATTTCGCGTCTTGAATTTCTGGATCTTTTGCCGGGTTCTGTGAATTACTCGTCGTCATAAATTCTCCTTAGAGATCAAAAATTTTGTTTATTATAGGTATCTTCAGCAAGAAGCGTCAATGCCAAACATCCTTCGACCCGACCTCATAGAACCGGCAAAATGAAAGTCTACCCTAGGATGCTGAATTTTGAGTTTCGCGACCACTTCCGCGACCATCCCCGCATCCTTCCGCCCGGGTGAACCTCCCAAAATAAACAATGAACATCCCTGACGTATCTTGCTTTTTAATTTCTGATAAATCTTATCGAAAACAACCGTTTCAAACTCTTCATCAAATCGTTTTCTCGCCCGGGTGCAGGACAAAATAAAAAAAGTCGGTTTTCTCATCGCTGACTAAACGGCAATTGTTGCTTTTTCTTTCCGGCAAACCCTTGGGAGAGTCCGCTCCATCGGAATAAAAAATGTTCCGACTTCCGTCACGCCGACCAATATCCGCCTCAACATAAACAAAGTCCCTTTGCCAAATCCCGTGAACGATCCGGCCAGAGCTCCTTGATCCTTGATGTCATCCGCCATGGTACAAGGAATTTCCCCGGGACTAGTCACCACATTTTCGAGACCCCGGCCCAACTTGGTTCCGATACCGTAGAAATAATCTCCCGCTGTTTCCTGCGCGAAAGATCCAGGAATACATAAAAGCATTGCCGCGAGGAACAGACCCAATATTCTTGAAAAATACATTTTTTATCCCTTCCGGAGAAGACGCCACGGCCGATGTTTCAGATCGTCCGTCATGTCCCGAAGATTGGCGGTAATCTGGTTGATGTTGGTAATGCTTTTTGAAATTTCTTCTTCATGACCTTCCAAAATAGAACTGGCACTCTCAACCAGCGGATTCAAACTCTTCACCATCACATCCATCTGATCCGCCAGCCGGTTCATTTTACCAACCATCACATGCATGGCGATCGGGTCATGTCCTTCAATCACACTCCCCTTTTCCAACGCCTTGGCATCGGGAGAACCGGGAGATATTTCGACAAACTTCTCTCCCATCATCCCGAGGGTATCGATATAAGCCTGGCTATCGGTCCGCACATAGGCGTCCGGAGAAACCTTGACCGTGACAAGAATGGGCCTGGGAGCGCCACGGACAATTTCGATTTTAGAGACTTTTCCGACTTCGCGACCGGCGTAATAAACAGGCGCACTGTCTTCCAGCCCGTTCAGATAACCGAAACGAACCTTCCATTCTTCAGAACCCCCTTTGAAGATTGCACCAA
>DCTJ01000034.1 GCA_002329545.1 Candidatus Omnitrophica bacterium UBA1443
ATCGCCCGGCTTTTGCTTTTTTTCTGTTGTTTCTGGCCGCATTTCTCTGGAAAAACCAGCCGGAGCGAAACGCGTCAAACGTGAGCGGGGCGCCGCGGCCAATGGGATCGCGGACGGGCGAGGACATGACAAATGTCGGCGGAGCCGGGAAAGGAAAGGCAAAATTATGAGGGTACCCTGGCCGTGGGTCATTGCAATATTTGGGTTTTTATTGTCCATACGTGGAGAACAGAAAAGAGGGTTTTCACTGGTTGCGATTTGGCGTGAAACATTGGATCTTTTCCTTACGCAGATTTTGGCCATGACCCTGTATCATTCCTTCTTGCGATGGAGTACGGCAACTTCCGTCATTGAAGAATTTGGATTTTTGATTCTCTGGATGCTCATCTACCTGATCGCAAAATATCAAAAAAAGCCGGATCTTTTTTTAATCACAGCCGTGTTGATCACGCATGCCGTCGTGCAGGTTTGTGAAGGATGGTTGATCCAAAGCTCGCTACTACTCGTAATCGCGTCGGGACTTTTTATTTTTCAGGCGGCGTTCAAGGGATTAAAGCGCGCGATTCTCTTTTCCGGAATTCCGCCGGCGATGAAAGGATGGCCAGTGCTTTGTCTGATCGCGTTTTGTATATCGGTTGTGATGAGTGGAATACTTGATATTCTTTTCTGAGCGGATGGACGCGATCCACCATGAATTTGACGCGATGTCTCGTCTCGGGTGGAATGTTTAATTTTCGCGGACCTTCTCGNNTTCATCGGGCCAATTTAAAAAATGGCTGAGAAAAACGAGCGGGGAGCGGGAGGGTCAAGATGTCGCGCCGGATCGTAAAAACCCGCGCCTGTTCAGATTTTTTGTTTAAAGACGAAACATGAAAGCAAAGTCAAAATAAATTCAGAAAACAAAGAAAGAGGGTTGTATGGCGATCGAAGAAATTTTAACGGAGGCAATTAAAAGAGACGCATCCGACATCCATCTTACAGTAAACCGCCCCGTCACCTTTCGCATGGTAGGAGACCTTGTCTCGGTGGATGATAATCCGCTTACTCCCGAAATGACCGAATCGTTTGCCAAAGAGATTACGACAGAGGCCCAGCGAAAAAAAATCGAAGAGGTGGGGGGAGTTGATTTTGGTTTTACCTTCGGAGATAAAGCTCGTTTTCGCGTTTCCTGTTATAAGCAACAGGGACACTACGCCATGGTGCTCCGCCTTCTACCCTCCAAGTTTTACTCGTTCGAAGACATTGGCCTGCCTCCGCAACTGGTTGAGATTTTGAATATTCCACGCGGACTGGTCCTCGTGACCGGCCCAACCGGATCGGGGAAAACGACATCGCTCGCGACCATGCTTAATTACATCAATGAAAATTTTCCGAGACACATTATTACGGCGGAAGATCCCGTGGAATTCGTTCATCAGCATAAAAAATCCGTGGTGACCCAGCGCGAAGTCGGGGAGGACGTGCCGACTTTTTCTGAGGCTATTATCAAGTCGCTACGACAGGATCCGGACGTGGTCCTGATCGGGGAAATGCGCGATATCGCGACAATGGAATCCGCGATCCGCGCGGCGGAGACGGGACACCTTGTGTTTTCCACGCTCCATACGACCGGGGCGCCTCGCACGGTTGACCGTATCATCGATGTGTTTCCCCCGGAACAGCAAGCCCAGATACGTGCCCAGCTCGCGGGAACGATTGTCGCCGTCATTTCGCAGGTTCTCGTTCCGAAACTTGACGGAACCGGACGCGTCGCGGCTTTCGAAATTATGTTTGCCACGCCCGCGATCCGGAATCTGATCCGGGAATCTAAAACTTATCAAATTTTGTCGGAAATCCAGACGGGGAGCCGGTACGGCATGATTACTTTGGATGACCACTTGAAACAGCTCTACACCCAGGGGATCATAAGTTATGAATCCGCCCTGGAGGTTGCCGTTGATCCGAAGGAGCTTGGAATCCAGCTTTCCAAGATTCAGCCTGCGACCGTTAAGAAAAAAAAATAAGGAAAAGCGCGGGAAGGGATGTTTTATACGGGCGAGGCTTTCTGATTTTTGGAGCGATTTAGCAGAGTCGTGACAAACCCCGCCAGCGGGCTGAATTCAGGCGCGGCGTTGAAAACGAAAAATAAAAACTTGACTCAAGGGGCGCAATCAATATCCTAGAGTCAGTTTTTTCAGAAAGAGCCTATTTAATCTGCCGAACACATCCCAAAGTTCCGACGAAATTCTTTGACCACATCGTTCAGGCCTTTCCGTTTTAAATCCTAAATGTCCAGAAAATAGCCAGAGCCTAATATTATGTCGATGACATCCCCTCGGGGATCGCGGAGGGAACGTCTGTTTCTTGTGGACGGAAACTCCTTTTGTTACAGGGCCTTTTATGCCATTCCGGGTTTGACCAATTCCCGGGGTGAGCCGACGAACGCGATTTATGGTTTTGTGACGATGATGCGGAAACTTCTGGAGGACCAGCGCCCGGAACTTCTGGCCGTCTGTTTCGATCCAAAAGGAAAGACCTTCCGACATGAACAGTACAAGGATTACAAGGCGCATCGCAAGCCCATGCCGCCGGAACTTGTCAGCCAGATTGAACCTATCAGGGAATTTTGCCGGCTTTCCCGGTTTTCCATGTTTGAAAAACAAGGGTTTGAAGCGGATGACGTGATCGGAACTTTGGCGGCGCGGGCGCAGGAAAGAGGGAACGACGTTTGGATTGTAACCGGCGACAAGGACGCTTTTCAGCTCGTTAATGACAGGGTCAAAATTTTCCAGCCGCATAAAAATAACCTTGTTTATGATGTGGAGGGTGTCCAAAAAAAATTCGCCGGACTGGGACCGGACAAAATAGTAGAAATTCTCGCGCTTATGGGAGATGCGTCGGACAATATTCCGGGAGTGCCTGGGATTGGAGAAAAAACGGCTATAAAGCTGATGCAGAGATTTGGTTCCGTTGAAAACATTTTAAAAAATTCACGTGAGATTTCCTCCGAAAAGATCCGGAACGCTCTTAAGGAAAATGAGGCCGATCTGCGGCTCTCGCTTTCGTTGGCAAAAATTGATACCCAGGTAGATCTCGAGATCGACTGGAATGATGTCAAGGTCCAGCCGGCCGATGAAGATGCGCTCGTGGAGTTTTTTAAGCGGTATGAGTTTAGAGGGTTCGCGAAGCAGTCAGCTTCACAAAATGCGAAGGAAAAAGAAAAGCGCGACTATCACACGGTTCTGGACGCCTCCGGCCTGAAAAAGCTCGCCGCGGCTCTTAAAAAATCCAATACGTTCAGTTTTGATACGGAAACCACGTCCGCGGATCCCATGAAAGCGACTCTGGTTGGGATGAGTTTTTCCATGAAACCTTATATTGCCCATTATGTTCCGACGACCAGTGATTCGTACCGGGGCCCCGGAATTTGTCTGAAAGAGGCTCTGGATATTCTGGGGCCGGTATTGGAAAACGAGACCATTGAAAAGTTTGGGCAGAACATTAAATACGACACGATGGTGCTCCGTCGGCATGGCGTGGAACTTAAAGGAATTTCTTTCGACACGATGATCGCCAGCTACCTGATTGATCCGGTGAAACGGAACCACAATCTGGATGACATCTCTCTCAATTATTTAAACGTAAAAAAAATCGAAACAGAAAGCCTGGTTGGCAAAGGGAAAGACCAAATTTCAATGGCTGATGTGTCGCTTGAAAAAATATCGGAATACGCCTGCGAAGACGCCGACTGCGTGATGCGACTGGTGCCCATTCTTCGGGAAAAAATCAAAGAGCTTGGGCTTGAGGATCTTTACAAGAAAGTAGAACTTCCCCTGGCCGATGTTCTCGGAAAAATGGAAATGAACGGAGTGGCGCTTGACACGGATATGCTGGCGGAACTTTCCCAGAGCACCCGCAGGGAAATCGACGGGATCATCCAGAAAATCTACCGGGAAGCCGGTGAGGAATTTAATCTCGATTCTCCCAAACAGTTGGCGGAAATTCTTTTTGTGAAAAAAAAGCTTCCCACGATGAAAAAAACCAAGACGGGGTATTCGACGGACGCGAGCGTGCTTGAAAAGCTGGCGGTATCCTACGAGTTTCCGAAACTGATCCTTGAGTATCGCGAACGCGCGAAACTGCGCTCCACGTACCTGGACGCGCTACCCGGAATGGTGAACGGGGAAACCGGTTGCGTCCACACGTCCTACCATCAGACCACGACGGATACGGGGCGGCTTTCAAGCTCGGAACCTAATCTCCAGAACATTCCGGTGAAGACCGAGGCGGGACGGCTTGTGCGAAAGGCTTTTGTTCCCCGGCCGCGTTCAAAGGGAAAAGGGAAAATTCTCTCCGCGGACTACTCGCAAATTGAGCTCAGAATTCTCGCTCATTTCTGTCATGATCCTCAGCTCGTCAAGGCCTTCGAGGAAGATCGGGATATTCACGCCTACACCGCCACTCTTCTCTATGGAGTCAAAGAAAAAGAGGTGACCCGGGAAATGCGAAACGTGGCAAAGACCATTAACTTCAGCGTCCTTTACGGAAAGACCAGCTATGGTTTGGCGCAGGATCTTCAGATTTCTATCCAGGAAGCCGATGAATTTATCCGGAGTTATTTCGCCCGCTACGCCCGGGTGAACGATTTTCTTGAAAGTCAGAAAGAAAAAGCCAAAAAAAACGGCTATCTCACGACGATCCTTGGCCGACGATCTTATTTCCCGAACTTGCAATCATCGAATGTCGCGTTAAGAAATTATGCCGAACGGGCCGCGATCAACGCCCCGCTTCAGGGTTCCGCCGCCGATCTGATTAAGCTCGCCATGTTGCGCATTCAGAAACGGCTTGAAGATGAAAAAAGCGAATCCCTCATGACGATGCAGGTCCACGATGAACTTGTATTTGACGCCCCTGAAACCGAGGCAAAAGCTCTGGGAAAAAGAGTGAAAGAAGAAATGGAAAATGCGTTTGAGCTCAAGGTCCCCCTCAAGGTGGATGTGACAATCGGGGATTCTTGGTATAAAAATTAACCGGTTGAGGGGCACTAACTTCGTTCCGCCGGTGTTTTTAAGGTGTAATTTTAGATTTATGAAAAACAAACATGTCATTGGATTAACGGGTGGTTTTGGAAGCGGGAAAAGCACCGTGGCGAAAATGCTTCGAAAAAAGGGCGCTACTGTGATTGACGCGGATCAGATCGCGCACCAGACCCTTAAAAAAAGCAACCCGGTTTTTAAAAAAATAAAGGCCCTTTTCCCCGAGGCTTTGAGCCGGTGTGGCCGGCATATGGACCGAAAAAAAATAGCGGAAAAAATTTTTTCAAATCCCGGGAAGCGGGAGCGATTGGAAGCCCTGATCCACCCGTATGTTTTTAAGCAGATCCAAAAAAAAACGGTAGCGTCAAAAAAAAGAATTGTGATTNNGGCGGTAACATGCCGGCGGCCGGTCAGGATCGCGCGTCTTCTCGCGAAAGGTTTTTCCCGTGGTGAGATCGCGTCTCGGGAAAAAGCGCAGATGAAAGAATCTTTAAAAACAAAAAAGGCGGACTTCGTCATCGATAACTCGGGTTCTTTAGCCAAGACCCAGGACAACGTAAACCGGCTCTGGAATCGGCTGGAAAAACTGAAATCTGATAGTTGAATCTTAAACATTCAAAGGAGAACATCCCGATGCAAAAAGAAAAAAACCACCATCACTACCACCGCCGAAGCGATGATAAGCGCCCTCCGATGCGTGACGATGACGCGCAAGTGAACGGCGAAGCTTTGGAAAAGGCAATGCAGAAACAACGGGCGGGGGAAAAGCCGCTGGACGTAGCCAGTCTCAAAAAAGTGAAGATTTCCCAACTTCAGGAAATGGCTCACAAGCTCAATATTGAAAACGCTTCCGGGCTCAAGAAACAGGATTTGATTTTCAAAGTCCTGCAGGCCCAGGCCCAGCAGTCCGGTTTCATGTTCGGCGAAGGGGTACTCGAAATTCTCGAGGACGGGTTTGGTTTTCTCCGGTCGCCGAATTACAATTATCTTCCTTCACCGGATGATATTTATGTCAGCCCGAGCCAAATCCGTCGTTTCAACCTTCGGACGGGTGATGTCGTGAGCGGACTCATTCGTCCGCCCAAGGAGGGGGAACGCTATTTCGCCCTGCTTAAGGTGGAGTTGATCAATTTCGAGGAAACGGACAAGGCGAAGGACAAGATCGCTTTTGACAACCTGACCCCGCTTTACCCGAACAAGCGAATTCAGCTTGAAACCACGACCGAGGAAGTCTCGATGCGCGTGATGAATCTTCTCACGCCGGTCGGATTTGGCCAGCGCGGAATGATCGTTGCCCAGCCTTATAGCGGCAAAACAATTCTCCTGCAGAAGATCGCCAATTCGATCACGACCAATCACCCGGACGCGTACTTGATTGTGCTGTTGATCGATGAGCGTCCCGAAGAGGTGACGGACATGCAGCGTTCCGTCAAAGGCGAGGTCATTGCCTCGACTTTCGACGAACCCGCCGACCGACACGTTCAAGTGGCGGAGATTGTTCTGGAAAAGGCAAAACGCCTTGTCGAGCACAAGCGGGACGTGGTTATTCTCCTGGATTCGATTACGCGTCTTGCCCGGGCCTATAACACGGTGGCCCCGCACTCCGGGAAAATTCTGTCAGGGGGCGTGGATTCAAACGCCTTGCACAAGCCGAAACGTTTTTTTGGTTCCGCGAGAAACGTGGAAGAAGGCGGCAGTCTCACCGTGATCGCGACGGCGCTGGTGGACACCGGGTCGCGAATGGATGAAGTTATTTTTGAGGAGTTTAAAGGAACTGGTAATATGGAGTTGCAGCTTGATCGCAACCTCTTCCAGCGCCGGATTTATCCCGCGATTGATGTTAAAAAGTCGAACACGCGTAAAGAAGATCTGCTCATTCCGGCGGATGAACTGAATCGCGTCTGGATTCTGAGAAAGGTTCTGAACGAGCTGAATCCCACGGAGGCGATGGAACTCCTGGTGGACCGTTTGAAAAAAACCAAGTCAAACGCGGAATTTCTTTTAAAGATGAACAATGCCAAGGACTAGCCCTGTTTTCGGGATAAAAAAATTCCGGAACCGGATCCGCAAAAAAAGCTGAACGTCAGCGAAAAAAAGGAGAGTAGTAAAATGAAAAAAGACATTCACCCTAACTATCAGCCCTGCACGATTGATTGCACTTGCGGCAATTCAATTAAGACGCGGAGCGTCCTGCCTCGAATCCAGGTTGACATCTGTTCCGCCTGTCACCCGTTTTTTACCGGGAAACAAAAACTGATGGATACCGCGGGGCGGATCGATCGCTTCAAAAAGAAATTTCAGGATAAAATTGTTGGCGCGAAAAAATCCACCAGAGCGACGCCCGCTTCAGCGCTAAAAGCCCGAGTGGCCGACATGAAAAAAAGCAATTTTCAGGCGCTGAAAGACAAGATTAAGGCGGAAGGAAAATAAAACAGGACCACGATCCCCGCTCCACGCGCCGTCACGATGGCGCGGGTATCGGGTCATGGTTCCATGAAGTGTCTTGGCGATGAGAATCCGCGAACGGCTTGAAAAAACAGAAGCGAGGTTTGTCGAGCTTGAGGCAACGCTCGCGAGGCCCGAGGCCACGCGTGATACCTATCAGCTGCAACGGCTCAGCAAGGAAATCGCGCAGATTCGGCCCATTGTCGAATTGTTCCGGCGATACCGAAAGCTCGAAAAGGAACTAGCGGAGCTTCGAAGCAATCTCGCGAACGGTCAGGAAGATCCCGCGATGCGGGGACTGATCGAGGACGAAATCAAAACCCTTCAATCTGATCTTGAGCGGATCAACGGTCAACTTGAGGATATGGTGCTCGAGGGTTGCGAACCGGACGCCGCGCGTGACGTCATCGTGGAAATTCGCGCGGGGACGGGGGGGGAAGAGGCCTCGCTGTTTTCAGCGAACCTTTTCCGGATGTACTCGCAATTTGCCGCCTCGCACGGGTTGAAGGTCGAAGTGATGGATATGAGCCCCACGGGGATCGGAGGTTTGAAGGAAGTCATTTTTGGGGTAAGCGGAGATCGCGCTTACAGTCTTTTTAAATATGAGAGCGGTATTCACCGCGTTCAACGCGTTCCCAAGACTGAAGCGAGCGGGCGAATTCATACTTCGGCCGTGACGGTGGCGGTGTTGCCCGAGGCCGATGAAACGGAAATCGCCATTCAGCCGAATGATCTCAGGATAGATGTGTACCGCGCTTCCGGAGCCGGCGGCCAACACGTCAACAAAACAGAATCGGCGGTGCGAATCACGCACCTTCCGACGGGGTTTGTCGTGGCGTGTCAGGATGAAAGGTCCCAACACAAGAACAAGGCCAAAGCCATGCGAATTTTGCGGGCCAAAATTTATGAGTTCCAGAAAGAAAAAAATGATGCCGAGATAGCAAAAAACCGGCGGGAGCAAGTGGGTTCCGGAGATCGCTCCGGGAAAATACGAACTTATAATTATCCGGATCAGCGAGTGACGGATCACCGGATCGGCCTTACTCTCCACGATCTTTCGAATATCATGGAAGGCCATCTCGATGAGATTGTCAAGGCGCTGGCCGAGGACGAAAAAGTCCACAAGCTCACTCAGGTATAGACCCGCGTGAAATCCGGAATCAGGATTTTGAAATTGTTTTTTAAAAGTAATTCACAAGGCGCGTTCTCGATGGTCTCGGACCCCAAAGATGGATCGATACGGTCACTGCTCCAAAAAGGAGAAAACAGTCTTTTAGAAGCGGGGATTGAAGAGTCCCGGGAAGAAACGCTTCGAATCCTTGAAGTGCTGGGTATTTCAAGGACATCGGTTTATCTTGGCGGAGAGAGGAAAGTTTCAGAGGAAGAAGAGCGGCGTTTTTTGAAAATCGTGGGGGAAAGAATGACGCGACGACCGCTCGCGTATATTTTGGGAGAAACGTGTTTTCGTGAAGAGACATTGTGGGTCAACGAACATTGTCTTATCCCCCGGCCTGAAACTGAAATTTTGGTGGAAAAGGTTATTGCGGCGATCCGAGAAAAACGGCGGATTTTTTGCAAGTCACCGGCCGGGAAGAATGGCCGAATGGGTTCGGGCGACAATCTCATCCGAAAATTCTCCTTTCTTGATATCGGGACTGGTACCGGGGCAATAGCGATTTCATTACTTCNNCCCTGCTTGACATCTCGCGAGAAGCAATCGAAGTGGCCCGGCGAAATGTTCAAAAATACGGTTTAGAGGGGCGCGCCCGTCTGATTCCGGGTGACTTTTTCAAGCTGTCCCAGGGGCCCGCGGAAAGCGATACCCCTCGCTTTGTGTTTGATGTGATCGTTTCAAACCCGCCGTACCTTTCCGAACTTGATTTGCAAAATATTCAGCCCGAGCTCAAGTATGAGCCTCGGGAGGCGCTTGATGGCGGGAAAGACGGGCTTCATTTTTATAGACGGCTTATCCCTCTTGCCAAGGGGCGGTTAAGGGCCGGAGGGTTATTGGCCCTGGAGGTTGGAGCGGGACAGTCCGGAATGGTTTCAAAGTGGCTTCAGGACGCGGGTTATGATAGTATCCACCGTTTCGAGGACTATTTGGGGATCGAAAGAGTCGTTACGGCATGGAACGACAAACGGAACTGAAAATAAAACAGTATTTGTTGGGTTTTGATGATGTTCAAGAGAGGAAAACCTGGGCGATAGGCCGGAAATGATATGGAT
The DNA here is from genome assembly GCA_002329545.1 of Candidatus Omnitrophica bacterium UBA1443. Taxonomy (GTDB): domain Bacteria; phylum Omnitrophota; class Omnitrophia; order Omnitrophales; family Aquincolibacteriaceae; genus UBA1443. The sequence goes on from DCTJ01000034.1 coordinate 9,687, forward strand.
AAACTAATTATTCGAGGCAGAGCCAGGTTAAAAGGCGAGGTAGATATTTCCGGGTCAAAGAACGCGGTTCTGCCGATTATGGCGGCGGCGCTTCTTTCCGAAGAAGAATCTGTGATCGAAAACGTCCCGAACCTTTGGGATGTCCAGACCATGGTGAAACTTCTCAGATCGCTTGGGGCGAAAGCCATTCTCGAATCGGGTGTTTTAAAGATCAAGCCGGGAAACCACCTCAAGCCGTTCGCGCCTTATAAGCTGGTCAAGACGATGCGCGCTTCCGTGTGTGTGCTCGGGCCTCTTTTGGCCCGATTGGGAGAGGCGGAAGTTTCTCTCCCCGGTGGGTGCGCGATCGGGCCCCGGCCAATAGATCTGCATCTCAAGGGCCTGGAAGCGTTAAGCGCGGAAATCCAGATCGATCACGGTTATGTGCACGCGAAGGTCACGAGCCGTCTCCGTGGGACGGACATTTATCTTGGGGGAGGATACGGATCATCGGTGCTCGCCACGGGAAATGTGATGATGGCGGCCGTTCTCGCCCAGGGCAGGACGGTGGTAGAAAATGCCGCTTGCGAGCCCGAGGTCGTCGATCTCGCCAATTTTTTGAAAAAGATGGGCGCCAAGATTCAGGGAGAGGGATCGCCGAGGATTGAGATCGAAGGCGTCAAAAAGCTCCGTGGAGTTAGCTACCGGGTTATTCCCGACCGGATTGAAGCCGGGACTTACATGTTTGCCTCGGCGATAACCCAGGGAGACGTGCTTATTCGGAAAATGGAACCGGGTCATTTGAACGCGGTGATTGACAAGCTCCAACAAGCCGGCGTCCGAATTGAGAAGTACAAGAACGCGGTGCGCGTCAAGAGAATCGGGAAACTCAGAGCCTCAGACGTTACAACGCTTGCGTATCCGGCGTTTCCGACTGATCTGCAGGCCCAGGCGATGGCGCTGATGACGATTACGCCCGGGATCAGCATTATCACGGAAAAGATTTATCCCAACCGGTTTATGCACGTCCCTGAACTCGGACGCATGGGAGCCAAGATCTTTCTTGAAGGACCGAGCGCGATTGTGCATGGAGTGAGAAAGCTGAGCGGCGCGCCCGTGATGGCCTCAGACCTCAGGGCGAGCGCCGCGCTTGTCCTTGCCGCCCTTGTGGCGGAAGGAGAGACCGAGGTTCAGCGCATTTATCATCTGGATCGGGGCTATGAAGATTTAGAAAAAAAATTGACGGCGTTAGGTGCCACAATAAGAAGAGAGAAAGAATAAATTCAGCGAACGGCGTTGTGTGCGGAGGAAAATATCCCGCGCGAAACGCTCGACGCTATACGCTAACAAGGAGGAAACAAGGTGTCAGTTAAAATCAGAATGAAACGTTTCGGGACGAAAGACAAGGCGAAGTGGCGCGTAGTCGTGTGTGACGCCAAATCCCCGCGCGATGGGCGCTTCATCGAAGAAATCGGTTACTACGATCCGCTTCCCAAGCAGGAAAAGTTGGTGGTGAAGGAAGCCCGCCTCGAATATTGGGTGAAAAATGGTGCTCAGGTGAGCGAAGCCCTGAAAAGTCTTTTGCGCCGGCAGAAGAAAAAACAGAAGGCAAAGGCTTAACTTGAAAGGCTAAAAAGCCCTAAAGGGTTCAAAGCTTTTTAGCCGGTTAAGATTGCTGGGCTTGTCCCGGCCCCGCGTCTCTATGGCATTGTTGATAGATATTGTCACCCTTTTTCCGGATTTCTTTAAAAGCCCGCTGAACGAGTCGCTCCTCAAAAAAGCGCGGGAACGCGGTCTTGTAAATGTGCGGGTTCATAACTTGAGGGACTGGACTCGCGACCGGCACAGAACGGCGGATGATAAGCCGTTTGGCGGCGGGGCGGGGATGGTTTTGAAGCCCGAGCCGATTTTTGAATGCGTGGAAGAAGTCGCGAAGGACGGTTGGGTTGTTCTTCTGGACCCGCAGGGTGATCCGATGAGCCAAAAGCTGGCCCGTCAACTCGCGAAAAAGAAGCATCTTGTCTTGATCGCGGGACATTATGAAGGCGTAGACCAGCGGGTGAAGGATCACCTCGTTGACCAGGAAATTTCGGTGGGAGATTTTATTACGATGGGAGGAGAGGCTCCGGCGGTTTGCGTGATCGAAGCGGTCGTGAGGCTGGTGCCCGAAGTGGTCGGGAACGAAGAATCTCTCGCGAATGAAAGTTTTGAGCACGGAGTTCTGGAGCATCCGCAGTATACGCGGCCGCGCGAATACAGGGGATGGAAAGTGCCCGAGGTGCTGGTATCCGGTCACCACGAGGAAGTGAAGGCCTGGCAGAGAAAAATGTCCGCGCAGGTAACGAAAGAAAAAAGGCCTGATCTTGCAGTGAATTTAAAAAATAATAGCGAGAAAGTTAGAAAAACCTCCGGGCATTCCGGCAGGAAAAACAAGTAGCGTTAACCATGAACAGGAGCGTTTTTGGCACGCCTGTTTTTAACCAGGAGATCAGTCATGAGTCGAATGAAGTTGATTAATCAGGAACTTAAAACGAAAAAAATGCCCGATTTTAAAGTGGGCGATACACTCAAGGTACACATCCGGGTGAAGGAAGGGGACAAAACACGCCTTCAGCTGTTTGAGGGAATTTGCATCCGGAAAAAAGGCCGGGGTGCCAACGCGAGTTTTTCGGTTGCCAAAGAAAGCTACGGGGACATAGTCGAGAAAATTTTTCCTCTTTATTCCCCGATCATTGAGAAAATTGCCGTCAGCTCTAAAGGCAAGGCGCGACGGGCCAACCTTTACCATCTCAAAAACAAGAAATAAATGTCCCTCGACCCTACGCCTATGGGCCATTCGAGGAAAGAAATCCGGCGGACAAACTTTGCGAAGTTGCTGGAGTTTGACCGGATTTGTTTTGAGGGACCCGGGGCGCTGGCGNNGACGAGGCGGGGCGGGGGCCGTTGGCAGGGCCGGTCGTTGCCGCGGCGGTGATTTTGGGATCCACGGATGAGCTGGTCGGAATTAATGACTCGAAAAAACTCTCACTGGTTCAGCGGGAAAAGTTTTTTGAAAAAATTGTTCGCTCCGCCAATGTCGGAATCGGTATGGCGGATGAAAAGACAATCGACAGACTCAATATTTACGAGGCGACCCGGCTTGCAATGAAACGGGCCGTACAGGCGCTAAGTCACACACCCGCTTTTCTTCTGGTGGACGGGCCCATCCGGCTGGATGTCCCCGTAGCCCATCGGGGGATCGTGAACGGGGATCAAAAATCCGCTTCCATAGCGTCGGCATCCATCGTGGCCAAGGTTTTTCGTGATCGCTGGATGTGCCACCTTCATGAACTTTATCCCGCTTACTCTTTCGACCGTCATAAGGGATATGGCACCGCGGTACATTTGGAGGCCCTCCGGACATTCGGACCTTCTCTGGTCCATCGGCTCAGTTTTGCGCCGGTCGAGCGTTCGGCGCGAAGAGAAGAGGCCGGTGTATGAAGTTATCTTTAAACCGGTCGGCGTTTCGTTATTCGCTGGGAACCCGCGGCGAGATTGCGGCCGCGGAATATCTCCGCGGCAAAAAGTTTAAAATCCTTCAAAAAAATTATCGATGCGGGATAGGCGAGATTGACCTTATCGCGGAAAAAGGCGGAAGAATTCATTTTGTCGAGATTAAAACGCGGAGCGGACACGGTTTTGGAACGCCTGAGGAGGCTGTTGACCGGAAAAAACAGGCCAAGATCGTTAAATTGGCCGAATGGTACCTTCAAACCATGAAGTTGCGGGATACGCGAGTTTCACTGGACGTCCTTGGAGTGACCTGGCAAGAAAACGGGGAGCCGGTTTTCCGGTTCATTGAAGGCGCGTTTGAAAAGGAAGACGATCGATGAGAAAACAGGCGGTGTCATTTTTTTCCGTGCTCGTGAAACCTTTCGCGGAAATTCATTCTGGCGAGAGGATGAAAACCTGTCTCATGTTCCTTTATTTTTTTCTGACCATTTCCACGCTCTATATCCTGAAACCCGTCCGGAGCTCTCTTTTCCTTTCTGAATTTAGCGCCGAAAAACTTCGGTTTATCAATATTGGCGAGGGACTGTTTCTGATTTTAATTGTATGGCTTTACGCGCTCCTCGCGAAGCGCTTGACCCACAAAGTCCTTTACCCGCTGGTACTTGGGTTCCTGATCGTGACGATGATTCTTTTCTGGTATTTTATAAAACGCGATCTGCCCTATCTTTCCGCGGGCTTTTACATCTGGCAATCCGCTTTTTCGGCGATGGTCACTACCCAGTTCTGGATTCTGGCGAACGATATTTTTCGTCCGAACGAAGCCAAAAGACTTTTTGGATTGATCATTAGCGGCGGATCGCTGGGAGGAATTTTGGGAGGGTTTTTGACGAGCTTTTTTGTCAGGTGGTTTCCGACCGAAGATCTGCTTTTGGTTGTTGCCCTTATCCTTCTGGCGTGTATTTTTCTGATCGGTATTCTCTGGAAAGAGATTATCGTGGAGCGGCCAGGGGGCATGGCCGATGTGGCGCATCTTCCAGAGATCAAGGAGGGAAATGAAAATAACAAAAAGGACGTTTCAGGGAAGCATCCCTTTGGGGCCGGGTCTTATATCGCGTTGGTTGTCGGGATCGTTGTACTCGCGAAAATGAGTTCTACGATCGTGGAGAACCAGTTTGGTGGAATGGTTCAACTCGTGATCCGAGGCAAGGACGCGATCACGTCTTTTTACGGAAGTTTTTATGGCTGGTTAAACGTACTCTCCTTTTTTCTCCAGATCGTGGTTACGGGAAAACTTTTAAAGCGTTTCGGGGTTGGGATCTCGCTTTGGCTTCTTCCCCTGGGGCTTGCCGGACTTTCCCTTGTAAGTTTTCTCGTGCCGGTACTTTCCGTGAGCATTTTTTACAAACTCTATGACGCCGGGATGAATTATTCCATCCAGCAGGCCAGCAAGGAAATCCTTTACCTTCCGATCCCGGCAAAGCTCAGGCGCAGGGTAAAGCCCGCGATCGATATGCTGGGTTATCGCGGCGCCAAGACGATTGCCGGACTTTATATGGCCGTTTGCGCGCCGCTCTTTGGTTTTTCTGTTGAAAAGTTCGGACTGCTTGTCTTATTATTGATGCCACTTTGGTTTGTTATCACCTGGGCCATACACCACCGTCTCCGACGTTATGCTGAAGAAGGTTTTTAAAGAAAAATCAAATAAAGCCGTAGTTCTGCTCAGCGTTGTTTTGCTTGGGCTGATATTGGCTGAGCCCCGGGCTGTTTTTCCGGAAGAGGAAACGGAAGCTCAAGATGTTTGCATGCTGGAGAAATTGGCGATTCCGGAAGAGTCTCCGGCGTTTCGACGTTTATTAAAAACGACCCCCGCGACTTCGGAATATCAGCGGGCAAGGATTGATTTTTTAATTGAACGGGTTGGAAAATCGGATTTCGATTTTATCTGGAACGGGGAAAGTTTTGATGGCCGGCGCGCGGCTTTTCATTTAAAGTACAAATATGTCAAGTTCCGCTCCGAGGCGCCCACTGCCGAGGCTTTTATCACAAGCGTCGCCTCGTGGTCTCGCAAGACGGGTCGTCCTTATCTGGCGAGAATCGATGGAGAGATATGCGAAGTCAGGGCTGTTTTGTTCAGAGAGCTGGCCCGCCTAGATCAAATGGCAACAGAGAAAAGAAGAGAAACGGAAAGTTTACCGGCGTCATGATAAACAAACACAAAAAACTACTCACCTTGGTATTGGCCCTGTTGTTTTTTGCCGGAAGTTCTTATGCCCAGGACATATATGCCCCCGTCTATCCGCATGAACCTCTTAAGGCCAAAAACCTCAAGGACCCGGTTTCTGCCTTGCTGGAAATACCTTTCCGTCTCGTCAGGTGGCCTATTGATCAAAGCCTTGTCTATATTGGAAAACGTCATATCGACAAAAAAGCATTTCACATTTACGACAAAATCAAGGGCTATGGCGTGACGCCCCACATTGCCTTTACGGATTCTGCCATTCTCCCACTGGTGGGTCTGGAGCTCGATCTTATGACGATGACCCGGAAAAAGGTCGAACATCCGGATGTTGTCGCGAATGCCTCCGTGCGATACGCCATGCACAACCTTTTTATCGTGGATTCGAAGGTGGGGGTGAACCGTATTGCCGGAACCGGTCTTTATACGTTCGGAAACTTCAACTTTGACCACCGCAGCCGCGAACCTTTTTATGGAATTGGTCCGAGGACGAGTCTCGGGGACAGTTCCTCGATCCGCATGGAAACCGTGTATCTGGCGTGGAACGCCGGGTATGAGTTTTCGCCGTCGCTTAATGTGCTCGGGACCTTTGCCTTCAAAGAAAATCAGATTAAACATCGCGCGCACGACGGGAAGGGTGATATGACGGAGATTTTTGCGGGTCAGGATATTCCGGGGATCCACGGAGGAGAAGAGCTGAACTGGAAGATGGAATTGGTCCGTGATACGCGGAATACGAAGGACGAAGCATCCAAGGGAAGTTATCAGAAGCTGAGCGTAAAGTTGACCGAGGGGGTTGATAGCACAAAGGCCAGGTTTTTGACCTATCAGCTTGACGCGGCAAAATATTTCAGTCTTAAGTCCCCGAGGAGAGTGCTTGCGATCCGGGCTTTCGGAGAACACAACGATGAAATCAATCATGGCACGATCCCTTTTTATGACATGGCGAGATTGGGCGGCATGGGGTCTTCTCAAAGGACGAGCGTAGCCCACCGGGCCTTTGTTTATAACCGTTTTTATGGAGAAAGCGCGATTCTCTTCAGTCTCGAATACCGTTACGCCATCTGGGAGTACCGGGACTTCAGGCTGAACGCCTCGGTTTTTTGGGATGAAGGACAGGTCTTTAACGAATTTAACAAGTTTAAATTCAGTGATTTTCGTGAATCCTACGGGCTCGGATTTTATCTCAGCTATGCCAAACATACACTTTTGAATTTTACCGTCGCGCATGGTGATGAGGGGACGCGGGTGTACGTTAAAAACAGGGTGCCTTTTTAGGCGCTGGAGAAATATGACGAACGAGCGATTGATGAAAAAAGGGACAGTTTTTTTGGTTGGGGCCTTATTGGCGATCATGCTTCCCGGGACTCTTTGCGCGAAAAGCGCCAAATTTAAGGGAAAAGCGACCCATCTTTACAAAGACGTGTTTGACCAGAACGTCTATTACGAGGGCGTGAATCAGTTGGATTTCGGGAGGTGGGGAAGGAAGTTATTCGACCGTGAA
>DCTJ01000069.1:0-25963 GCA_002329545.1 Candidatus Omnitrophica bacterium UBA1443
CGAAGAGAATCCCCTATCCAGTAGGCTAACTGAGCCAACCGCTTGAATGTCTTTTGCACATCCCGGACATCTGAGGATGAGCGCATCGCCTTCGCCCTTTTGTAAATATCCCGGTATTGGGCCTCCGCAAGATTCAGTACCGAGGTTCGAGAAAATGAATAATCAATCAGCTGTTTAAAACCATCCACCGCGTCCGGTCGTCCGAAATATTGATCAAAAGGATTATAATTTAACAATAAATCGTTACCGGCCAGGGCGCTCATGGGCTGGATATCAAGCGATATCACGTGATCATAATGATCTCTGAAATTATAGATCGAGACTTCAACAAGTCCCTCTGTCTCCTCGCGGGACATTTTATGTCCTCTCTTTTCAAGCTCACGCGACAACCCTTCAGAAATCTGCCTGTGCAAAACCTGGGAATCACTGTGATGCGTAAGTGCCGGAATGTAAAGGGTCAAATCAAAATCGCTCACGTTCCGCCAATCAATATTCCCTTCAAACCGGGCATAGTTCAGAGCGCCTTTCACCGCCACAATCGGTGAAAGGCCTAATTGCACCGCCACATCAATCAGCACTGCGATCAAATCAGTGCCGCTCCCTCCAAAAATTTCTGACGGTAGGTCTAATGACTTATAATCAGGGAAATTTGCCGCGATGTAAGAAACTACGCCATCTGGGGAGGAGGTCGGAGAAACTTTAGCCGTGGACGGCATCTCCCTCCCTCTTGTCTCTGAACGTTGAGATTGATCCTTTTGATAAGTGTCTTCAGAGATATTTTTCAGCGGGTGATTGATATCCACGGGTAGCTGTAACATAAATACAGTCCCCTCGCCTTCCTTTGATCTAAATCTGATCCTGCCCCCAAGGCGATTTTTGACTCGCTCGGCCACAACCATAAGTCCGAACCCATGCCCTTCTTGTGTTTCCTTGGTGGTTACCGACTCAGAAAAAATCTTTTTCTGCACATCAGACGACATCCCCACTCCATTATCCCAAACGGTCACCAAAATACGGGGATGGGAACCACCTACCCGTCTGATCCTCACACGAATTTTTCCCTTTTCTGGCGAATTTTTCCCAAACTTCACTTCTACCGCTCTTTGGGCATTCCTCAGAAGGTTAAGCAACACCTGGGCCAAAGCCGCCCCATCTGTCGTCAGTTCAATTTTCTGGCCCGTGCCTTGAGGTTCTTCGGAAATTTCCACTTTGCCTCGCAACGCGTCGCTGATACTCACGACAGACTCTAGCGTTTCTTTAAGCCAAAGGGTCTTGCCCGGAATCTCCTCAACTCCCACAAGATGCGAAGCCAGAAACCAGTAAAAATATTCTTGCAGTTGGAGAGTGTGTTTTAGATATTCAATCGTGAAATCGGCTTCTACCGGCTCCTTTAATGCGCCAAGCTCATTCTCCAGACCTTTCCAAGAGGCCTCGTGAAAAATCTTGTATAAATCATTCACAACCTCAGATAAATTCCCTAACGGATCTTCATTATAATTCTCCATAATGTCTTGCAGTGTCGAGCAAAACTTCGCCAGTTTTGATTCGGGATTCAGCTGATATCCCCACAGCTCCATGTTCGCCAAGATACCGCTGGACGTCAAAAAATTGCCGAATTCATGGACGAACGCTCCAACACCTTCCTTCGTATCATCAATATCCAACTGATAGGTTTTTGAAGAAACCTCCTTCTCCCGCAGTTCCGAGCGTGAAAAAATCCTCCGGCGTTCCTTATCCGCAAGTTCTGCAAGAAATAATTCTATTCCCTCACGCTCCCATACCGCAGGGCGGCGGTAACGATCCGCGGGGTCCGATCCCAGAGCAAGCGTTCGATGAACATCTTCAGGTTTATAGCGCCTCCCATCATCCACCAGGGGACGTGAATCCGCCCACCGGTAGCCAATCCTTCCTGTGAATCCCTCGAAAAGTTTGTCGCCTGTCCGGCCTTCCGAATCAAACGCTTGCGTGGCTGGCGGCCTGATTCCTCTCGCATAAAGCTCCCGGTCAATCAGGGTAGCCAGAAACATAAGACCCAAATCTTCGATATCCATGGAACGATATGTCAAAATCGAAAAAGCCTTCTTTAAATCAAATCCGGTGATCCTCTTTAAAAACAGGAAACCATTCACAGATGGAAGCAAAAGCCCCATGATCATTTCCTTCTTGAGGGCACGAAAGCGCCGGTTTACGTCTTCTACTTTTTCACTTAAGGCTCTGTTCAACATTTGATCAACGCGAAGAGCATCATCTCCTCGCCAGTACACCACCATCCCTTTTCCTTTTTGCGGCGGAGGTTGAGTGTTCATTCGTCTTAAATCATCGATCGTCGCCACCACTTTGAAAGGAATCTGAAAATGCTCGAGAATGTCTTGAATCGTTCGAGCGATCTTCCTGGCATTTTCCTCTTCCATTTGAATGTGAAGCTTCCAGCCAGAGTGTGCTGGAAGATAATGCCCCGACACGACCCATGGCCCCCATCTCACCAGATTTCGATCATCCGGAGGCATGATCAAAGTCTCCCCCTGCACAACCGCAAGTTGGTTACCGCGAACTTCAGAACGCTTTTCACCGCGAAAAGCGAAATGGCCGCCGGGAGCGCGATCGTAAATATCACCAGGATCACGGTCATCCACGAACTCAATGTTGCCGTCCAGGATTTGAATTAAAAGCTCCCCTGCTGAAAATGTCTTGCCTCCTACTGAAAATTCTTGCCTGCGCACAGCAAATCCCGAATTGACAGCACCAACCGCCCCCCGCATTTTTGAGTCAGCCCTGTGCCCTAAATCGACCCTTCCATCGCCCTGCCGCGCGAGGATCCCCGCCTCCAGATATTTTGCGAGTTGGGCCACGCCGATCGTCAAAGTCCGCGCGCCCAAAGTCACATCCTCAAAAAGCTCCAGCTGTTCCGCCCGAATTTCCGCGCGCGCTTCGGGTCTGGTTGTAGCAACACCTGCCTCGCCGACAGGAAAGGGTTGGACGGAAGGGGACCTTTCAGTACCCGACGTTCCACGAGCTAGATTCGTGAAATCGGTCGTTGCGCTGATTTCCAAACGGACAGTGTTTCGAATGGAATTTTGCCAATCCTGGACACTGGCATCCCGCATCTGTTCGAAATTATCAAGCTTCAAAAATCCGAGGGACCGGTCTGTGCCCATGTGTAGCATCCCGGGAGGCACATAAATCGGCCAGTCGGAATTGCCATGCTGGGTGGATTCCAGAATATATCGAGTTCCTTCCCTGCCAACGGTTAAAAGAATATTCCGGTAAACCATTTGGGTCGCGACAGCAACAGCAACATCATCCAAATTTTCCCAATCCGGCGTCAGCAAGGCTGCGGCAGAATTGGCATAACTCATATTGCGTTCAAAAACATAATCAGCCTTCTGCCCGGCGAGAGACAAACGATTGAGTGTTTCCTGGATAGTTTCGGGATAAAACAAATCCGCCTTTTCAAAATGGAATTCAAAAATATCGGAAGGATTGACCGCAAGGCCCAGTCTTTTTTTCAGGCCCTCTTGATCACTAAACGACTCCTGAATATCACGAAGTGACTTTTCATTAATGTCAAAACCCAGGTATGTCAATTTCCATTTTGAGATATCCTCTCCTAACTCTGACAGGCGAGAATTGCTGAACGCGTCGGAAAAGGCCCTCAAGATCGCATAGGTTTCATACCCCGCAACACCTTCCATGGGTTTGTTGCCGACTCCAAATGCCATGACCATTATCTTTCGATCCGGTTCCCTGCCCGTCTCGCGGGCCTGATCAAGAATTTCCCGCATCCGGTTGGCAAAATCACCGGCGAGAAACTGCGCCTCCTGATACAAAAACCACTGGGCGTAGCGGGCCGATGCCATGGACCGGCGAGCATTCAAAACTCCTTTCGCGACATTCTTCCAATTCTCTTCCGTCAGTTTTTCCCCGGGCACCCCAAGGTTATTTAAATTCAATCCCCGGAAAGGATTAGACATTTCCAACAGCCTTACGATGCCTGCGACCTGTTCAGGTGAATGCGTCCCAAAACCGAGTGTTTCCGGCGCGGGTTGCTTGGAGCCTTCTGTCTGGCCAGCCGACGCCCGCGTTTCCGCGCGCGCTTCGGGNNCCTGGTTGTAGCGGCGCCTGCCGATTGGACGGGAATGGCGTCGAGGGTTGGTTTGGAAAAGAGAAATGAATAATCGTCCATGGGCGCGCGTTTCACCAATTCCTCGTCCCTACCAATGACAGCGCGGTTGTAAGCCAGCAACATGTTTATCACCCAATCAGACAATTTCCCGGTATAAGTAAAGTAAATATTCCCGGAAGACGCGTCGAAGCTTTTTATCTGAAATGGCCAGTCTCCGAACTCGTAGGCTTTTACCGGGTAATCATCCCGGACACTTAGTTTGAAAGCATCCACCATAAACCCAAGCAGCACATCGACAGGCGCTTGCGGATGGATCTCCCTGATATAAGAGGCGACCACGAGAGAGGATTTCCCCGTACCGATGGTGTCGTAGATAAGAATGGGTTCTGATTCGTCGAGTTTGAGGCGGTTGACTTGCGGCCCCAGAAAAGATTTCAAAAATTCGGCCGCGTCAGCGTTTTCGCGCAACCACTGCCTGAACTTTTCAATAAACGCCGCGGCAAAAGATTCCATTTTCCCGGCCTTAAAATCAGCCTCTACTTCCCGATAGATCCTGTCTGCGGCGCTCTGTATATCATGAATGGTTCCCGTATGAGCCGCTATCCCTTCAAGCGCGTTAGCATGAGGCCCGCCAAGCGTCGGAAGGGAAAAATAAATCGATCGCGCGACCTCACGAACCGCCTCCGGATGAGCAAAATCGTTGGCCAGATGCAACAGGTTTCCATCCCTGGCGAGCGCCACCACACGGTGATGAGGATAATGTTCCGCAATATACTCCCGGGTGGCGGGTAAACTTTCCAGGAAGTAATTCACGGCCTTAAGCGCGCGCGCGTCCTTTCCGCTCAGGAAATCATCGAGATTCGGCCTCAATAATTTGGCACTGCGGTCAGCTACGTTCATCTCTTTCAACACGCCCCAAACGATTCTTCCGAACTCTTCCGGAGTAAAGGGCCTCGGCCTTCCCGCCGCATCCATCGGGAAAAATTCCGGCCCTGGAATCCCCCACTCTGAAAAACGGCTCAATTCATCGGCCCGTAAACGTCTTCCATTTTTAAAAGGCTCCAGCATGCTCGTTAATGCTTCGACAAATTCTTCTACTCCCACTTGAATGGTACCAGCCACCGCAGGAACGGATTGTTCCGCCCGCGCTTCGGAGCGGGAGGAGGGAACTTCAACTGTTCTCCCATCAAATGTCATGGCTTTAAGAATAGGAGCTGGTCGTTGAGCAGGCGAAGGAACAGATCCTTTTTTTCTCATTGCCTCCCCTTGTGCCCGATCGATCGCCAGTTTCACTGGAGGCATGAATTGGCCAACATCAGCCTCGGCAAAAAGAACATCTGCCGCAAACGGAAACCATTCTTCTTCGGTCCAGTCAATACCATATTTTTTTCCGATCTCTATTAATTTACTATACGGGTATGACGAAATGAACTCCAGTTCCTCAACTGCACTCCCCCACTTCTTTTCCAATGCAACGGTAACCATGAGGTTTTCATAAATCCTCTGATAATTTTCAAAGCGAGGATCCTCCTTTATCCTGCTCCCAACCAATTGGATCAAATGATCCATAAAATCCGCGTATTGCCATCCCCATTCTCCTGTGGTCTTATCCCTGCGCCAAGCGGAGCGTCGAATATAAAGCTTACCTTTTCGATTCACTACCAGTTCCAGTATGTCATGATCTCCAGGCATGTCGCGCATGCGATAAATAACCGTTTCTTCGCCGGACGGCCATATTAAAGCCGCTGTGGCTCCGCGGCGAGGCCCCAACAGCCAATCACGAAAAAGTTGTTCAAATTCCCTGGCAAGCTTATGCGCCTCATCAAAGGAAAGTCCCTCGCGCGTTGCCAAAATTTCAATTTTTTCATGGATATCCAATAACCGTGGATCAATATGCTTGCCAATATAGGGCATTTGGCCGTTATTCAAACTTTTCAAATGCCTCTCAACCTCTTCCTTGCTCACCGCATTAATAATGCTGTCCCAACCTCCGATGCCTATCATGCCATTCAGTTTTCCCCTAACCTGGTCGATGCGACTGCGCTGTTCGCTTCTATTTGCACGCAAGTTTTCTCCGTAGCCCTCCACAAAAGACTCTGAAAAAACCGGATAATCCTGTCTCAGGGCATCCGCAAAAAAAGAATATTGTGATTCAAAACCCTCCTGCGGCGCACCCTCCCCATAGATTTTCTCGAGATCAAGTCTCAGAACCTGACCCTCAGGAGTAACGATATATTGATCAATATTGTTATCATCTACCAAAATACCATTTTGATGCAATTCCCGCAGAACACGGCCAAGATTCCTGCCAACTTCTCTATGCATATCAGGATTTTGCGTGTTTCCAAGAACAGCGTCCAAAGTCGTCCCTTCTACCCACTCAGACACAAAAAGTACCCGATTATTAGAAACCATAGTTTCAAAAAAACTTTGTTCCGGAACACCCAACTCTCGCGCCGCATTGTCATATGCCGCGCGATCGCCCAATTCCACCAGTTCGAAAAGTCCGTCTTCCGAAGCTTGTCGCAAGGCGTGCCAAACATCGGCGGGCAAAAGCTCTTCCGATTTCGGAACCATGCTATCCTCATACCTTCCACTCCCGGTAACCAGTTGTCCCTCCACGGTTGTTATCGGAAGGTAAACTCTAATGACATCGGGAATCACTTTCTGGCGCCTGTTAAGCCGCAGAGTTTGTATATAGTTTCTGATATTTGGGTTTGGATCCACCCCACCGCCAGGCCAAATGCCCCGAACGTGAACCGGCCGCTGATGGGACCGTAACATAGTCATAAATCCTTTTAAAAGTTCCCGGTAAGTAAACTCAGCTACCCGCGTTTCCGCCCGCGCTTCCACGCGGGGGGCTGGCCGCGTAACGTCAAATGTGTGATTTTCATTTCCCATTTCGGAGTGGCTGTCAAACTCCCTGACCAAGGCAGCGGCATATTCAGCGGTAGGAACTCCGGCCGCTTTCGCGTGCGCAACAACAATTCTCTGAACTGTCTTTTCAGCATCCTTGTCATCCGGCCGTCTGACCTCTCCTGTTTTCACAACATCACCGGTTCTGGTTCCCACTTGAGCCAGGGCAGGCGCCAATTTCGCAATGGAAGCAAGCGCCGCGGGATTATCAGTGGGCTTCGGTAACTCCGTCGCCAATCGCTGAATAACGCCAAGAATTTGATCTTTCGTGGCGAATGTCCCGCTTAAAACAACCCGGTAAACAGGTTTGTCTCCCTTTTTCCTGACTGGTTCTGGATCAATTTGAATGCCAGCATCTGCCGAAAAGCTCGAACGATTGAAAGCCTCAATAACCTGGCGGACATTTTTAAAGCTTCCGCTGTAACCGATTGCTTTCAAGACCGGCTTTAGATTTCTGAGAACTTGTTCGCGATTCATCTGCTTTGTCTGTCCCACAAAAGAGATCAGGCGTGAAGTCGCTTCCAGGTACGATAACTCGAAGGTGCTGGGCTGGTTCTGGAGCATGAGGGAACGGTAGAGATGTTCGTCGGATTTTTCGGAAAGGCGCGGCGTAAGAATTCCATAGCTGATCTCATGTTCACGAAGAAGCTCGGTGATGCCATCCGTGTGGAAACCGCCGGTAACAAGGACCGCTTTTGAAATCCGCCTTTCGCGCATTGTTTCATCGATTTTTTCATAAAATACTTCTTCGCGCCTCCTCGCGGCGTCATAAAACGCATACGCGGCGTTTTGAATGTCGATGATTTCACGGAATTTTTTACTCCGGGACACGGGTTCCGGGGCACGTTTTTCCCCGGCTGTTCCATGGTCTTCGCCCCACGCACTACGTTTTTGCTCTTTCGTGGCCCCAAGTTCTTTTAACCGATCAACCAGAACTTCCGGTTCAAGGCGGGCTTTTCGGGCGAGCACTTCTTCCCAGTTCTTGCGGGTAAGCTCAAGGTTGAGGAGTTTGCGAACCAGTTCTTCGTCGCGGTAAAGATCAAGCAGTGCTTTCTGCTGGCNNCGTCAAAAAGACCCTTCGGATCAAGTTCGCTCTTGAGGATCAAATAACCGGCATAAAGGCTGAAGTAAGGATAATCGTGAAAAAGGAATCCTTTGGGGCCCGCTTCCATCACAAGCTGTTCCATAAGATCCCGGGGCTGAACCGTTCCGCCCGCGGATTCTCCCAGAGGCATGGTAACGCGCTGGTCCTGGAATGTTTCGATGCCGGTAATCAGGTTTTGTGAAACTCTTTTTTCTTTCAGGAACCGGACAACCCTTTCCTTTTCCGAGATCCCCTTCTCCGCGTCCAGATTTTTCTCCATCATCTGGAGAACGAGGAGCCTCGAAATTTGCGGCCATTCAACCTGCGCGAACAAACTCTCGAGATCTTCCCCGAGAAAACGATTGGCATCCGCCACAAGATCCTTCACGTACGGAATAAACTCGCGGTGGCCATTTTCAAACTTTTTCCACTCACGAAGAATTTTCCGGAGATCGGGTAAAAAAACGTTGGACGCCAGCTTGTCAAGCCGGACTTCAAATCCCTCAAGGTACTTGCTGACGACCGCTTCGGAACCAAAAACCTTCTTGAGCGCCTCATAGTTCTCGCGGTAAAGTTCCGCCCGCTCAATTCCATGAGCCCGTACCGGCGAGGTGTCTCGCGCGCCCGCCCCATTATCGCGCTCCGCGCTCCGAACCCCGGCCCCGGATTCGAGAAGGAACATTTCCGCCCCGGTCAGTTCGCCCTGCCTCGCCAGGTAATCCGCGAGTTTTCGATTCCGTTCAGCATCCGGGAAAAATTTCAGGTAATCGGGATTCAGGTCTTCGGAAGCGCCTTCAACGAAGATCGTTTTGATCGCGTAGGTCTTTTCAAGATACTCAAGGAGCTGTTTGATCTTTTGCTGCGCGTCGTAATTGGCGTGCGCGTTCTGGACATGGAGGATCATTCGCGGGTCGGGTCTCGCCGGAGCTTCGAAAATACCGTCCACCGTGGCGAGATCCGACGGAATCTGAATTTGAAAAAAAGACGGGGTCTCCCGGCTGGCTCTCATCTCAATTCCCATACCAGGATAGGCATCAACACTCTGTGAGAATACAAAACACAGAAGCGTGATTAAGCTGAGAATTTTTTTTGATGTTTTTGTCATAGATTGCTATATTTTATTTGCAAAAAGATATTTGATTACTTCACAAATAAAGCATGCCCTATAGCTTTCAAAATGTCAAACATTTATAAGACTTTATATTACTCTTAAGTTGTTGAGAATAAACGGGATGCGTATATTGTTTTATGATTTTTAGGCCGCGGAGGAAACAGCCCGGAGAGACATTACCTGGGTCTTCATCTTATCAACAAAGGCGAGGATTGCACTCGCGGGTTGGATCTCCCCGGGAAGATGCTTCTCCAAAAGAGCGTCAATCGCCGCGAGAAGCGCCAAAGACTTATGGTCGAGAGCCACCGCGTCATCATTGTACACAAAAAGAACTCCCTTCCCCCGACCAGCCCGCGTGACCTCCGGCACCATCCGCCGCAAAGCCTCCTCACCATTTTCCCTCATGTCATAAACCAGAAGATTTTCGCTATTACGTCCCACAAATCTGGATATCCTGGATTCCTCAACGGCAATATTAAGGAAGGCGCGCGCGGCCTGCCGGTTCTTTCCCAGCCGTTTCAAAATATCCTTTTCGAAACGGGAACGTTTATCCATGGAAAGACCGGGTATCACGATCTGGAACGATAAAAACCCGCTTTTCGACATGACGTCTATTAACGTTTCCAAAACAGGATCACCCGCCGCGGGCATCTCGTCAAAAATCACCACAATCTGCTCATGAGCATTTTTCAGCCTTGAAGGATCAGCCAACAGGNNAAGTCGTCACGCGTTTCGAACTCTCATTCGCGTAGACCGCCGGAATTCCAAAACCCAGGGCTCTTGAAAGCCCTGTTTTCCCCATCCCAAGCACACTCGAACGGCGAAACACTCCATCTGCCGCGTCAACCGCAACCCTCCGCTCCGAATCATGTTTATATGTCTTCTTCATCAACGTCCCGCGCCCAACCACACCAATTTCCATGACCGGAAAGCGCTGTTCGGAACGAACCGTGGAATCCGGAGAAGTCCCCTTTGGAAAATCAAAAGCATTAGAACCATCACTTTTTAATTTTTTTACCCTAGGGGAGGTTTCAGTTTCTTTTATCGCGACATAATTCTCCGGTAAATCTCCGGATACTCCGACAATGTACTCGGCAAACGGCCAAAAAACAGATTCAGGAACCCCCGCTAAAACTTTTTCATCATAGATACCCAGGCGAACTTTCCACGGACGTAACGGGCCGGAATCTACTTCCGGAATTCGGTAAAAGACCTCGGCAGAAACAGGCGCCGATTCAAATTCACCGCGCCGGACAGTTTGTCGGACATAAATCGTCTGTCCCCCCGTATTTATCCTGCGGATCAAACCCGGCTCCGCCCTGCGTTGACCTCCCCGAACCCCCTGGGCTTCCCAAAAAACCGGAGCCTGGACGCGCGTCACCACCACAAACGGATCTCCCAATTGACCTTGTTTCATTCTCCGGGCCGATTGAGCCAGCGCCTGCCTGATATGCGAAGCCTGAACATCTCCGACAAACGAGTTGAGGATTTCACCTCCGGTTCCGCTTTCAGTGTCACGAATTTCAAGTGTCTTGAGAAACATCTCATAGGGCGGAAGGGCTTCCTGGGACGGGATCCGGATCAGAGTCGGCACCCCATGCTCCCCGACAAAAACTTCCGCGGTTTGTCCGGTATATTCTTTGGGAACCCTGTAAGATTGTGAATATTCGATTTCCCGAGATTCATCTTCGATCGATTCCGCGCGATACTTCGTTATATTGATAACGCCTTGTCTATCCCCGGCTTGAACACGAATCCCCTGGATCCAGAAACTTCCTAATTCGTCAGTCAGTTGCTTAAGCGGTGTGTTGATTCTTAGGTGTGATTCCAGATATTCCGAAACACGTCCGGTTCGGTCCTTCCTTAGGAAGATCTTTAATTCTTCCGATTCCCGCTCTCCCGCAAAACTGAAACGGCTGGGGACACCGTTTTGCTCCATCCAAACCTCACAGAGCTCCCCGCTCTTGTTCTCAAATTCATAATTCCCCGTCATTCTCCCCGATGGCAGTTTCTTCCGGGCTATGGAAATATGCCCGGACGAAGGTGTTTTGGAGTAGATCCGGTAGCTTCCGGCGCGCTCTCCCAGTTCACCCAGATTTCGCCGGGCTAGGTCGGTCCCGATTTTAAGGATCGTCCGGTCCGAAGATAAAATGGTTTTGATCATTTTGGATCCGGCGCCATTTTCATAAAACATCTGTACGGGGAGCCACATCATCGCCTGGGGGAACCACGCCCATTCGAGATAAAAACGCTGATTTTTGCGAGACACATTTCCAAAGGCAGTTTCCGATTTTTCTTCATTCCACCTCCACTCACTGTCAGGATCAGGCGGAACTACTTCATCAAAATAAACGACCCCTTCCTCGTTAAAACGATGGGCCGTTTTTAATCCCTGAGACAATTGGATCATCGCGTGGCGGGGATCCTGGCTCCACGCGGCACGAAAAATCTTTTGGTAGAATAACGGTTCCAGATTGAAACGGCGTGAATACGCGCCTTCCACCACCGTCTCGGGGAGAGAAGCAAGCGCCTTATGAATGCCGGATTCGGCGGCTTCACCCAAAACTCTGACCAGATGGTCCGAAAGCGCCTGCCTTTTATCCATAAACAGCCTTGCCTCACGCCCGTCACTCTCCCGCCCATGGGCTGTTTGCGCCCGAAGCTCCGACCGGAACACGTCCTGTTCCTTTTTCTGAACCTGTATCGATTTTCTAAAAATATTCGTGGCGCGCTCCTTCACCCCGTAACGCAGTTCGGAGCGGACCGTCCCTTTATTTTCGCGAAACGGCATGGCCGTCACTTTAATATAATGACCGTTATCCTGGATCTCAAGTTCAGCCCCCGGCCGAAAATCCCGGAGCAGGTCCGGAAAAAACTCACGGACATTAACGTGAATTCTCCCCTGCTCGCTTATCTTTTTAGGGAACTTGCGCGAGCTGGACCGCCGTAGCCGACGCCGTCCTCGCATTGTTCGCATCATCACACGTGTTTCTTCGTCAGAGGAACCCCGGATCTTTTCAGGTAACCAAATCTCTATCGTGCCCGGTTCTCCGGTAACAACAAGCGTCACCGTCTTTCCGGCCAGGCTTCGCCAGTTCTTCCAGTCCGCCGGGAGGCTGAGACGAAGGTTGGAATCCAGTTTAACCCTTACCTCGGCCCGTTTTTCACGAGCAACGTCTTCCTCATCCGTCAACCCATCTGAAAAAATTCCGGGGCTCGAATCTTCCTCCGGGACGTTTTCAATAATTTCCAAACCGGGATGCCCCCATAACATTTGGAGCTGATTCACCGTGAGATACCACAAATTCGATCCTAATTCCGGAAGCCCGTGATTATTCAAAAGGCGAATCCCCACTCGACGGTTCCTGTCTTTTCCCGGAAATTGTTCCACTAGATAATGCAGTAAAATATCAGGCGCTCCGACCGGCAAAAACTCCTTTTCAACATTAAAAATACGAAGCTGGTTTTCTTTCTCGTCAAAAACCATTGTTCCGATCCGTCGCCCCTCACCGCTATCCCAAAGCCTAACCTCCCAGCTATCCTGAAACTTTTGGGTCCGGGTTAAATTAAATTCGTGTTGTACAAATGGAGTTTTCACAAAAAAAGTGTCGGCGGCTACTTTCACAATCCGGATTTCCTGCGTCCGGCCTATTGCATTCCACTTTGCAAGCGATTGGAGCCTTAGGGGAAGGTTAAGATCGGAGGTTCTTGTTTCAGCGCGGGCCTTCAATGTTTTTTTGGGATCCAACTTTCCGGAAACATTTGATTTCAAATCAGAAACAAAATTTTTAAATACTAGGACGAGATCCGCGCCTTCTTTTTCCAGGTATATCTCGACGGATGTCCCCTCATAAAGATTGCCCACCTGGCTGACGACCCAGTCACTAAAAACATCTTCGTCAATCGTTTTTCCATGGACTTGCGCCGGCACAGAGATAACGTCCACCAAGCGTCCTGAAGTTGATAAAATCCGAAGTCTCTTGATCTTTCGGCCTGAAAAAGCACGGGCCCTTCTCAGGAAATCTTTTGTTATCGCGGAAATATTCTCAGCTTTGCCAATCGAAACCGGGACATAGCCGTTAAGTTCATTCCAGGCTTCCTCGACATTATCCACAACACGCAACAGATCAGGGTCATAAGGAGCGATGAGAGAAAGCTGGCCTGCCGACTGAAGCATGGCCCGGACAATCGCGTCCTTGATCGGTTGCCAAAAAGAACGCCCGACCAGAATGATCGGTTTGCGGGGGCCTTTATTGGTTTGCATAATCTGGAGGATATCAAAAAGTTTGTTCATGGTCCCCACTCCCCCGGGGAAAAACACGAAAGCATAGGAGTTGTTGGTGGTCAAAAACTGATGATTCGATTCATCATTGACCCGGATCAACCGTTTTCCCAAACCTTTTTCCGCGGGTGTTTTGGAAGGATCACTCGCCGAATAAAAAAGGACCGCCTGGAGTAAATCCAGCCATCCATGTTTCTCGGCATTGTCAAAAACGCGGTGTAAAAGCAGATTGCGGCTTGCCACTCGAACGGGAATCTTCACCTTTTCCCCAATCCGGTAGGCGAGCTGTTCCGCAATCACAAGCTCTTTGCTTCCTTCCACCGGACGACCCACCATGGTAACCGCGCGGGGCATTTGCCGCAAACGAATCAGATTATGCTTCAGGTTTTTCAGAATCCGCCGCAAGGCATACCGATCCGTTTTATAAACCACCCTGTTCGAATACTCCTCGATATAGTGGAGCGCCTTGGAGACATCATCGGTGATATAAGGACGCGTAGGACGAAGATCCACACGTGCCGTCAATCCGGCCTTTTCCCAGCTCGCGTACCATTCCCGGATCACAGGCTCCCAAAAATCCTTGCCCAATAGCACCACCGGCCGGCCGCGACGCCACACCTCGAACACTTCATCAAGCGTTCCAAATCCCCCGGGCAAAGCAATGGCACCGAATATATTTTCATGAAGAGCGAGTTTTCGCGTGATAAACTTATCATAAAAATCCGCTTGTTCGATGGCACTGTTCATTTCTGTTTCAAACGGAAGTTCAATCTTGACTCCCTGCGTCTGGTTATTGAGACTGGGAAGAACTCCATCCAACCGGCGGGCATTCCGGTACCCTTCAGGAACTGCTTCCATGATGCTGGGACCAGCGCCAGTCCTAGGCACAAACCTGGAGCGCCACATCGCTTCCCCGAGATCTACCGCCATTTGGTAATACGGATGCCCTCGGGGAATTCGCGCGCTTCCGAACACGACCACAGCCGGCACCCAGGCAAGCTGGGTTCTAACCACACGCCGCCGTTCATCCATCAAATTCAACATCCTCGGGAATAAATCCGGCAACGATTGTTTCGTTGATGAACCCCTTTCCCTCACCTCCGACCGCGGGGCATTTCCATCCACGTTTCGGACAAGCGCAATGGGAGAGGGTTTTTTTCTCAAGTGAAAAACTGACCGACTTCCCGTACGGGTCGTGACCCGAGGTTTTTCAACCGCCTCCAAGTCATACGGATAAAAAACACTCAACCCCTGGAATCCGGTCAGCACGTTGTCCATCCCCAAAATCACAGCGCCGGAACTCGTTAAATAATTCGCGCATCCCTCGAGAAACGTATCCAGTCCCGAACTAAATACCGCCACATCCTCCAGTGAAACGTTGGGGGTCCAATCCAGCAAGGGCGCGTTAAAAACAATCAGATCAAATGTCCCCACCATNNACAATCAGATCAAATGTCCCCACATCCTTCACAACCGGAGAAGAGAACACATCCCCCTCAACCACCCTCACCTTATCCGTCTTGTATCCAAGTTTCTCCGCCAACGTCACGTTTGCCCGGGTGTTAGCAACCGCAAGCGGATTGATATCAACCGCATAAAAATCAGATTCCGGAAACTCCTCCAGAAGTGTCAGTAACTCATGCCCCATACCAGGCCCGATCACGAGAATTTTCTCCGCCACTTGCGAACGGGACTTTCGGGTTTTTACAATTTCCATGAGATGACGTCTAAATTCCGAAGACTCGGGCCTGTGAGATTCATAGACTGACCGAAAATGGTAAAGCGGCTGCCCCTTCCACACCGATGATTCAAGTTGATGGATCCAGTCTCCAACAGAAATAACAGAATCATCTGAAAACCTGAAGGTCTCGGGAAGGCCATTTCTAAAAACAATTTGGGCAATCCTTTCATCTTCGATTTCGGTATCCAGCTTTCCCAGATCTTCCAAAATCCAGGCCCTCCCAGGATCCATGAACACATCCATCACGCCTGAAACTAATCTGCTTTGACCATCAAGAGGTCTGAACCCCAAGACATCAAGCAGATAACTCCAGGGATGCCCTGCCATTTCAAACTGAAAATCCCATAATTCGGGGCGAGAAGAAAAAGCGGGATACCCCGTTTCTTGAGTTGAAGGGCTCTGTCCCATGGGTGGGTCAGGAAACGGCTTTTCCCGTAATTCCGAACGTCCCACTTCGGAAGATTTGAATCTAGATCGTAACTCGGAACGGAACGATGGCGGAAATTCTTTGATGTCGGAAAGGGGGTTCTCGTGATTCTGGCTCAGGAGTTCCTTTACTTTGAAAGCAACCCGGTCAGCGTTTAGGATAATCCAAAGCTTTCTCACGTCCGAGGCCAATGTTTTCTGATACGCGACAATATAATCGGCGACCAATTTCGCTTCCCGTTGCGAATACCCCGCCTCCCGGGCGGCCGCAAGAATCGTCGATCTGTCAATTGATTGAAATTCCTCAACGGCTTCCCTCATACTTGCCGGATCCAGCATCTCGGCCGCCCGAAATCCGGCCAGAAGGCCATAGTCAACGGCAGTCTTGATCACCGCCTCGATCGTCCCTTTTGGGTCGACGCCGCTCACCCTGCCCAGCAGCTTCATCTCTTCCCACATTTTCGGCCCGAGACTTGGCCAATTATGCGCGATAAGGTTGTAACCCGGTTGCCAAATACCGTTTAAAAGAAACGTGAGGATGAACCAGGCCAATCCTTCAGAATTCGGGGCCAGCGCCAGATAATCCAGAGCTTCTTCTTGATCGATCGAAACCGGCGCCGCATGGCGGAAACTATAATTTGAAACCATGTGATCCACTTTCCGGAGCCACACGTCCGCGACAAAAATTCTGGAAAAACTCCTGCGGAGCTCTTCCTCGCCAATTTCATCAGAGGAGCCGTCATTTAAAACAACTTGCGACAAGAAAAAATTTCCGGCTTCCCCAGCCGGAATGCCCAGTTGGGCGGCTTCCGGTCCTGTCAAAAAATGGACTTCGGCAATATTGATCCGGTCCTTCAGAAGCAGGTAGGCCAACATCTCCACCCGGAGATCATTCCCTGGTGTTCCGGATTTAACATGATACTTTGCTTTCTTAAGTATCCAGACCCNNGGATAGATTTTGTGACGATTATTAAAATAACTCTTGGCGAACCGCAAACCCACGACAAAGGCACGCCACCCTTCCCACAGGGCAGACTCCATCGCTGAAGTCGCGCGAACCCACCTCGCAAAATAACGAATGACACCTTCCTGGTCCTTATCCACCAGTTCCGCGATAACCCGGTCCCGATCTTCCCCTTCAAGACGACGCCATCCGGTATGTTCAGCCAGCTGGCTGGAACCCCCGCGCATTTCGGATCTGGCGACTGGACCCANNACGCGTTAATGGCGTTCTGGTAATTCTGCCAGTCAAACAAAACGAGGAAGTTTCCCTGAAATCCCATACCAAGATGACGGAGGTTAAAATGTGCCTCTCGAAACCATTTTTCCTCAACGGAAATCTCTCCTGAACGATTTATCAAGACGACTTGCCGGCTCTGGCTTCCAACCCAGCTTGCAAAATTCAGCCATTCCTCATCATTGGAGAACTCCCCAAATCTTTCTCTATCACCCCGGATAATGGCATCAATGTCACTTCCCGGGAGAAAATAAAAAACCTCCGAACCTTCGGGGGAAAAAANNGACCGCATAATCTTCATTTTTAATTTTAGGAAAAAGCGTGGGAGGAATCTGGATGCGAAGAGACTTTTTCCGTTGGGACCAGTTAGAAAGCCTCAACTTCCCCAGGGGCTCTAAAAACGGATGATGTTCACGATCAAACAGCGCCCAGTGTGTCCCGAAGCTCGCTATTCCAAAAGCCGAAAATTTTTTAAGCCCTGATTTTTCGAGATCAATGTCCGGAATGGAAACCCAGAGATTATTTGCCACCCTGCCTAATGACTGCGGCTCCAGAAAAGGAACGCCAAATCGCTTGAGCGCCAAAGTCCGGGTGTAGGGCACCAGGGCCATCAAGGCACTTGCCGGGTCAAAAAAGAGTCCGAGAACCTCCTCTCNNCCTCTCCCTTCAAAAAACGATCAGCTTCCGGGGGAAATCCTATCGCAGTTGAAGGCCCTTCCGAAACAAACGAGACCCTCTCGGGAAATTTGATATTCGCCCAAACGCTGTCACGGAACTCTGACCTTGTCAGAGCCGCGATTCTTGTCTCAGGCGCCACACGATATGGCCCGTTAGAGGGGGACGAAGAAACAAGCCCGTGGGCGGCCAGCGTCTTGGAGGAAAGTACGTTCAACTCACTGAAGGACTTTCCAGCCTTACGAAATACCTCGCGAAGGGAATCGCGGAGTTCCTGCCGGACAGCGAGAACGGCTGGCCGGCCCACGGCTCGTTCAAATAATTCGGGTTTAACGGCNNAATCGAAGAGCCGCACCGCTTGTAGCCGTCCCGGATTTTTCACCTTCGGCCCGAGAGGATACCACGTCGGTCAGAGCGCCGGTCCCGGACTGGCCCAGCATCATCGCGTGATGATAGCTATTATCCGAATTGATTTCCGCGATGCGCGGCGCGATGCGGACATAAGAAATCCCGCCCTGCCTGAAAAGCTCCACGAGGCCCTTGGAATGATACCCTCCCGTGATGAGGATGGACCTCGTCGTTTGTAACTCCTCCATGCGCGCCCGTATATTTTCAAACATAACTTGTTCGCGAGCTTCGGCGATTTCATAAAAACTCATCGCTTTCGCGACAGGTAATTTTGAACGGTCAGCCGGCTCCTCACGGAAAGAACCGCTGAACCATTTCAGCTCTTTTTCTCCATCCCCGGTTCCTCCTGTTTTATTTTTAAGCCTCTGATATTCCTCTCGCGTCAATTCAAGCGCAAATAGTTTCCTCAACAGACGATATTCCTTGTACTCCAGAATGAGATTCTTTTCCTCTTCCGTCCGGGCAAGGCTTTGCAAAATCAGGTCATTCAACCTCTCCGCTTCCCCCAAAAGATCGATCGCTTGTAATTCACTGGAGAGAATGGCAATTCCGATTTCACAGGTAAGATGAGGATAATCTCCGAACCGGAAGCCCTTGGAAACCGCCAGTTCATAGAACTGTTCTACTTGAAATCGAACGTCACCCGCGAGTTTAGAGTTCGGGGCATAGGGCCCAGAAACCAAAAACTGAAAATCATCCACATAGCGCCCCAATCCATTTTGTTCCAGCCAACTCACGAGATTTTTTCTTTCCCTTACTCTTTCCCGTTCCGCCCCGTCTCCTTTTTTTTCAAGTGTTTTGATTTTGAAAAATCGAACCAGCTGGGGCCAGTCATACTGCTCACGAGCGTCATCAAAATCCAGATCAAGGACGTCAGCCGCGTATTTCTGGAGCGTGGAAAGGCGTTCTGTAATTTTCGCGTCGGTTTCGTTTTGAAACATCCACGTTGAAAAATAGTCTTTCAGCTCTTTACCAAAAATCCGGTGCCCACGCGACACAATGTCCCGTCGCGTTTTTTCAAGGAATAAATCAGTTTCGGGTTTGGCGGCATAAACAGCGCGAAACTGGTCGAGATTTTTGCGATAAAGCACGAGATCTTCAACGCCAAAAGCCCTTATGGCGGAAGACCGCTGGTGGCTTCCGGGCCATACGAAAGATTCGGTTCCCGATTTTCCATCCTCCGCCGAGAGAAACTTCTCCAATCCCCCGATCAAGCCTTTGTCCTGCAGTCGTTCCAACAGTTGATCGTTGAGGTCCGGAGCGTGAAAAAACCGGAGAAGATCCGGTTCAAGCTCGCCCATACCACCTTCGACAAAAATCGTCTTGATCCCGTATGTCTCCGAAAGATAACGGGTCAGATTATTAATATTTTTTTGGGCATCAAACTGGGAGTGAGCGTCTTCGATCTGGATCACCACGGGCGCTGGCGCCAGATCGCGGCGGGCCTTGCCTTGGGAAGAAAACCGCCGGGCGATGTGAATCTCTTTAACGGTTCCATATTCGGAAGGTATCGACATTTTTTCCAATGCGGAGTCGATGGCTATTTCAGTACCGCCCATTCCATACCCGGGATGAAGGATCGGCGCGGACTCGGCGATTGTCGTGAACGTAAAGAGGCACACGACTGCCAATGCAACCGTTCTCATAAATATAAACACTCCTCCGTTCGCCCGTGGAAACATGATGATCAAATCACCCCTGGCATCCCTTCTTTTCCGTTAAAAACAAAGACCTGGAATCCATCGTAAGTCTTTTCCGGATTGTGAGTTGAACGTGGCTAAAACTTAACACCTGAACCTTTACTTAGCAATGGCCTTTGAAAAGGTTTTAACTGTTGGGCTGTCATTTATTTCCAATTTATAACTTTTTATAACAGGGGTAAGGTTCAAATTTGGGATTTCATTGACATCTTGAAAGTTAATTAATGGTGAGGTGGACGAAAATTCGACAAAAATTCTAACGACACAAAACGATAATAAAACGCAAGAAACGTCTCTGGAGAGTTCTAACGGCGACGAACAGTTATTTTAGAGGACGGGGAGTTTCCCCAACCTTTCAGTTATTTGAAAAATCTCTGGTTCCCATTAAAGTTTTCAGAGAGCGCTTCCCGTCCTCCCCGCGACCTGCCGGCCGGACAGGTCCAGAGAGCAACGAGAAACGATCCTTCTTACGGGTCAAATACGTCAGACCGTAACCTGGGCCTTAATCTGCTGGAGTTTGGCACCGCCAATCCCGCGAACCTGGACCAGATCATCCACGCTTTTAAACGCTCCATTCTGCGTGCGAAAATCTACAATTCGCTGGGCCATGGCAGGTCCAATTCCCCGAATCTTGTCCAGTTCCTCGACACCGGCCTTGTTAATATTGATCATCACCGGCGCATTAACCTGAGACTCAGCTTTAGGCGCCCCGTACGCTTTCGTGGCAACCGCCAGGCTGAGACCCCCGGTCAGGAACGTCGCGATCAAAAACGCTCCCAAAATGCGATGGATCCTTGCTTTGTTTGACATTGAAACACCTCCTGTTTTGACTTGAGGTTACCTTAACATAAGTATTTATATTTGTCAATATTAATATGAGTTTTATTTATATTTAAATTATGCACTTCTTTCATATTTCCCTTGACGTTACAGAAGGAATGGCTAGACTGGCTTCATGCTGAAAAACTTGGGACAAAGAATCAGAACGCTCCGAAAGGCCAAGGGGCTTACGCTCGTCGAGATTTCCGAAAAGACGGGCGTCGCGCAGGCGACCCTCTCACGTATTGAAACCGGCACCATGGTCGGAACGGTTGAATGTCACGAGAAAATCGCCGAAACACTCGGGATCGGTTTGGCGGAACTTTATTCCGGCGTCGACAAACGCTATGAGCAAATCGCCCGCCAGGACAAAGATTCCCGCAAAGTCACCCATCACACCAAAGACGTGCACATCGAATTACTTACCCAGGAAAGCTCCAGCAAGAAAATCACCCCTCTGCTATTGACCCTCCAGAGTGGCGGCAAGACGGAAAAGGAATCCAACGAACGGGGCGTGGAAAAGTTCTTGTGGGTGCTGGACGGGAGCGTCAAAATCAGGCTGGATCAGGAAGAAATCGTACTGAAGTCGCAGGAATCTATCTACTTTGACGCGTCCTTACCTCATCAAATCTTTCATGAAAGCGGAAAGACCGCGAAAGTTTTCATCGCCGTATCACCTTCCAAAATCTAGGCTCCGCGCTCCTCACAAAATCCAGCCTCGTAAAAAACATCGGGAATTTGAAGCGGGCGTCTTTCAAGCGATTGAAAAATCAAGGATGGACTCAGAAAAGCGTCCCTAGACTCTCGCGTTTTCGGCAACCCACTTAAGAAAGGACGGACTACCCTTTTCGATCGGGAAACAGATAATTTCAGGAACTTCGTAAGAGTGGTACTTGAGAATAGTTTTTTCGACTTTGGCGTAGAGAGACGCTCTTGTTTTGATTAAAAGAAGAACTTCCCTGGATCTCTCCCGCTTCCCCNNCCGGGGAGAATCTGAACACATGCGGCAATCTTCGAGGCAAGCAAAAGGCCCGCCAGACGGCGGGCCTCTTTAATGTTCGGAACAGCGGAAACGATACAACAGTATTTCACTTGGGTTATTTGCGATTGAGAGTCGCGGCGTAACCGCTCTCCGGGGTTCCCAGTGAAACGTGACCTTCCCGAGCAAGCCATCCAAGGCTCATCAAAACAAGTTCCCTGGGACGCTTGAGACCTTTGGTCAACTGGTCAAGGTTTGCGGTGTGGTGCTCATCGAGATAATGCCAAATCTCGCCGGCCACGATTCCTATCTCCATTATCATGTTGGGGATCCTCCAATCAGTGAATTTGAATTAAACCACGTAACGTAATATAACACGGAAAAACTTCATGAGGAAGCTGTTTGTAATAAAAAAAAACAGCGATCATGGCCGCCTGGCCAGCGCCTCCCCCAAAAACCTCCCTGTATGGGAGAGGGGCGCCCCCGCGACTTCCTCCGGAGACCCGCAGACGACAATATTTCCTCCCGCCTGCCCGCCCTCCGGCCCCAAATCAATAAGGTAATCTGCCATTTTGATGACATCAAGATTATGTTCGATCACCACCACCGTATTTCCCTGCTGGCGCAGGTCGAAAAGCGCCTTCAAAAGATTTTTGATGTCTGAAAAATGCAGACCGGTCGTGGGCTCATCCAGAAGATAAAGGGTCTTTCCGGTCGATTTCTTCATTAACTCCGAGGCAATCTTGATCCGCTGGGCCTCTCCTCCCGAAAGGGTCGTCGATGATTGCCCCAGTTTTACATAACCCAGTCCGATTGAATCAAGCACCTCAAGCTTTTCGCGAACGTAAGAAAACTTTGAAAAAAAATCCTTCGCCTCCAGGATCGAGAGGTCCAGAACCTCCGCGATGTTTTTCCCCTGATACCGGACCTCAAGGGTGGAGGCGTTGTACCGTTGGCCCCGGCAGTCTTCACAGACCACAAAAAGGTCCGGCATAAAGCTCATCTCAAGCTTCTCGAAACCAACTCCCCGGCACTTTTCACAACGTCCCCCCTTCAGATTAAAACTGAAGCGCGACTGGGTGTAGCGGCGGAGCTTTGACGTCTCAAGCGAGCTGAAAAGCCTCCTGATGAAGCCAAAAATGTCCGTGTAGGTGGCGGGGTTTGATCTCGGCGTTCGCCCGATGGGCGACTGGTCAATCTCAATGACCCTGTCGATCCGGCCGGCGCCCTGGATCGAATCAAATTTGCCAACCTTGTACGCGGTTTTCCAAAGCCGGTTGTGAAGTNNACCACCAGCTTGTCGCGCGGAATGGCAACATCGATATTTTTGAGATTGTGTTCTCGACAGTTTTTAAGGATGAGCTTCGGGGCGCGCCGGTAATCTTTACGCGATTCAGGCACATCAATCGAGATCTGTCCATGAAGGTATTGGGCGGTCACCGACCGGGGACAATCCTTGAGCGCGTCGGCCACTCCCTCCGCCACGATCTCCCCTCCCCGCGCGCCCGCTCCGGGGCCAAGATCAATCACATGATCCGCCCGACGGATCGTTTCTTCATCGTGTTCCACGACAAGCACCGTATTTTTCAGATCCCGCAACCGCTCGAGGGCATCCAGCAGTTTTTTATTGTCTCTCGGATGAAGCCCGATGCTGGGCTCATCCAGGACATAAAGCACCCCGGTCAGGCCCAGCCCGATCTGCGCCGCCAGCCGGAT
Organism: Candidatus Omnitrophica bacterium UBA1443; assembly: GCA_002329545.1. Classification (GTDB taxonomy): domain Bacteria; phylum Omnitrophota; class Omnitrophia; order Omnitrophales; family Aquincolibacteriaceae; genus UBA1443. Next base: position 23,218 of record DCTJ01000069.1, read on the forward strand.
ACGCTGTAATTCACCTCCCGCGAGCGTCGCGACCGTGCGATCCAGCGTCAGGTAGCCAAGCCCGATATGGAGCAGAAACAGAAGCCTCTCGCGCACTTCCCTGACAATCGGTGTTGCTATCAAAAGTTCGTTGCCCTGGAAACTCAAGCCCTCAAAAAACGGTACGGCTNNACTGCCAAGGCGGTAACCTCCGAAATGTTCTTCCCGCCGATCCTCACGCTGAGACTTTCCTTGCGGAGACGATTGCCGCCACACTCCTTGCATGTTTCCTCCCTCAGAAATTTCCGGATCTTCGTCCTGATCATTTCGGAATCTGTTTCATGAAAAAGACGTTCCCACTCTTCCACCAGCCCGGACACATCCCCATCGCCCAGCAAGAACGCCTCTTTCGCTTCCTCCGGCCAATCCTCATACGCCGTGTCCCATTCAAAACCATATTTTTGGGAAAGATCATGCAGAAGGTCTTCAAAAAAGTATTTATTAAACGCAAAAAAAACGTCCTTGTTCAGGGCCTGGATGAGCGGTTTCGAGGGATTTGCAATCACGCCGCGAGTAAAAATTTGCGACAGGGTCCCGAGCCCCTTGCATTTCGGACAGGCGCCATAAGGGCTGTTGAAGGAAAACATGTTGGGAGTGAGTTCCGGAAAACTCACCTGGCACTCCGCGCAACTCTTCGTGGAAGAAAAAAAGACAGGCTCCTTCGCCGACGAAACTTTGTCCAGGATTGCCACGTGGCCCTGCGCGAGATCAAGCGCGCTTTGGAGGGAATTCCGGAACCTGTGGTTTTCCGTTCTCTCCTCAAGGGTCAGCTCATCGACCAGGATCTCAATATCATGGCGAACCATTTTTTTGAGCTTGAGCTCAGGCGTCAAAAACCGCTCACTCCCGTCAATCCGCGCGCGGTCATAGCCCTTTTTCAGAACCGTCTGAAACAGTTTTTGGTATTCTCCCTTCCGGCCCCGGACCAGCGGCGCCAGTACCTGGATCTCACGACCGCCAAATCTCTCAAGAATGTCCCGGTAGATCTCTTCTTTGGACCGGCTCAATAAGGGGCGTTCACAGGTGGGACAATGCGCAAGACCGACTTTGGCAAAAAGCAATCTCAAATAATCATAAATCTCGGTAACGGTCGCCACCGTGGAACGGGGATTGTTGGTGGTGGAGCGTTGCTCGATGGCAATGGCGGGAGAAAGTCCCGAGATGCGGTCTACGTCCGGCTTTTTCATTTTTTCAAGAAATTGCCGCGCGTAGGAAGACAGGCTTTCGAGATAACGGCGCTGGCCTTCCGCGTAAATAGTGTCGAAGGCCAAAGAGGATTTCCCCGATCCTGAGAGACCGGTGATCACCGTAAATTTGTTTCTTGGAATTTTGAACGAGAGGTTCTTGAGGTTATGTTCCCTCGCCCCCCGAACGTCAATATATTCCTGCATATCACGCAAAACGCGGCAGGGCCTCGCGCGTCAGGTCCCAAGCCGCAGGGACGTAAACGCCTTGCGAAGGGTGGCCACGGCGGAGAGGATGGCTAAATAACTCGTCCTGGGATTGTCCGGCGCGGGATAATTTTGAGTTGTCGTACAAATACTTCCAAAATCTCCCTCGATATGCACTTCGTGGTGATTCGTCCCCGCCACTTGGGTCGCCCAAATCTCAACTTCCGTCCGCCGCGGGCCCAGTCCGGCCAAACTGAGGATCGCCGCGACGTTAATATTCTGGGGAAACGCGCGGCTCGCGCGTGCCGCGTTCCCCCGAAAGACAAGTTTTCTTTCCTCCTTGGAGCGGAAAACCGGAAACGGGTGCGTGTTAAAATAAGGCGCGCCTTTCAGCGCCTGCGGAGGTTTTGTGGTTATTAATCTGACGCGCCGCAATCCGTTTGTTTGCGCGGCCAAAAGCGCGTCAATCCCGGCAACAGCTCCGGACGGGCAGTAGAGGCGCCCCGAGGTTTTAGCGAGGAGAGCCCGAAGCCGTTTGAACGGGAAATTCAGGAGTCCGCCCGCGCTCATAATGAGAACGTATTTATCGTGGCGAAGCGCGAGCGACGCGACGGCCGGGGAAATGCTCGGGTGGGCCGCTTCGATCACAAAATCACACCGTTTGACGATTTCACGGATCGACACAAGCGGAAGCCGTCGACGGATCCGGCGACAAAGTTTTTCGGCCTGCTCCGGGTTCTTGTCGGCCACCGCGGTCAAAACGGCGCGAAAGTTCAGTTTTTTATCTTTAATCAATACTTTCGCGAGGGCCGTCCCAATGGCGCCACAACCGATAATTCCTACTTTAAATTTTCTCATTTTTTTCTGATGACCCGATTCCCCTTACCGACATAAACAACTTTAGGTTTGTGATTTTTAAGTTCCCGCCCGGCGTAAACTCCGAACGTCATGATAATGAGAACATCACCAACCTTGCCATGCTTCGCGGCGCCGCCGTTCAGGCAAACCACACCCGAACCCGCGGGTGCGGAAATGGCGTAACTTTCAATCCGTGACCCGTTATTGAGATTTGCGATTAGAACTTTCTCGTAAGGCAGGATTCCGGCGCCCTTCATCAACTGGCTGTCGATCGCGATACTTCCCTCGTAATCAATACGCGCCTCAGTCACCCGCGCGCGATGTATTTTTCCGCTCAATAATTGTTTTTGCATATCATCCCCGTTAGAAATCCACTCGCTCCGTCTCCCGCGGAGAACCTCCCTCCACGGGCCAATCTTCGTCTGATCCTGTCAGGAAGCGTGGATTATAACATTATC
>DCTJ01000069.1:25976-26250 GCA_002329545.1 Candidatus Omnitrophica bacterium UBA1443
GCCAATCGGCATCCACTACCTCAAGATACTGGACCTTGTCCACATGCCGCTCCAGCTCTCGGAGCGCCTGTTTCTTCAGCTCACGGATCGTTTTTTGCCGTTTTTTGAGTCCTTTCCGGAGGTCAAAAAGCGCCCGCGAAATCATCGTCGCGCGGGCCCTTTCCTCCGGAGTGAGAAAACGGTTTCGGGAACTCATGGCAAGCCCGTCCTTTTCCCTGACCGTCGGCATAACCCGAACCTTCACCTTGAGTGACAAATCTTCCACCATGCGGGT
>DCTJ01000049.1 GCA_002329545.1 Candidatus Omnitrophica bacterium UBA1443
TCAATCTCATCAACAACCACATCCTCGTCACCGTCCCCTGTGACATGCGCCACGGCGTCATGGCAATTGGGATCGAATTTCTCGCCAACCGTTTCAAGCCGGCTGAGTCCGTGTTTTTTGAGGGTATCGATAAGCTGTTTTTGTACCATTTGAACGCCCGTAGCCATATTTTTAAAATTGGTCTGGATCTGTTCCTCATTCAATTCAGAAAGCTCCGCCGCGGAAGTGTGCGCGACAGCCCGCTCAAAATTATCCAGCACGGGAAGCATATCGCGGAGGATCCGCTCCTGACTAAACTTGATGAACTCCTCTTTTTCCCGGGTATTCCGCTTTTTGGCATTTTCAAAATCAGCGGCCGCGTGCAAAAACTTCTCGCGAAGTCCTTCCAGTTCTTCCACGCGTTTTTGGAGCCTCTCATATTCGGCCGTCATCTCGTCCTTGCTTTCCGGAACGCTGTTTTCTTTTTCCGGAGACACTTTTGAATCCTGACTGGGAGAGCACTCGTCAGCACGCGCGGGGTCTTTCTTGAAATGAGAATTCATGCGTCAAACTCCTCGTGTTCGGTAAAAAAAGCTTCCATAAGTTCCGCGACCCGGGAAACGAGCGGAACAAGCCTCCGGTAAGGCATCCGTTTGGGGCCCAGTATGGCGATGACACCAGTTCCCATCTCTCCGGCCGAGTAACGCGCCGTGACAATGGCGCAATTCTCAAGCGCCTGACTTTCATGTTCCCGGCCGACAGAAACCGAAACCTGAGATTCCTGCGCCTGCTTGAGCAACCATTGTTTAAGGACTATCTTTTCTTCCAGAGTTTTTAAAAGTGTGCGAAGCTTGTTGATATCCTGAAATTCGGGTTTCTCAAGAATGTGGGTCAGCCCCTGAAGCGAAAGACGGAGATCTTCAATTTTCTGATCAAGGCCGGGCTCCGGCGCCATCGACAAGGAAAGTCCTATCTCCCGGGTCATGGAAGAAAGCATGGAAGTGACTTTTTCAAGAAAAACCCTGATCTCCCGTTGTTCCTGGTAATTCTGGCTAAGTTCTCGCGCCACCTGTAAACACAGAGACTCCGGCATCACATCGGCGAACGATGCATGATCCAGATAATAACGGTATCCCGAGTCAGTCGGAACTCGCCCCGACGAAGTATGAGGATGCGTTAAATATCCCATTTCCTCAAGCGCCCCCATTTCGTTCCGGATGGTGGCAGAGGAAACGGGAATCGCGTACTTCTTGATAATATAATGAGACCCGACGGGGCCACTGGTCTCAATGTGGGCTTCAACGACACCATTCAGGATGTCTGCTTGTCTGGGAGTAAGGATTTCCATAGGAGTACACATGATAGCAGAAATTCATCAGGCTCTCAAGGCTGAGCCGTGAAAAGCTAGGAAGCAACCTGGGGAGTAAGGGTCAAAATATCCTGCAGAGGTTTTTTCATGCGCCGGTAAAGCTCAAGATCCTGCTGGTTGGCAGTCCAGGTGTAGGATGGCGCCTGGGTCAGGCTGAAACTCAAAAATTCCCAGTCTTTAAAACTGTAGCCACGAAGAACATTCACAAACTCGCGGGTCGCCAGGTTCCAGGCGTAAATCACATCCTCGTTCACCCCCTGATCCAGAGTGTAGGCTTTCTGCCGAATATCCTTCAAGGGAGCGGTCATGTGAAAAATAAAATGTCCGGGGTCACCTTCAACGTACTGAAATACCGCCTTAATTTCGGAAAAGGTATTGTAGACCCGCTCGTCCTGTGAAAACGCCATCTGCATCCTCCGCGAAAGCTGCATCGCGAGAAACTCGCCTAACGTCATATCCGGAACACTGAATTCCTCGTCCCATCGCTCCAGACTCGAATAAATCATGTCCCGGGTCATGGGCGCATCAAGGTCCGCCGACGTTTGGTCCAGAACACTCATCGGGGTGATTCTGTCGATTTTTTCCTCGCCTCCCCGCGAGGATATCTGGAAAAGATAATCCAAAACCTGAGGAGCTCCCTGCCCATCCCGCGGCCTGGCGTTAACCTTCGCATAAACAACCACCTCCCGGTCCTCGACGGGCAAACTACGAACATCTATCACTTCCCAAATCCTCGCGCCCTTTTCGTCAGAAGCCCCCATCTTTGAAGTCAGGAAGAATTCCTCTTCCCATTTGGCGTCATCGAGGTTCTTGAAGTAAAGGAGTTTTAGTTCGGAGCGTGTTTTTTCGTTTAAGTCGTTAAAGAACTGTTTGACCGGTCGATGCCAAAGCACGGGACGGTTCAACTGCATTTCATGGATGATGCGTTTCCGATATTCGCTCCTTGGAATGTCCCAAAAACGGACCCTCTTGATGTCATCGCTGTGCCCGATAAAATTGATCTCCATTCCTGTTTTTTCAATGTCAGTCGCCTGGAGAAAATAAAAATCGATTTTCCGGTCCGTGGAGAGAATCACCCGGGACATTGAAAACAGCACATCCTCAATCTTGTCGATCGCTTCTTCGGTAGGCTGGAAAAGCTGCTCCATGTCGGTCACCTGTCCGGAAAGGATCGCTTCTTTAAAATCCATGGAGAAAAGCTGTGAGAGAGGAAGAAAAACTCCAAAGGTCGTCCCCACAACCTTGACGTCACAATTTTCGATGCCGTACTCTTTCCGGGTAATCTCGATGACCGCCCGCTTGAGGTCATCGCCGCTATAGCTCGGGGGAGTGCATCCCGAAATCAATATTCCCGTCATCCATAACGCCAAAAAAACAAAAGACATCTGACGCCTTTTTTTTAACAGAGTGTCAGATGTCTTTTGAGTCATAAAGCGGCAACTTAAGCGGCTGGGGCAGAGCCGTCCCGGGACAATGATACCCGGCGCGGGTTGGTCTTCCCGTACTCCATGAAAATCGCCTCGATCTCATCGTAATCAAGTTCGCTCTTTGTGATCAGTTCACGGGCAAAACGCTCAAAGAGATCGTTTTCCTTTTTAAGGAGAGCTTCAACCTCCGCCATGCAATCCTTGAGAATCTTCTCGGCATCCTGATTAAGCCGCGTCTTTAACTCCTCAGAAAGCAGTTGGACATTAACGCTGTAATCCCCGACCATCCCTGATGGCCCCATGCCAAACTTCCAAACCATGGCGTTGGCAATGTTAGACGCCGTGTGAAAATCGCTCCCCGGACCGCCTCCGACTCCCGTGGTCGTGGTTCCAAACTTGATCTTTTCGGCGACATAGCTCGCGACACACACTTTAATATCGGCAAGTAGCGACTCGCGATCCTTGGAGTGCCATTCTTCGATCGGCGTCGGATGAACGACCCCCAGAGACATTTTCCTCGGAATAATGGACGCTTTAAAAACGTCATCGCGGGGATGCAGAAGATAGGTCACCATCAGATGGCCCGTCTCGTGATAGGCCGTCATTTCGCGCTCCCTGACATTGACCGTTAATCGTTGCTTGACCCCAAGCTCAATTCGCTCTATGGCCTCGGAAATGTCCTTCAGCGTAATCGAATCCCTTTTGTTTCGGGTCGCGATCAGAGCCGATTCCTTGACGATATTTTCGATATCCGCGGGCGATTTATCGATTGCCTTTCTCGCCAGGCGTTTGCAATCAACCGACGCTTCGAATTTCACCTTGCTAAGGTAATAGCGAAAAAGCGCCTCCCTCCCCTCAAGATTTGGCTTCTTGATATAGACCTTTCTGTCAAAACGTCCGGGGCGGAGAAGGGCGGGGTCCAGGACATCTTCAGAGGCATTCGTCGCTCCGATAACGACGATATTCTCGGATCTTTCTCCGAGACCATCCATGGCAACAAGAAGTTGGTTCTGGGTGGTGTTTCCCTCACCGCTTCCAAACTGATTAAAAGTACGTCTTTGTCCCATCGCGTCCAACTCATCGATAAACACAATGCAACCGCCGTAGCCATAAGCCATGCGCTGAGCCTTCTGAAAAAGTTTCCGGACACGGCTGGCGCCCACGCCCACGAAGATCTCGTTAAATTCACTCGCCGCCATCGAAAGGAACGGCATTCCCGCCTCGGTGGCGATCGCCTTGGCAAGATACGTCTTTCCACAACCGGGAGGGCCCATCATGAGGATCCCGCGAAGAATTTTGCCACCGATCTTCTTGAGGCGAACGTGATCCTTGATCAATTGCACTACTTCCCAGCATTCGTCCTTGGCTTCATCAATTCCAATGACATCCGAAAATTTAACGTTAACATTTTGCGCCTTAATGCTTTTCTTCTCTAGCTTCGCGAATCCCCCGCGAAAGATGACCATATAAAGATACACAAAAATCACGGCATTGATCGTCACCATGAGGATTTGAAGAGGAAGCTGAGCCAGCGTAATGTTCCGGTAATAGCTCTCAAGCGAAGCCATCCCCCAAACGGAAAGAACGATCAAAACCACCGCCGCGAAAACGATCGTAAATTTCAACCAGTGATCCATCCAAAATAACTTTAAACGGCGCCACGACATCATAGTAATTCACTCTCCTTTTTACTCTTTGATCACATGCCCGGGGGAGCCCGATTTCGGCAGGTAAACTCGGGGTGTATTATAGCGGCAAGGCATTCTAATTTACACTGCTATTTCAAAACGCCTGGAGCATTTTAGGCTGACCTGGGTTATCTCGAAAAAACCCCGACTGATGTTCCTAACCCGCAAAAACATGAAGAAATCCGGTCGCGATTTCCTCTCAGAGCGGTGTCACCACCACTCATCCTCAACCTGCGAACTTGCTGAATCGGCATTCTCCTTAATCTCGTTGCCAGCGCCAGATCCCATCTCCCCATTTTCCGCGCTCACATCCCCACTCCAATAATCTTCTTCCATCCTGCCCCAATCCTGGCCTGAATGGACCCCGGCATTACTTCCAGCGGATAAATCAGGTTCCTCCCACCAGTCCAGTTCCTCGGTTTTTGAGTAAGGAGACACCAAATCCTCTTTGGCCTTTTCTTCAGGGAGAACCGGTGAGGTTGTCAAAAACGAATCTTTTGGATTATATCTGACATGATATAAAAGGGGCCCTTTCTTCCCGTCCTTTTCTTCTTCCATTTTTTGCTGGAACGCAATCGGACTGGTCTGGGTATCGCGAATAGGATCCTCCGCGCGCCGGATGGCCGCCACGTTGCCCGTTGACAAAACCACAACTAACATTAAAAAACACCATTTTTTAGTCATCGAATCACCCGTTAAAAGATACCTTAGAATTAAAAAGAGATCAAATGGCAGAGAAACATCTTTCCCTTAAAAAATGTCGCGCCGGGTTTAATCCGCCGCACTCAAACCAGCAAGATATTTCTTGAGACACTGTCCGGTGTGAGACCGGTTGCATTCCAGCAAACCCGCCACATCCCCTTGATAAATAATTTCGCCTCCCTCCTCGCCCCCCTCCGGTCCAAGATCAATCACATAATCCGCCAGAGCAATCAATCCCATATGGTGTTCTATCACAAAAAGCGAGTGTCCCCGGGCGAGAAGCTCATCAAAAGCGGTCAACAGATGATGAATATCCCTCTCATGCAACCCTGTCGTTGGCTCATCCAGAAGATACAGCGCGGCCCCCGAGAACGGTTCAGCCATTTCACAGGCCAGCTTAAGACGCTGAGCTTCACCACCGGAGAGGGTCAAAGTCGGCTGACCGAGTTTAAGATAACCGAGCCCGATCTTTCTTAAAGGCTCCAGTTTATCGACAATAGCTTTGCGTGCCTGAAAAAAATCCACGCTTTCATCAATCGTAAGCCGAAGGACCTTGTCAATATTCAATCCTTGGTATTCAATTTCCAGAACTTCGTTTTTAAACCGCCGACCTTGGCACGCTTCGCACGGCACAAAGATGTCCGCGAGAAAATGCATTTCGACCTTGACCGCGCCATCGCCCTTACAAACCGGACAACGTCCTTTTTCCGAATTAAAGGAAAAATAGCCGGCGTCAAAACCTGCCCGCTTGGCCTGCCGGGTCGAAGCAAAAACCTTCCGCACCTCTTCAAACGCCTTGGTGTAGGTCGCGGGATTGGAACGCGGTGACCGCCCCAGAGAGGACTGATCGACGAGCACCATATCCTCGACGCCGTCAAACCCCGCGATCCTTTTTACATTTCCAAGCTCGTCCCGAGATACCGGCTGGCCCTTGGATTTCAGGTAATGGTTATAAAGGACATTGTAAAGCAAGGTGCTTTTCCCGGATCCCGAAACTCCCGTCAGGACCGCCAGTCGCCCCAATGGTATTTCAGCACGAATTTTTTTGAGGTTGTGCGCTGACGCACCCTCGATCAGGATTTTCCGGGGTTTTCCCCGCGCGGGACGGAACACTCGTTGCAGTTTTTCTTTCCCTGAAAGGTAGCGTGACGTATAAGACGCCTGGCACGACTTGAGAGCGTCAATGCTTCCCTGAAAAACCAACCGGCCTCCCTTGGCACCCCCTTCGGGTCCAAGATCGATCACTTCATCAGCGGACTGGATCATGGTCCGATCGTGTTCAACTACCACCACCGTATTCCCGAGATCACGAAGCTTCTTGAGAAGCGCAATCAGCATTTGATTGTCCCGCTCATGAAGACCGATGCTCGGTTCATCCAGAACATAAAGGGTGTCCACAAGGGCCGACCCCAGCGAACTCGCGAGGTGAATTCGCTGGACTTCCCCACCGGAAAGCGTTCGTGACATGCGGTCGAGGGTCAGATAGCCCAAACCAACCTCTTTTAGGAAACGGACGCGGCGGATCAATTCCTCATGAACTGGTCCCATTTTCTCTTTTTCCTCCGGGGACAAGTGAATCGTTTCAAGAAATTCAAGCAACCGGTCAATCGGAAGGGCCTGAACGTCCGCGATCGTCTTTCCTCCCAGCCGATAATTCATCGCGTCTGGTTTAAGCCGACTCGTGTGACAGACCGCACAGGGAACATAACCCCGGTAACGGTTTAAAAAAATCCTGACGTGCATTTTGTAGATTTTTTTATTGAGATAATCAAAAAAATCACGAAGACTAAAATAATCGTCCCCCGGGAATCCCTCGAAGATCCATTTTTGATGTTCCTTTTTAAGTGTTGCCCAGGGCCTTTGGACCGGAATTCGTTTACGCGCGCAAAAATCCAGCAATTGCCCCCGCTCCCACCGCGTACTGGCCTTGGTCCACGGTTCAATCGCGCCTTCGCGAATCGATTTTGAGGCGTCCGGGACCACAAGATCCCTGTCGATCGTAATCACCCGTCCAAACCCCTGGCAAGCGGGACACGCGCCGAGAGGACTATTAAATGAAAAAAGATTAGCGACTGGTTCGGGAAACTTTTTCCCGCAAGACACGCATTGAAGAATTTCCGAAAATTTCAGTTCTCGGCCCTGGCACCAAACCTGGACATTACCTTTCCCATATCGAAATCCAAGCTCCAGCGAATCCGTCAGACGTTCCCTGTTTTTTTCGTTGACCGGTAACACGTCTATACTCACGCGCAGTTCAGAAAATTTCTGCTTCGCTGACAGCAGGGAATCCCCGCTCTTCCATTCCCCGTCACAGAAAAAATCACTAAACCCTTGCCTTTCAAGTTCCCTGACATTTTCCGAAAGATATTTCATCCCCGCTTTTCCGAGCGGGACAAGGGCCACGATTCGTACCGTTTTCTCTAAAAAATCCTGAAGAAGTCGGCGGGCGATACTGACAGGATCATATTTTTCAACTTCAATTTCACATTCAGGACAGATTAATCTTCCCGCGCGCGCAAAAGCGACCCGGAGATAATCATTGATTTCAGTTTGTGTCCCGACGGTAGAACGCGCGTTACTGACAACGTTTTTCGCCTGAATCGCCAGCGCGGGGGGAATCCCGGAAGAAAACTCCACGTCGGGTTTAGGCATTCGCTCAAGAAACTGGCGGGCATAGGCGGAAACCGACTCCAGATAGCGGCGCTGACCTTCCGCGTAGAGGGTATCAAAAGCCAGCGAGGACTTCCCGGAACCGGAGACACCCGTCACGACATAAAGTTTTCGTCGAGGGAGTTTTAGTTGAAGATTCTTGAGGTTGTGGGTTTTAACGCCACGAAGTTCTATCGCGCCCAAGACAATGGCCTTGGGACGCTATTTGAGCTCGGCGCTCAACATCGTGTCGATAGCTTTCAGCATATCCCCACCGGACAAACTCCGCTGAGATTCAGGAGCTAAAGTAACCGACGTATGGGTCCGGTCAACCCGTTTCACAAGCACCGTCACCGTCCGCGTATCCGAGTCATCCAACCGGCTGTATTCAACGTTGCGGGCGGCGATCACACCCTTCTCCTTGTCAGTTGATTCAATAACCCATCCCGGCAAGGTTTCCATGGCCTCCGTCGTTCTAAGATACGTCAGATCCAGGGGCAACTCATAAACAAGAACTTCATCATGAAACGGAAGCATTTTTTCAACCGTCGCACAACCTGAGAAATAAAAACAAAACAAAGCACCCGTCAAGATCATACCAATAGTTCGCATCGTTAAATCCCCATTTCCTTCGTTAAAATTTCCCCGTCATCCGGACAAACGGCCCACTGTTCTGATAATCATTAGAATGGCGAAGATCATCGCTAAAATCCGTAAAATTATACCCAACGCCCAGTCTCACATAATCGTAAATCTCACGATCCACTTCAAACAACATCCCGTGCCGCATCGTGTCCATAGCGGACGATTGCCATAAAAGCCGGTATTCGGCGGCCACGTCCCATTTCCGGGTCACATGAAAATTGATCCGGCTCACTGTCAGGAAATTATTTACGTCGGTTTCGTCAAGGGTATTTCGAGCCAAAGACCAAACATCCCGATTCTGGGTAATAAGCGTTGAGCGTTTCCACGCCAGCTTCTGCACAAAGCCAAAATAACGGTTAAAGTCATACGCCGCATCCAGAGCGACAATATGCGCGATTTCATGGAACATATGATCATTGTAATAACCGTTCATGAATTGCATATCATTGCCAATATCCCTGAGATAACTGTACTTTAAAAGAAAATTCAGATGATCCAGTCCCACGGGACGATACGCGAACGCAACACTAAAATCCGCAAAATTCCCAAGGTTCATTTGTTTATTATTATCGACCAGATCAAAAAGGTACGTCGCGCCATAGTCAAATTTTGTCAGAAAAGCCAGGTCTCTATTAATCTGATATTGCAAGGAATTTCTAAGCACCAGCTGATTCCCCTGGGGATACCCCCCGTTCATCCGCAATTCCGCGTATGTCCGAGCCCGAATTTTTTTCCCATCCGCGTACCCCACATGACCGGCAACCACGTTCGTGCTGTTGTTCACGGCTTGACCGTTCATCACCACATCAACGATCGCTCGCGCCATGGAAGAATCAAGGTGGCGTCGTTCATATTTCGCCCCAAAATCCCAGTGGTCGCCCAAACTGCCTTCGTACCCGAGAATGTCCGCAAAACCGTCCACCCCCTGATATGACGTGTGTTCACGCTCGGAATACATCCTGGATTTCTCGGTAAGGGGGAAGGAGCTTCCAATGGCGGTTGAGAGCGTCCTGGAGCCGATACCACGATCCACCGAACGGAGGCTGGCATAACTACGGGCCCCATTATCATGTTGTTTTTCAAATCCATAATGGGTTGAATCGCCAAGGGGACCAAACATCTGCTCGATATAGCCAAATACATTTTTAATCAGCTCACAACGGATTCCGCCTCCAACCTGATAATCATCTGCCGAATGAAGCGTCGTCTGGGCCTTGACGTAAGGAAGCAAACGATCATTGATATGATATCCGATTTTTGTCGCGATCCCATGTTCAAACGGAACTTCTGAATAAAGTGACGGTACCAGGTTGGCGGAATTTTCAACATGATCGATATTACTGCGCTGATACTCAGCTTGAGCAAGATACTTTCCGTCATCGTAAACCAGCTGTGCCGTGTGGACCTGAAGCCCCTCATACGGAGCCGCGATATTGTGTTCCGCAAGCGGCAAAAGCTGACCGATCACTTCACTTGAATCAAAACGGTAACGGGCAGAGAACGTGTCCGTAAATTTATAGCGTGTTGCAATCCCGTACTTCTTGAAACCTTCCTGGCTCGTCATGTGACCATTCGAAAATCCCGGCTCAACACCCTGGACATAGCCGCTCACTTCAAGGTTTCTCACAGGCTGGGACTGGCCCCGGATAACATACGCATTTTCCCGGGGTCGCGTATTATTTCCACGCAAATTTCCTTCGGTCCCAAAACTGATACCACCATCGTAGGATACCGATGAATCCATCTGTTTGTTAATACTGGTCGCGTATTCAGCGGTGATTTGCGTATTGCGGCCGAATTTCAACATCATGTCAACGCCTCGCAGATCGTAATCCTGCCCACCGACTCGTTTTTCCTCCACAGCGGTCGCGCCCAACCTTACGTGATCACCCGCCCAGGTATAACCACGAATTCCGCGGTTACTGATTTCAGGCAAATCCGAAGACGACGGTTCATATTCGTAATCCACAATGAGATAAACCGGGTTACCGTCCATAATATCCGCCGTCACAAGGGTGTCGGTTGCCGCAACAGAGGAGAGCGGCCTGGAAAGAAGGATCCGTCCTTCCCCGTAACTGATCTCATAATCGGCGCCTTCGGTCATATCGTAACTTGAAAGAACCATTCCGGTAATCTTGTCGCGAACCTCAACGCGAATTTTCTCGCTCCCTTCCACGATATTACGCTGACGCGTGTAATAAAGAGATCCGCCGGTGGCATAAAACTCATTATGATCGGCCTGTTTTCCTGATTCGGTCCAAAAAAGTTTAAATCCCCGTTTCGGGTCGCCGTAAACGGTGCTCGCCACCGTGTCAAAACTGATTTGCAATCCCGAAAGCGTCCGGTTGTAAGAGGCAAGTTCCGTATCCGTAAATCCGGTTTTGAAACTTCCCCATTTCAAAAAGGACTTGTCCATCTCCACGAGAACAAAAAGCCTCTGGGCGGTGTCCTGGGCCTCGTAGTCACGCGATGAACCATCACCGTAAATCGGATAATATTCATCTGGATCAAGATTGGTAAAAAGCGCCGAACGACGGTCCGACGTATCATAGTGGGATTTTATGAGAAATTTCCCCTTAAGTTTGGCCTTGAGGTAATACGAAAAACGGCCTTCTTCCGTGAACCCGTCGCGATAAGCATCGGTATCCGCCGCCTCCATGGCGCCCTTTGAAAAATTGACCCCGAGCTGTTCTTCACCAAGCGCCACCATAAAAAAAGTGCTGTCCTTAACCTGAACTTTTTCCTGATAGCTCGTGCTTTCCCCTTCCGCGCTCGTGGCAGAAATCGTAAACTCCCGCTCACCCGGTTCAACATAAAACTCTTTCTGGAACATGCCCGTTTCGGGATCCACGCTCACCGGAATTTCGTTGATTTTGATTTCGTAATCGGGTTTGGTCTTTCCCTGGATCCGGACGGTCGGTTTCGCAATCAACGGAATACTGCGTTTCCCGTCTTTAAACAAGTTAAAATCACCTACCGAGGGGATTTCCGTCTGGTAATTTTTCTTCGTTCTTTCATCAAGCTTATTATAGACCTCAAAGAATTTGAGCGGCGTCCAGTCCTCCCGATTCTTGGAATCGCGGATCTTTAACTGGTAGGAATAAATCCCGGGCTTGATCATGAGTCCATTTTCAGTCTTTCCGTTCCATGTCATTTCGGGAGGCGGCTGTCCCACACCAAACCCTTTCCAGACCGGCGTCCCCATCTCATCACGAATTTCAAGAGTCCACTTCTTGGCGAAACCGGCATAATTGCTGTCAAATTTGAACAAGGGTTCTTTCTCAAGCAACCCGACTCCCAGTTTCAAAACCGAAGGTTCCATCGCGATATCAAGATTGGGACGCGAAATATCAGCCCCCTGGGTAATCATCACCATGAGGTCATCCCTGAATGTTTCAGGAATTCCCGAGGGCGGGAGAAGAACCGCAAAATTCGCTTTCCCCATAATGCCCGGCGTAATCTTGACAAGATAGGTTTCTTCCGTAACAAATTTTGTCCCTTCGGGAAGCGTGTGTCCGTCAATTTTTACGAGATGCCTGCCCGGAGAAACACCTGGAATATGGTAGCGGCCAAATTCATCCGTCACAATCTTGATGCCTTCTTCCGTGTAAAGAGTTACCCACGGCACCCCCTGCTCACCGCACTGCTGCACTCCATCCTGGTTCAAATCGTTGAAAACTTTTCCGATAATGGTGCCCTCATCAAAGATCGGGTCCCCCCGGATCGTAAATTGAACGCGCGCGGTTTCCGACAAGGCGCCACCGCCTCCTTCAACCGTAACTTCCAGAGAATAGGTTTTCCCCAACTGCACCCCACTCGTCACTAATGTCGCGAAAGTAACATCATAAGTTTCGCCCGGAGTAATGGTCCCCAGAGGAATGATGAGGGATCCTTCCTGACCCGCGACTTTCTGGCCGTTCACCCGTATTGAATCCTGCGCATGATCAAAACCATTGGGAAGTTTGATACGCATATTTGAATTAGCAAACGTATTCCCCGACGCATTATTGAAATGGGCATTAATTCCAATCGCATCTCCTTTTTTCACGTTGCGCTTCGATGCCGACACCGATAGTTTCGCGGGGTTCACTTCCGCGTTCGCGTCAGCAAATACGGTTTGCCCAATAGCTGGGCCACCGGGCCCCCACAAGCGATGAAAAACAAACGCCACTCGTCCGGTGCCTTCCGGGGCAATAGCGCTCACCTGAAAGGGCTTAAATCCTCCCGCAGCAGATAGGTTGTTCACACATGTGGTGGGAGTGCAAGGAGCCGGATTAGGAACAGTTAGAATCGTTGTGTCCGACCCATCCGGATTTACTTTTTTAAATTCGATCTTCATTTGATGAGCGGCTTTGGTATTGTCAACATCCGACATGGCCATAGCACTAAACGTGACCAGCGCACCTGGTTTCACGTTGTCCTTCGTCTGGAAAGTAAAAGCCCCGCTATTTCCGTCGAGTCGCAAACCATATTGACCGTTCGGCGGCGCCGAAAAACCTGCCGGGTAACCGGGCGTTCCGAATTGTACCCTTGTAGCGCCTTGCGTATTGTCCCAATTACCATCGGTTCCACTGCCAAGAGGTTGGCTGAAATCGCCGTTCCCAAGGACATTTGCGAAAGCGAACGGAACATTGAAACTCACAAGACAGACGAGAAAACAAACGAGCGGAAGGAGAGTCCTTTTTTTCCAGACGCTTTTTTGTTTTTCAAGGGATCGAATGTTCATAAAATTCATCATGACTCGGATTAAAACCGCCTATGAGAGAATTTAACGCCGAACCGAAGATCATAACGCACCGCCTCCGGCGCCTCGCCATCCTGTTTCGCGTTCTGGACTTTTCCGATCGCGAGCCATTCCCCAAAAATAGCCAACTTGGAAAGCCATTCATCCTCTTTCCAGCGATAAGCCCTGAACGGCATCCAGCGAATTCCCGGGGCGAGAAAGTACCGATTCTGATAGGGAAATGAAAACTCGCAATTATTCACGTGCTCGAAACGAAGGTAAGGCATGAGAACGATTTCATCGTTAATCGGGTTATGAGGGAGCGGGATCCCGGGAAGCTTGATGCCCATGATGACTGAAGAATTCAAAATATAAGCGTTAAAATCATCTTCGGATCCAAAATTGGTTTTCTCCCAACGATAATCTCCGAAGTATTCTCC
Source organism: Candidatus Omnitrophica bacterium UBA1443 (assembly GCA_002329545.1). Lineage (GTDB taxonomy): Bacteria > Omnitrophota > Omnitrophia > Omnitrophales > Aquincolibacteriaceae > UBA1443. Next base: position 13,623 of record DCTJ01000049.1, read on the forward strand.
CCAGACATACTGCCGCAGATAATCCGCGAAACGTTCGGGTTTCCCTTCCGCGAGCGAAGGAAGGTCCGTGCCCCACTCATAAAAAATCTGAACACCGGCGATCAGATCATAGTCCTTCGCGTTTTCAATCTGGTCCTTGATGTTATAGCGATTGCCATACTTGATGTAAAATTTGTAATTACGGATCCACTCAAGGACCGGAATGTCCCACCCAAAGGGGCGAAAATTATAAAGCCACGGGTTCCTCAAAAGCGGGTACCACTGTAAACCAGCAAAAAGGTCAAAATGGCTTTTGTAATCGGCTCCCACCGCTTCAATGCTCGTCGTTTCTTCCACGAAGGGCTCAATCGTATTTAACGGAAAACGAAATCCTTTGAAGACAAGACGGTTCGACCAGTACCCCACCTGACTGTTAAAATTCCTGTTTTCAAGATTGGTCATGCGATAAGTCGTTTCCCCGAACGACTGCCAGAGAAGTGGCTCGCCCNNTCCCTGAAAAGGTCCCCACATTTTTTCTCCAATATCAAGCTGATCCGTGAACTTGAGGATCAACTCCTCCTCTTTCTTGAATTGGGCCTGGGTCTTGACGGTTTCCGGTTGTTCGGGCGCGACAAATACGGGAACTTCACGAACGCTTGCCCCAAAATCGCCCCCTTGTGATTCAATTAAAGACTTGATCCTGGAAACCTCGGCTGTCGCCTGTTCTGCCGAAGGGAAAGCCTTGTCTCCTACCCAGAACATGTCCGTCGCTTGTCCATCCACAAGAGGGATCGTAAGCTTCCGGACCTCAACACCATTGAAATTCGCAACCTGGAGATTTTGTTTAATGTAATCGTCAATCGCCTTGGGATCTTTTAACCCGGGGAGAAAGCGGGACCGAAAGGCATTGTCTCCGAAATCCGTCACGATTGAGTACTCCGAATTCTGAGGGCGGGAATGCGTCTTAACGATCGGGAACCCTCTGATTTCAGTGATCTTCTGATCAAGTTTTTGACCCGAGGGCATGTAGAAATTCTGGGCAAATAAATTAGGCCTGGGAGTAGCTTCGGCGGAATCAGCCTCAGGGATAAGGATGCTGGCGGTAGCAACTGGGGAAGAGTGACACAGGATAATCACACACGCCAAAAAGGAGGTTATTATATTTTTAAGTTTCATTAAAAATTTTTAGCTTTCGATTTCTGGCTTTTACAAACCTTTTTTGATAAACAAAACCGCAAGGCAATTTACGGCATCCCGAGAACTTGGCGCATATGATAAAGACCTGCCCGCTTTTTCGCAAGGAATTTCGCAGCCAGAAGAGCGCCTTTCGCAAAAGGTTCGCGGGATGACGCCTTATGGACGAGCTCAACTCTTTCCCCATCTCCCAAAAAAGACACCGTATGTTCCCCCACGACATCTCCACCCCGAAGGGCAAAAACACCGATTTTTCCCTGCTGCCGGAACCCCGTTTCTCCCTGCCTTCCGTACACCACATCCTTCCGGTTGTCCACACCTCTGGAATCGGCCAGAATCTCCAGGAGCTTAAGCGCCGTGCCGCTGGGAGCATCCTTCTTCATCCTGTGGTGAACCTCGGTAATTTCAAGATCATAGCTTGAATCAAGACTGGAGCCGGCCATCGCCGCCAGGTTGAAAAGAAGGTTGACCCCAACGCTCATGTTCGGAGATTGAAGAACAGGAATTTTTTTAGAGGCAGAGACAATCTTTTTCATGAGAGCGGGAGAAATGGCGGTGGTGCCAATTACGATGGCTGTATTTGCCGCCACGCAGGCCTTAAGGTTTTCCGGCAGGGCAGAAAAATGAGTGAAATCGATCAGAACATCAGCCCACTTCACCACGGGAAAAGGGTCTTGCTCAATCTTGGCATTCAAAAGATCGCACCCTATGACGGGGCCGATGTCCATTCCAAGCGTCGCGTGTCCCCGCTGCTCGATACCGCCCGTAATCTTGAACGCCTTGTCTCTCGCCGCCAGTTGAAGAATCATCTTTCCCATTCTTCCAGCCGCTCCAGCCACCGCAAGTTTAACCATGGGTTTTAATCTCCTCTATTTTCCGGGAATCCCAAGTTGCTTGAGAACCTCTAAAAGTTTTTTCTCGTTCTCCGGTCGCATTTCACAAAGTGGCAAGCGGAGTTCCGGTTTCAGCTTCCCCATCCATCCAAGCGCTGTTTTGACAGGGATCGGATTCGTTTCAATAAAGGCAACTTTCGAAAACGGGTAATGCCTTCTGTGAAGCTCCGCCGCCTGCGTCATCTTTCCGTCGAGAGCGGCCCAAACCATGTCATGGACAAGTCCAGGGACAACGTTCGCCGTCACGGAAATGACGCCTTGGGCGCCAATGGCTATCAGTGGATACGTTAGGGAATCTTCCCCCGAAATAACTGCTATGTCACAAAGTTGCATGATCTTATCGGCCTGATCCATGCTTCCGCTCGCCTCTTTAATCGCCACAATTGTGTCAATTTTTGAAAGGCGCGCGACGGTTTCCGGTGCGATGGACACACCCGTTCGCCCGGGAACATTGTAAAGGACGATCGGAATGTCCACCCGAGAAGCAAGAAATTCGTAATGCCGATAAAGCCCTTCCTGGGTGGGCCTGTTATAGTATGGTGTGACTATCAGCGCGGCCGAGGCTCCGATCTTTCTGGCATGGCGGACAAGTCCCAGGGCCTCAGCCGTATTGTTGGACCCACAACCGGCAATCACAGGCACGCGACCATCCACGTAATCAACCACAAAACTCAACGTATCACGATGCTCCTCGTGTGACAGCGTGGCCGACTCCCCGGTCGTACCACAAGGCACGAGAACATCCGTTCCTGACTTGATCTGAAAATCAATCAGACCCTTCATCGCCTTCCGGTCAACCTTGCCGTTCCGAAACGGGGTGACTAAAGCGACCATTGAACCTCTTAAGTCGGGGTTTTTCTTGCTCATAAAAAGTATTCTCCTTTGTAAACGAATCTGGCCTTGCCTTGTAAAAAAGTTTTCTGGATCTCGCCGTTTTTTAATTCCATGTCAATCGTGAGGAGTTCGCCGCCCCGCGTCCGCGCCGTAACGGGCGCCTTCACATAGCCTTTCAGAACACTTATAACCGCCGAGGCGGTCGACCCGGTACCACAGGCAAGAGTCTCGTTTTCCACTCCACGCTCATAGGTTCGAACCATTATTTCTTTCGCGTTTTTTATTTCAACAAAATTGACGTTCGTACCCGCGGGCTTGAACCGTTTGTGACACCGCATGGCACGCCCGATACCCACCACGTCTAGTTTGGAGATTCCCTCAACAAAAACTACCGCATGCGGCACTCCGGTATCAAGAAAAGAATAATGGATTTGACGGCCGAGGACCTCCACCGTTCCATTCATTTCAAAAATCTTCGGTTTGACCAGTTGAACCCTCACCACGCCGCCCGTTCTGACATTAGCTTCAATCAACCCGGAGCCGGATTCAAATTTCATGGCCGGAGGTCTCTTCATGATCTCCCGCGCGTAAAGGGCAATACAGCGAAATCCGTTCCCACACGCCGCCGCCTCGGACCCGTCAGAATTGATAATTCTCATTTTGAAATCCGCCCGGGAGGAACCTTCAAAAAGCAGTACGCCATCAGCGCCGGCCCCCTGATGCAGCGCGCAAATCTCACGCGTAAAAGCGGACACATTCCGTACCGCCTTGCGTCGATTGTCGACCACCACAAAATCATTACCCGAGGCTACCATCTTGTAAAAAGGTATCGAATTCGGCACGCATAACTCCTTATCATTCCGCTAGTTAGAAGAGGGCGTATTGTATCAAAGAACCGGGAAACGGGGAACGGGAAACATCAACGAATCAACGACCTCTCGGGAGCGGCAAGAATTCATTTCTCCGTCTTTGAGGCGGGAGATTTTCTTTACCAATTCAGAACCGTAAAGAAAGGAATAAATCGCATCCTGCTTGTCACAGTTTTTTATCAGACGCTAAAGACAGGGATATCAAATGTCGCCACAAGATCCGGTCCCTTTACTTTCAAGCGGAAAGAAAGCTCCCACACGATATCACCGTCTCCCAAACGTTCCACCAACGCCGAAGGAAGATCAGCAGGTACCTGGGATCGACCGAAGGAATTTGATTTTCTAGAAGTCTTCAAAGATATGGGCTCAGGCATTATCTTCAGACGAGGATGACACGGGCAGGTTCAAAACCGTTAAAGTTGGGAACGGCGCTCGCGGAGGAATAAGCGCCGATATTTTTGACATAAACCACATCACCCACAAAGAGTTCGGGAACTTCTTCATTGGAGGAAAGAATATCGAGTGAGTCACAAGTGGGACCCGCGAATACACTCATGTATTTTTGTCCGCGCCGCAAAGTTTTAAACTCATATTTGCAGTGATCAAACATCATCCCTGAAAAATCCTGGTAAACCCCGTCATTTAAATAATAGAAATTTTTATGATCCCTGAAAGCCTTGCCAACAACCTGGGTCACCAGCACCCCTGCCGGCCCCACAAAAAAACGCCCCGGCTCCGCTATAAATTGAGTCGATTTTGGAAAAAGCTCCCTCATCTGCCTGCGAATTTGACCCGCCATGCGCTCAAAGTTGATGCCAATCTCGTTATCAAAATGCTGAATGGGAAATCCTCCGCCGATATCCACAATCGAAAGCGGTATGCCACTTTCCTTCGATTCTTTAAAAATTCCCGCCGTAAGTTCGAGCGCTTGCAGATAATTTTCAAGATTGGTGGACTGCGACCCTACGTGGAAACTCACCCCTTTAGGAACGAGGCCAAGCCCCTTCGCTTTTCTCAACAGATAAAAGCCCTGGTCGGGGTCAGCTCCAAACTTGAGCGATAGTTGGACCACGCTACCCCGGTTCGCCACCCGGATACGAAGGATCACATGCGCTCCGGGATAATTTTCCGCTATTTTATAAAGCTCGGCCTCATTATCAAAGGTCATCAGCCGGACACGACGTTTCCGCGCCGTGACAAGATCTTCTTTGGATTTGATCGTGTTCGCGAAAATAATATGTCTTGGCTTTGCGCCCTGTTTTAAAACCAGTTTCATTTCCGCGGCGCTCGCCACGTCAAAACAAGTCCCGAGCTTCGCGAAAAATTTGACAATCCTCGGGTGCGGATTCGCCTTAATGGCGTAATACGGAGTCACTTGGGGAAAGGCTTTCTGGAAACGAGACAATTGCTTTTCAAGAACACTTTTCCGGATAATCATGAACGGAGTCTTGTGTTTCTTGAGCATTTGCCGAATCAAATTCTCCACTCCGGACAACTCGGCGGGTTTGACCGGCTTGTTTAAAAGGGGCGCATGTTCGTTCAATGGAATCGGTTGCTTCATTCTCATCTAAACTCTTTCGTCCACAAGAAAAGAATTAAACTGCCAAAGATCGGATCCCCTGGGGGCTTTGGCTTTAAACTTGAGATATTTGTGGTTAAGGTTCTTGAGCGGCGTCCAGTCCGAAGGGATCGACACAAAAGGCGCGACGTAAGGCGTCGCGAACTTCAGAATGGCTTCATGGTCAATGTCATCCGGAAGCAAAAACCCTTCCCGTGGATTTTGGACCATCCAGAGCGCGGCCGCCACAACTGATGCCGCGACCTGCAAGGTCGTCGCCTGCTGGTGGGGAACCAATTTCCGGGCCGTGTGGATATCAAGGAGCGAACCGCACCACCAGGATTTGAAGTCATGCCCCATTAAAAGAACTCCCAGCTCGTCCCGTCCGTCAATAATATCATCGGACAGGATCCGTTGTTTTTCCTGCATCTTGTACTGCCGCATCCTGAGTTCATGAAGCGATAGAAGGGCGGAATCCGACGGGCAATAAGCGTAGTGAACTGTCGGGCGATAAACAGCTTTCCCGTTTTTCCAGACCGTCAGGCGATCCGAAATACTGAACGCCTCGCCATGACGAATAACCATCCCGTTGATCTCCCCGCAAGGCACCCAGGAACGGACAAACGTGTTCATCCCGAGCGTCCCCAGACAAATCTGGTTTTTGGGACCCGTCTTGTGCGCATAGCCGTCTTTGGGAAGTTTCCTCTCGTGAGTTCCCCAACCCATCTCTGCCGGAGCAACTCCTTCTTCATAAAACCCTTCGATCGACCAGGTGTTCACAAACTCGTTCACCCGTTTCGGGACATCGGTCACCTGCGTATCACGCTCGCTGATATGGATGACCTTGACCCCCGTTATCTGCGCGAGTTTCGCAAAGTTTTTTTCCGCGATAAACCGCTCAAGATTTTTCACTCGAGAATCCCGCGGCTTCTCCCGAATAATTTTTCTCGCGATATCAATCAACGCCTTTTTCGTGAAATGCGACACGAGCCCAGGGTTTGCCCCGTGGTCCACAATCGCCGTGGAGCCTTTTTCACTGCCCCATTTTTTCGCGATCTGTTTCCGGAGAATCATTTGACGAGCATACAGGGTATACTTCGTCGGGTCGGTCCGTTTGTCATCACGGTAGGGATCCCACTCTTCTACCGAGGTGTTCACGTAAAGCACCTGATTCGTCCGACACCAATCTAGGATCTCCCAGCATCCGATATTCCAGCCAAGATCGATGATCATGTCCCCCGAACCCACATATCGCGCGAGGAGCGTTTTGTAATTCGCTTCAGTCACTCTGTCAAAAACGTATCGCACACCCTTTTTAAGGGCATCTTTCACCCGCGTGCGGTTGTCGACAAAATCCATGATCGTGATTTTTTTTGCCGGCATATCAAAGTGACGAAGGATCAGCGGAACGGCGCACTGAGACACGCCTCCGCAACCAATGATGAGAACTTTCCCGCCAAATGGCACGCGAGTTTTAGGAGCGCGCGCCGAAGCTTTCGGATAACGAAACAATGTTTCCATTTTTTCCCTCTGATTTTCGCGGTTGAGCAAAAAGGACAGTCCCTTATATGTGAATAAAGACTGTCCTCAGTTTGTGATTCAATGACCCTTCGGATTTTTTTCTAAAGGCGTCCTTCAGGGTGAGCGGGCCGGGGGTTTCCCGACCTCTCAATTTATAAATGAGTGGGAATGCTACAACAAATAAACGTTAGCTTCAACCCTTTAAACAGAAACCTTCAAATATTCGTCCGCGTTGAGCCATCAGATCTTTTCCCCCCGGACAAGATCCTGGTAGGTTTCCCGTTGACGGACCACCCGGAAAGACGCTCCCTTCACAAGCACCTCGCACGCACGCCTCCGGGAATTATAATTCGAGCTCATCGTAAACCCGTAAGCGCCTGAGGTCATCACCGTCAGAAAATCTCCAGACCTCATTTCGGGGAGTTCACGATCCTTCGCGAAAAAATCTCCGCTCTCGCAGATCGGGCCAACAACGTCATAAACCCACCGAGCGACATGCTCCTGTTTGCGGATCGGCCAAATCCCGTGGTAGGCATTATAAAAGGCCGGGCGAATGAGATCATTCATACCCGCGTCCGTAATCAGAAATTTTTTCACGGCCGTCTCCTTGACGTAAAGAACTTTCGCGGCCAGCACGCCGGCATTCGCCACAATGAATCTGCCAGGCTCAAAAATAATCTGATATTTTCGTTTCTTGAAGAGAGGCAGGATTTTTTTGGCAAACTCGTCCGCCGTTTGAGGGTTTTCATCGCTATAGATCACACCAAGCCCGCCACCCAAGTTCAGAAATTTAATCTTGATCCCCGCCAACTCCAGATCATCGACAAATTCCAGAATTTTACGGAACGCTTCAACAAAAGGCTCCCCCGTTTCGATCTGGGAACCGATATGGACATGCAAACCACACAATGTCGCGTGGGTCAGCTTTTTGCTTTCAAGATAAATGGAACGCGCCCGGTCAAAATCAATTCCGAACTTGGTTTCAGCTCTTCCTGTCGTGATATAGGCATGCGTGTGCGGGTCCACATTGGGATTGACCCTGAGAGAGACATTCACTTGTTTTCGCATCGCTTTCGCGATCTGATGGATCCTCTCAAGCTCTGGGAGCGACTCGACATTGAAAAGAAGGATCCGCGCGCGGATCGCTTCTCGAATTTCCTCATCCGTTTTTCCGACGCCCGCGTAAACGATCTTCCTTCCCGGGCACTGGACCTTCCTCGCCCGAAAAAGTTCGCCTCCCGACACAATATCAAGCCCGGCTCCGTTTTTGACCAGAGTTTTGAGAACAGCAAGATTGGAATTCGCTTTCACCGAGTAGCAAATGAGGGGCCGAACGGATCGAAATGCCTTCTGAATCTTCGCGAGATGTTCCGAAATCGTCCTGGAGCTGTAGATATAGGTCGGGGTACCGGTTTTTTTGAGGATCTTCTTGAGGGGCACTTTCTCGCAACAAAGGTCGCCCTTCCTGTCATAATAAAAATCGTGCATGCGAGTTTCTCCCTGAAATTCACCTCGTAGCATGACTTTTCACCTCATCTTCCTGATGATCCGGCAAATCAAAGACAGCGTTCCCACCGTTTCAGCTGTTTTTCAACCTGATCCGGATGCGTACTCCCGATTGTTTTTTTACCTTTGACGGACGCCACCGCGTCAAACAGGTCAAAAACCTCGGCCCCGATCCGCGCTGAAAATTTTTTCCAGTCATTTAAAGAGAATTCCCGCAACTTCTTCCCCGAGTCCGCCGCATAACGAACGGCCTTCCCCACGATAGCGTGTGATTCGCTGAACGGAACCTTCTTCCGCACCAAATACTCAAGGATGTCCGTCGCGAAAAGGGTGTCATCTTCCAGCGAATCGAGAATGTTCTTCTTGTTCCATTTCAGGGAATCAATCGTCAGGCTCAAAACCTCAAGCGCGATCGTCGTTTTGTGGATCGCGTCGAAAACTCCCGGCTTGTCTTCTTGGAGGTCTCGGTTGTAGGAAAGCGCCAACCCTTTTTGAATGGTTAACATCGCTTGGAGATGTCCAAAAACAACACCACTCCTTCCTCTTACAAGTTCAAAGACATCCGGATTTTTTTTCTGCGGCATAAGGCTTGATCCGGTCGCAAACGAATCGTCCAGCTCCACGTAACCGAACGCTTCCGAATTCCAGAGAATAAAATCCTCCGCGAGACGCGAAAGATGCATCCAGAGAATCGAGAGATCCGCCAAAAACTCCGCCAAAAATCCTCGATCACTCACCGCGGCCATACTGTTGGCCGCGATCTTTTCAAATCCAAGCTCTTTCGCCAAAAACTTTTGATCGATCGGAAGCGCCGACCCGGCAAGAGCCGCGGCCCCCATCGGCATGACGTTCACGCGCTTCATCAAATCACAAAGCCGCAACCTGTCTTCTTCAAGCATTTCGACATAAGCAAGGAGGTGATGGGCGAGCAGAACTGGCTGGGCCTTCCTCAAATGCGTCATCCCCGGAACAATCAGATCGTGAGCCCGCCGGGCCGCCGTCATCAGGGCTTTCTGAAGTCGCTGGATCTCATATTGAATGATGAGCACCTTCCCC
>DCTJ01000073.1 GCA_002329545.1 Candidatus Omnitrophica bacterium UBA1443
TAGCTCAATTGGATAGAGCGTCGCCCTCCGGAGGCGAAGGTTGCTGGTTCGATTCCAGTCGGGCGCGATTTTTGCGTCGTAGAATGGAGTGGCATGGATACATCCCGTGTTTTCAATATGATCACCGGTGGCATTGTCGCGGTCGCGCTGATCGCCGGATTTGTCGGTGTGGGCCGATGGATCCAGCGGGAGCGGGTTCTTCGCCAGGTCATCGAGCGACTNNGGATACGCGCGTCGCGGACGTGCTGGTCACCAAAAGCGAGTATGACGAAGCGTCGAAAAAAATCAGAACGACGATCAAGTTTCTCGAATATGACGCCCAGGGCGCGCCGCTCGCGCCGAAGTATTTCACCTTTCAGGGTAACATTATCCAGTTTCAATCGCTGGTGATCCGGTTCCAGGATCAATTTATCGAGGGCGGTGACCGATTGCGTGGCAAAAGCGCTTATCTTTTCATGAAGGCTTTCGTGCTCGACGGCGAGAAGACCCAGGAATTTGAGATCACGAAGGCGGGGGAGGTCCCCTTGGGCTACGCCGTTTATGGTGACAAGGCGCAGAATGAGTTTCAGGCGGAGCTTTGGCGGGAATTTTGGGCCCACGCGCTGGATCCCGTCAAGCGCGAACGCGCCGGAATCAAGAACGCGCAGATCGAAGCGCCGGGGTCATTGTTCCTTCCGGGTTCGATCTACACGATCCGCATCGAGCACGACGGCGGGATGCGAATCGATACCCAGCCTGTCCCCGAGATTTTGAAAGGCGAAAAGGTTGAAACCGAAAGCGGGGCTTAGTGGATAGGGGAAAGAATTGCCCTCCTCCCTAAGACTGGCGTCTCTCCCATCATGACTAAAATGGAAAAAATATGTGTTCTGGGTAGCGGGACGGTTCGGATGAATTCTCCTGTCTACAGGCGGGCGGAGGAATTGGNNGCTGGCGCGCGCCGGATTTTCCGTTTGTCACGGCGGATACGGCGGAGTGATGGAAGCGGTGGCGAAAGGGTGTCGTGAAGCCGGCGGGCATAATAGCGGGGTGACCATCGCGGGAAAGCGTCGGCCGTCCAACGCGAAGCGTCATGGAAACTCGTTGTTTGTTGCCAGTCGCGTACCGCGTAAAAATCCTTACACCAGCGCTGAAATCAAGGTGCCCTCCTGGGAAAAGCGTCTCCTGAAACTGATCGAAATGGGTGACGCTTATGTCTTTCTGGACGGCGCGACCGGAACGATGAACGAACTTTTCTTTGTCTGGGAAATGGCCAACCGGGGACTTCACGCGAAGCCGATTCTTTTGCTCGGCAAAGAGCTCCATCAGCTTGTGAAATTTCTGAAGAAAAATGGAATGGTAAAAATTCCCGAAAATTTTTACCGAGTCGCGACGATCCAGCAAGTTGTCAAATATCTGGTAGAACGCAGGGGACGGGATTGAAACATTCTGTCCGCCAGACGTCATCCACTAAACCCTATGAAATTATCCGATTTCGATTACTCGCTTCCGAAAGAAAAGATCGCGCTGTTTCCCGTGAACGAAAGATCGGACGCGAAACTTCTTTGCGTGGATCGCCGGACGGGAGCCATCTCGCACCGTGTCTTCCGTGATCTTTCCGAACTCCTCGGTCACGGGGATCTTCTTGTCCTGAATAACACCAAAGTTCTTCCGGCGCGTCTTTTCGGGAAACGCGCCACGGGCGGCAAGGTGGAGGCCCTTCTTTTAAGGGAGGTCGACGAGAATGTCTGGGAGTGTCTTTTGAAGCCGGGCGGACGGGTGAAAGAGGGACAAACGATTGATTTTAGCTCGGGAGGAATCGTTTTTTTGGCTGAAGTCATCAACAAGCCGGTACCGGATTCAGGTCAACGGTTTATCCGGTTTAGCGGTTCCGGGGTCAAAGAGAAGATCCGGAGACTTGGGCGTATTCCATTACCTCCTTACATCGACCGGCCGGACCAGGCGGTGGACCGGAGCATGTACCAGACGGTTTTTGCCGAGAACGAGGGCGCGGTCGCCTCACCAACGGCGGGGCTTCATTTTGACGAGACCCTGCTCGATACCATCCGCGTTAAAGGGGTTGAGATCGTGCCGATCACACTTCACGTAAGTTACGGTACCTTTCAGCCGATAGCGGTCGAATCGGTCGAGGATCACAAAATGTTTGAGGAAGAATACGAGATCACCGAAGACGCAGCCCGGAAAATTAATCAGGCGAAACAACAAGACCGGCGCATTGTGGTCTGCGGAACAACCTGTGTCCGGGCGCTTGAATCCGCCGCGTCTGATTTGACAACTCACGGTGTTGTTCCCGGAAAAGCCAGGACCTCGATTTTTATTCATCCGCCTTACGCGTTCAGGATGGTAGACGCCCTGATTACCAACTTTCATATGCCCCGGAGCACGCTTCTTGTTATGACCGCGGCCTTCCTCGGATATGATAAAATGATGGCGGCCTACAAGGAAGCCTTGCGCGCCGAATACCGGTTCGCCAGCTATGGCGACGCCATGTTTATTTCATAAACTGGGCGGCGCGCGCCAGCGGCTCCACGGTGAAAATATGGAAAAACTTTCCGTGACGACTTACGCGGCATTTCGTCAACAGATAGAAACAACCCTGATCTTGGGTTAGCGAAAAGTCGAAGAGGGCGAAGTTCGGACCTACTGAGAAACCGGCGGTCCGTCTTTGGGAAGAAGGGACGCTCCGGGGATTAACGGTCTTTATGATGACGGTGAATGGGATTTATGAAAAAGTTTGGCTTTAAATTACTTGGCAAGGATCAAAAATGTAACGCGCGAGTCGGGCGGGTGACGACGGGGCACGGGACATTCGAGACACCGGTCTTTATGCCGGTCGGAACCCAGGGGAGCGTGAAGGCCCTTACTCCGCGCGACGTGAAAGAAGCGGGATCGGAGATCATTCTCTCAAACGCCTACCACCTTTATATCCGTCCGGGGCTTGACGTGATTCGCAAACTCAAAGGGCTCCACAAATTCATGGGCTGGAGTGGCCCCGTCCTGACCGACAGTGGCGGCTATCAGGTTTTTTCCCTGAGCAAACTCCGGAAAATCACGGAGGACGGTGTTACGTTCAATTCTTATTTTGACGGTCGCCAGATTCACCTGACCCCCGAAAAAGTGATCGAAATCCAGGAAGCGCTCGGGAGCGATATCGCGATGATTTTTGATGAATGTCCGGCCGCGACGAAGGATAAAAAAATAATCGAAAAGGCCGTTAACATAACCCTGCGCTGGGCGAAGAGGGCGAAAAAACGCCACCGGCTCAGGACGCAGGCGCTTTTTGGCATTATCCAGGGAGGGACGTTCAAGGATCTCCGCAAGCAGTCGCTTGAGCGGACGCTTGAGATCGGATTTGACGGTTACGCGCTGGGTGGACTTTCCGTCGGAGAACCCAAACCCGAGATGCTGGAATGTCTCGGAGAAATTTTGCCGTTAATGCCGCCGGATCAGCCGCGGTATTTAATGGGAGTCGGGACGCCGCTTGATTTTTTTGAAGCGGTGGAGCGGGGCGCGGACATGTTTGATTGCGTGAACCCGACCCGCTACGGGAGGAACGGGACGGCCTTCACGTCGGACGGGCTTGTCGTGATTCGTAACGGGAAATATCAAAAAGATCCGAAACCGATCCAGAAAGATTGCGACTGTTACGCGTGCCGGAATTTTTCGAGGGCCTATCTCAGGCATCTGGTGAACAGTCATGAGATTTTGGGCTCGCAATTGATTACTTTGCATAACGTCCATTTTTTTGTAAACTTGGTGAAATCCATGCGGAAGCATATTCGCCAAAACAGCTTTCTCAGGTATAAGAAACAGTTTTTTAACCGGTTTGATCCAACACACAGATAGGGGGCAGGGGATAGAGTCCAAGGAACAGGAAAAGATTTTCCGTGTCCCGGACGTCGCGTCCTCTACGCTCTAGCGGAACCTTAGGAGTTTAAAATGTTTGAGTCCATCGCGCACGCGGCAGGAGAAACGCAAACCCCACAGCAAGTGAACCCGTTAGTCCAGTTTTTCCCTCTCATTGCCATTTTTTTCGTGTTTTATTTTTTTCTGATCCGTCCCCAGCAGCAACAGCAAAAGAAGCTCAGGGAGATGGTGGCGGGACTCAAAAAAGGCGACAAGGTTATCACGACCGGCGGCATTCTGGGAGAGGTGTCCAGTATCCAGCCGGATTACGTGGTGTTGAACATCGGGGACTCGGGCGCCAAGCTTGAAGTGCTCAAGAGCGCGATCGCGGGGCTCAGGCAATAAAAAAGTTGTAAGCGGTAAGATGGAAAAGAAGGCGGTTCTAATATTTAAAGACTTGGTTGTTTGGCAAAAGGCGCGTGAGTTGACCTTGGCTATTTATCAGATCACCAAGGCATTCCCTCAGACGAAAAATTCGGGATCATTAGCCAGCTGAGACGCGCAGTCAGTTCAGTTGCCACCAATGTTGTCGAAAGGCATATAAAGAAACAGTCAGAAGGATTTTTCGCGCTTTTTGAATTTGGCCGACGCGTCCTTGGAGGAAACAAAATATCACTTGATGTTGGGCAAAGATTTGAGATATCTGGAAGGCAGCCATTTTTGATTAATTAATTTTACAGTGCGAAGAAGTTGGGCGCATTCTTTTTGGTTTTCAGAAGAGCTTAAAAGTTCATTCTTATCGCTTAACACTTAACGCTTAACGCTAGAAAGGAAAACATGGATAAATATTACAAGTGGAAAGTGCTTTTGATTGTGGCGGCCACGGTGTTTTGCCTCTGGAAGGCCTATCCTCTCCAGGAGAAAATTAATCTCGGCCTTGATCTCCAGGGTGGAATACAGCTTCTGTTACAGGTGGACATGGACAAAGTCCCCGAAGAAGCGAGAAAGGACGTGGCGGACCGCGTGGTGGAGATCGTTCGTAACCGGATTGACTCCTTTGGTGTCAAAGAACCCGATATTTCCAAGCAGGGAAGTTCGCAGGTGGTGGTGAAACTTCCCGGCATGACCGACCGCGATCGCGCCAAGGAAATCGTCGGCAAGACGGCTTTTCTTGAGTTCCGTCTCGTTTCGGACGATATGGATTTGCTCAAGAAGGCTTCGGACGGACAAGTTCCGGAAGGATATGAGTACAAGAAAATCAAGTCGGAAGCGGGCGATGATATGTTGCTGGTTTCCAAAGAAGCCCTTTTGACGGGGGCTCATCTGATGACGGCTTCCGTGGGTTTTGATAATTACGGCGGCGCGATGGTTCAGCTAAGTTTTGACGATGAAGGCGCCAAGATTTTTGACAGGGCGACGTTCCAGAATATCGGAAAGCGTCTCGCGATCGTGCTGGACGGGACGGTTCATTCGGCCCCGGTGATTCGCGACCGGATTCCGAACGGGCGCGCCCAGATTACCGGAAATTTCAAGGCCGCTGAAGCCAGCGATCTCGCGCTCGTGCTTCGAGCGGGCGCCCTTCCGGCTCCGGTGTCCGTGGTTGAAGAGAGGACCATCGGCCCGGGACTTGGCAAGGATTCCATCGAAAAGAGCGTGAAAGCGGCCATTTTCGGCGTGATCCTCGTTTTCCTTTTTATGCCGGTCTATTATCTTCTGCCGGGTGTGGTGGCCGCCATCGGACTTGTTTTTTACGTCATTTTTATGGTCGGTTCCATCGCGGCGCTCGGGGCGACTCTGACCCTTCCCGGTATTGCCGGTTTCATTTTGTCGGTGGGAATGGCGGTAGACGCGAACGTGCTGATTTCAGAAAGAATGCGTGAGGAAGTTGTCGCGGGGAAAGGTTCCCGGGCGGCCATTTCAGCGGGCTATCACAAGGCCTTTTCGGCCATTCTTGACTCCAACGTGACGACGCTGATTACCTCGATTCTCCTGTTCATTTTTGGTACGGGCCCTGTCCAGGGATTTGCCGTAACTCTCTCTGTCGGTATTATCGCGAGCATGTTTTCGGCCCTTCTCGTCACCCGGGTCATTTTTGATTATCTGAGTAAAAACAATCCGAACCTGAATCTTCGCATGCATCAGATGTTCAAAAAGACCAACATCCAGTTTTTGAAAGGACGCATCCTGGCCTACGGTTTTTCCATCATCACGATTGGAATCGGAATCGCGGCGTTTATGACGCGGGGAACCCAAAACTACGGAGTTGAATTCACCGGCGGAACTCTGGTCCAGCTTGGTTTTGAAGAAGCGGTGGATGTAGGCGATTTGCGGGACGCCCTTGAAGAAGAGGGGTTGAAAGGTTTGACGATACAAAGTTACGGTGAGGCCAAGGACAATCAGGTGATCGTAAAAATGGCAGGGCACGAAACCTCCAGGGTCGAAAAGGCGGTCCGGTCCGTGATCGGAGAAAAGGGCTGTGAAATCTTGCGAGTTGACCAGATCGGCCCTTCCGTGAGCAAGGATTTGACCCGAAAAGCCCTTTGGGCCGTTCTTTGGTCCACGGTTGGGATTTTGATCTATCTGGCGTGGAGGTTTGAATGGAAGTTCGCGCTCGCGGCCGTAGTCGCTCTCTTCCACGACACGATTTTTACGTTTGGAATCTACGCGCTTTCAGGACGCGAGATCAATCTTCCGACGATCGCGGCGGTGCTTACCATCATGGGATATTCCGTCAATGACACGATTGTGACTTTTGACCGTGTCCGCGACAACCTGAAGCTCATGCGAAAGACGCCGTTCGCGGAAATCGTGACCCTGAGCATCAATCAAACGCTGAGCCGGACGTTTCTCACGAGTTTCACGACGATTCTCGTGACCCTCGCGCTGTTCATTTTCGGGGGAGCCGGAATCAATGATTTCGCGTTTGCCATGCTGGTTGGGTTTGGCGTCGGCATCTACTCGACGATTTTTGTCGCGACGTCGCTTGTGGTGGATTGGAAAGCCCATAAGTAAGCAATAAGCGGTAAGCGTAAAGCGATAAGTTTTTTTCTTAACGCCTGACGCTTACCGCTTTACGCTTTTAAATTGTTGAAGCATGACCTCTCGAGCTTATTCTCCCGTCTTTCAAAAACTCCTCGAAAAGCGCGGTTTGACCGATCCGCGGGCCATTGAATCTTTTTTACATCCCGACCTCTCGCGTCTCCACGACCCTTTTCTCATGAAAAACATGCGGGAAGTCAAGGCGCGCCTTGAAACGGCGATCCACGACAAAGAAAAAATCCTGATCCACGGGGACTATGATGCCGACGGCGTTACGGGCGTCGCGGTGATGGTGAAGATGCTTGAAAAACTTGGCGGTGATTTTATCACGTTCCTTCCGGAGCGTGAGCGTGACGGCTACGGCGTCAGTGAGGAAGCGATCCGGAAGGCGCATCAGGAAAATGTGAGACTGCTTGTCACGATTGACTGCGGGATTACGGCCAGGGAAGAGATCCGGCTTGCCCGGAGTCTCGGTATCGAGGTTATTGTGATTGACCATCACCGTTTGCCGGCAGATGACCTTCCCGACACAAATTTCATTTTGAATCCTTTGCAGGAAGATTGTCCTTACCCTTTCAAGGATCTCTCCGCGGCGGGGCTTGTTTTCAAATTGGCGCAAAGCATGATCGGAGAATCGGCCGCGGAATGGCTGGATCTCGTGGCGATATCAACGATCAGCGATATCGCGCCGCTTCGGGGTGAAAATCGAACGCTGGCAAAATTCGGGCTTCAGGCGCTCGGCGAACGGAAAAACGTCGGGATTCAGTGTCTTGCCGAAATCGCGAAACTCAAAAGTGTCAAGATTGATACGGGCCACGTCGGGTTTGTCCTGGGGCCCAGGATTAACGCGGCGGGGCGGATGAGTTCCCCTGACACGGCGCTCCGTCTTTTACTTACCCCGTCGAAACGGGAGGCCGCCAGTCTTGCCAATATCCTGAATGAAGAAAACAAAGCGCGCCAGCGGCAGGAAAGAGAGATTACCCGGGAAGCGATCGCGAAGGTGGAACGGACGGTCAATTTTAACAAAGAGCGGGTCATTGTCGTGGACGGGCGGGAATGGCATCAGGGAGTGATCGGGATTGTGGCATCGAGGCTTGTTGAAAAGTATGAACGTCCCGCGATTGTCATTTCGGTGGCGGGCGGTGTCGGAAAGGGGTCCGGACGGTCGATTAAGGGGTTTCATCTTTTTAACGCGCTACGATCTTGCGCGGGGAAGTTGGAAGAATTTGGCGGGCACGAACAGGCGGCGGGGCTTTCCATTCTGGAAAAAAATATTGATGGGTTCAGAAAATCGATCAATGAATATGCTTTTGCCAACTTCGATCCGGCGATCATGGTCAAGGCGGTGCCGATCGACCTTGAAATTGGATTGAAGGACTTGACCTCCGTGTTTATACGGGAACTGGAGCTGATGGAACCGTTCGGAGCGGGGAACCCGCGTCCCGTATTTCTTACGCGACGACTTCAGGTCAAATCGGGGCCGCGTAAAGTTTACGGAGAAACTTATGAAGTGGTGGTTTCGGGAGAAGGGGTGAATTATTCGGCCCGGATTAACGAGAAAATAATGTACCGTCTGGCTGCCGGGCGTCCAGAAATGAAATACGATCTGGCGTATTCGGTCAGAACCAGGGTCTGGGACGGAATAGAGACACTGAGCCTTGATGCGAAAGAAATGAAGGAATCGCCAGACCGGAACTAACCGGCGGCTTGAGTTTCCGTTTTTTTTCGGACCGGCGCTTTGGTGACTTTGCCGGACTGAAGACAGCTCGCGCAGACATTAACCCGCCGTATCGTCCCGTTCGGGAACCGGATCTTGACCTTCTGAAGGTTCGGCATGAACCGACGGCGCGTAATGCCCGTGGTTTTTAAACCGATCCCCCCGGTCTTTTTCGAAAGACCCCGGCGAGCGATAGAATTTCCCACTAAAGGTTTTTTGTCGCAGATCACGCAGATTTTCATAGAGGCGGTATTATAGTGAGCAGTTGCTACTTGGCAAGCTGTTTTTTCTGATATATACTCCTCGCACTTCCGGTACTGCTAATTTTTCAGAACCCGGTTTAACCAATCTCCCTACGTAAAAAAAGGAAGGAGTTCTCTCATGGCCCGAGCAATCAAAAAAACGACTAAGACGACTAAAACGGCAAAAACAGTAGCGACTTCAGAGAAAGCGATCGAATTCAAGTTTTTTGCCCCCCAGGCGAAGAGCGTTTGCGTGGGTGGTAATTTCAACGGCTGGAAGGCGGAAAAAACGCCCATGAAAAAGGACGCTAACGGTAACTGGAAAACTTCCGTTATCCTTCGCGCGGGACGTCACGAATACCGTTACCTGGTGGACGGGAATTGGCAAAACGCCCAGGAACCGGTCGAGTGTATTCCGAACGCCTTCGGTAGCTGGAACTGCGTGATCGAAGTTCGATAAGCGTCATCAAGACCGCCGACTAAACCACTTTCGTGAAAATTCTCTTTGTTACCTCCGAAATGTCCCCGTTTGCCAAGACGGGGGGGTTGGGTGAGACTGTCTCCGCGCTGGCTTCCGCTGTTTGCGGCAAGGGACACGAGGTCTCTGTTTTCATGCCCCGGTATCGTTGTATCGATATCCAGAAGTGGGGGCTTGAGATCGAGATCAACTATTTCGAAGTGATTATCGGGAACACCCTCGAGGCCACCCGGGTTTTTTCCAAAAAACTCGATGATGGTGTCAAAGTCTACTTTATCGAACATCCCGACTACTTTCAGCGCGACGATCTCTACGGAACTCCGGTCGGGGATTACCAGGATAACGACAGGCGGTTCACCTATTTTCAGCGGGCGACGCTGAAGGCGATCGAGTACCTCAAATTGCGGCCGGAGGTGATTCATTGCCACGACTGGCAGACGGGATTGATTCCGGTGTATCTCAAGGCGGTCGAGACGAAGTACGCGCCCTTTCGTAAGGCAAAAAGTATTTTGACGGTTCACGATTTCGGATTTCAGGGGAATTTCCCGCCAGACTCTTTTCCTTCGACCGGACTGGGTTGGGAATATTACAAATCGGATCTTCTTGAGTTTTACAGCAAATTTAGTTTTCTCAAAGGCGGTCTTGTTTTTGCCGATGAAGTCGTGACGGTGTCGGAACATTACAGCCGGGAAGTTCAGACGAAAGAATTTGGCTCCGGTATGGAGGGCGTTCTCGCGGCCAGGAAGGACACGGTCACGGGGATTTTAAACGGACTGGACGTTGACGCGTGGGATCCGTCAAAGGATCGGGACATCGAATCCCGTTACAGTATGACGACCCTCTCCAAAAGAAGGGCCAATAAAACGCTGATCCAGAAGGAGCACGGGTTCGCGGTTGATCACGAGGTTCCGCTGATCGGGCTAGTGTCCTACCTGTCGACCCAAAAGGGCCTTGATATTTTGATCCCCGCGTTTGAAATGTTCGCGGATATGAACATACAGGTCGTTTTACTCGGGACGGGCGAAGAGTTGTATCACCAGGTTCTTCGTGATCTCGCGAAACGGAACAAGGCCTGGCTCGGCGTTCATATTCTTTTCGACCTGAAAATGGCACGGCAATTTTACGCCGGTTGCGACATGATGTTTTTTCCGTCCCACCATGAGCCGAGCAGTTTGGGGCATCTGATCGCGTGTCGTTACGGCGCCATACCAGTGGCGCACGCCACCGGTTGTTTGGCGGACGCGATCCAGCCTTTTGACCTAACAACCGGCACGGGAAACGGTTTTCTCTTCGAGAAGGATACGACCGAATCGCTGGTGGACGCGGTGAAACGTGCCGTGTCGGTTTTTAAAAAAGAGAAGTTGTGGAAAGCCCTTGTCAAAAACGCGATGGGAATGGATTTTTCGTGGTCGGCGACGGCGGAACAATATATTCAGCTTTACGAGACGGTGAAACGCCGTACCGTCAAGGTAGCCAAGGTCTGATTTCTCAAAGAACGTTCCTTCCTTGAAACTGGTTCAGCTTTGGGCTGTTATGGTTGAGAAGGCGATTTTTACTTAAAAAGTTCACCTACAATAGGAGATCATAAAAATGAAAACATACAAGATAGCCGTACTCCCCGGAGACGGAACGGGTGGCGAGGTGGTGCGCGAAGGCAATAAGGTCTTGTCGGCCGCCGCGGAAAAGTTCGGGTTTAAACTGGATCGGCAGGAATACGATCTTGGCGGGGAACGTTACAAGCGAACCGGTGAAGTGCTTCCCGACAGCGTGCTTGAGGAGCTTCGCGGGTTTCAGGCGATTTACCTTGGCGCGGTCGGACATCCGGACGTGAAACCCGGTATTCTCGAAAAAGGGCTTTTGTTGAAACTTCGTTTTGAGCTGGAACAGTACATTAATCTTCGTCCCATCAAGCTTTTCCCGGGAGTGGAGTGTCCTCTGAAAGGCAAAGGCCCCGAAGAGATTGATTTCGTGGTGGTGCGCGAAAATAACGAGGGACTTTATGTCGGAGAAGGTGAATTTATCAATAAAGGAACCCCGGACGAAGTCGCGGTCCAGGTGAGCCGCAATACCCGGAAGGGCGTCGAGAGATGTTTGCGGTACGCGTTTGAATACACGCGCAAACGCAATTCCAGGAAAAAGACGCTCACGCTTTGCGGCAAGACTAACGTTTTGACGTACGCGTTCGATCTTTGGGACCGGGTTTTTCATGAAATTGGAGCCAAGGATTATCCGGACGTGAAACGGGATTACGCGCACGTGGACGCCACGTGCATGTGGATGGTCAAAAATCCGGAATGGTTCGACGTGATCGTGACCGACAATATGTTTGGCGATATTATCACGGATCTTGGCGCGATGATTCAGGGAGGGATGGGGATCGCCGCGGGCGGCAACATCAATCCCAAAGGAGTCTCCATGTTCGAACCAATCGGCGGATCCGCGCCCAAATACACCGGCAAGAATGTTATCAATCCGCTGGCGGCGATTTGCGCGGGGCAGATGCTACTGGAACATCTAGGCGAAGAAGCGGCCGCCAGAGCGATCGAGGATTCCGTCAAGTGGGTTACCGCGAAGAAACTCAAGAGTCTCGCGGCCGGGAAAATGGGTTATTCCACGACCGAAGTCGGAGATTTGGTGGCCAAGGGACTGGATCCCCAAAATCGGTCTTAAAATCCTAATGACAAAAAGGAGATTTGAAACGTGAGAAAGCTGAATGTTGCGATCCTCGGTGTGACTGGCGCGGTGGGCCAGGAAATTTTGAATATTCTTGAAGAACGGAAATTTCCGTTCGCGTCTCTCAAAATGCTGGCCTCGGGACGTTCCGCGGGCAAAGATCTTCAGTTTATGGGACAAACTTACAGGGTCGAGGAGGCGACGCCAGATTCCTTTAAAGGGATTGACCTCGTGCTTTCCAGCGCCGGAGGTTCGATTTCCCGGGCCCTCGCGCCGCACGCCGTCAAGGCCGGAGCGGTGGTGGTAGATAATACCAGCGCGTTTCGCATGGATCCCGAGGTCCCTCTCGTGGTGCCGGAGATTAATCCCGAAGACATCGCCAAACACAAGGGGATCATCGCGAATCCGAACTGTTCTACCATTATCATGCTGGTCCCGCTTTTTCCGATCCACAAGGTCGCGAAAATTAGACGTATCATTGCCGCGACGTACCAGTCCGCGAGCGGCGCCGGAGCGAAGGCCATGGAAGAACTCCGGACCCAGGCGCAGGATTTCCTTGCCGGGGAAAAGGTGGTTCCGCAGGTGCTTCCTCATCCGATCGCGTTTAATGTTTTTTCCCATAACTCGAAAATCGGTCCCGATGGGTGCTGTGAGGAAGAAACCAAGATGGTGAACGAGACGAAAAAGATTTTTCATGATGATTCGGTCCAGGTGACGGCCACCTGTGTCCGCGTGCCGGTGTTCCGGGCGCATTCCGAAGCTCTCTTTATTGAAACTGAAAAACCCGTGACGGCGGATGAAGCGCGGGAACTGCTCGCGAAGGCTCCCGGGGTCAAGGTTGTCGATGACCGGGAGAAAAATTATTTTCCGATGCCCCTTGAAACAACGGGGCAGGACGACATTTTTGTCGGACGGATCCGCACGGACCCGACGGTTCGGAATGGTCTCGCGATGTTTGTTTCGGGGGACCAGATTCGCAAAGGCGCCGCGACGAATACGGTGCAGATCGCGGAGTTCCTTGTAAAANNGTCGCAAGCCACAAGGACGCGCAAGCGCGTGTGAGGCTTGGGCGTGTGGCGGGTGTCTCGTTTATGACGCGTAACATCAAACTGGTACTCGAATATGACGGCGCTCCGTTTTTTGGGTTCCAGAAGCAACCCGGAAAGCCGACGGTCCAGCAAGCCCTCGAGCATGCCCTGTCCAGGTTTTTTAACCAGCCGATGAAAATTTCTGCCGCGAGCGGACGGACGGACACAGGGGTTCACGCGGAAAACCAGGTCGTTAATTTCAGGACGCCCAGTGACCGGGACCCGGGATCGATCCGTAAGGGACTTAACGCCCATCTTCCGCCGCACATTGTGGTGAAGTCAGTCGAAGAGGTTTCACCCGATTTCCATTCCCGCTACGACGCGAAGTCCAAGATTTATGAATACCGGGTCTGGAATGCTCCCTTCCGTTCTCCTCTCCTGAACGCTCGCGTTTTTCACGTCCCGTTCCACCTGAATTTGCCGGAGATTCGAAAAGCCGCGCGGCGTCTGGTCGGCCGTCACGATTTCAGCTCGTTCACGTCCGGATCGGCGCTCTCCGGCGGCCCCGGGAAGAAAAAAGGCGGCCGGGTTCGGACGGTAAAAAAAATAAGCATCCAGAAAAAGGGGGATCTTCTGATTCTCCAGGTCGAGGCGGACGGCTTCCTCTATCATATGGTTCGTAACATTGTCGGGACCCTTCTTGAAGTCGGAAGGGGAAAGCGGCGGCCCGAAGAAATGGCCAAAATTCTCCGGGCGAAATCACGCCGATTTTCCGGAAGTACCGCGCCCGCCAAAGGATTGACCCTGCGGCAAGTTATCTATTGAGACGGCATATTCCATTAAAAAATCCCCCTCATTAAGCAGGTTGCTTCCCTTGACAAATGATTAAAAAATGTTAATGTTTCCTTAGAATTTAATCTTTTCAAATACTTTTGAAAGTTATTTTATAAGTAATGAAAGAATAGGAGGTGTGGCCATGAATGACCTCACAAAAAAAATTAAGACAGGATTAAAAAATAATCCGGAGGGTAAAAAAAACGAACTTATACGTAAGGCAGTTTCGGCAATTACAACGGTCGTTTTTATCTTCAGCGGGGTTCCTGTGCCCACTTCCTTTGCCAATTCGCATCAGGCAGTCATGAACGAATTAAATCAGCCGGTATCGACCGTGACACTTGAACAAGCCAATGCGGCGGCCCCAGCGACGAGGGGTTCCATTCCATCCGGTGCCGCGATTCCCACCGACAATCCTTTATCTTCCGCAACCCCCGAAGCAGTACCTAGCGGCTGGACGGTAGCGGCGAATAATGCGAATTACGCGTTTAAGATCGAATACACTGGAAGTTACTCGCACTTAAAGCTCCTGGATTTAAAAACCAGCACCGAGAAAACCTTGTGTAGCGTTTGGGGGGGAGGGCATTATCCAAGCCGTTTTACCGGGAATTATGACGTTTCTCCGGATGGAAGAACGGTTATTTACGAAACCACTACATCGGGGTACGGGGTCGGTATTAATCTGGAGCGCATCGAAAACTCTGAGGAGAAACTGCATTTTAGAGGTCCCCTTGAGTCGATCCGTTTTGAAAATGACGGTCAGGTTGCTGTCATTGTGGTCGAAGATGATTCTGAACCCATCAAAGTGGATCTTCAGACGTTCAAACAACTTCCGCCGGCGATCATTTTGCAGGCACGGCATGTGCGGGACGTTGAGATTTCGGAATCCACACGACAGATTTACTATCTTGAGCAAAACGGGAAAAATCTGGTGATTGTCTATAACCCGAAAACGCGTGTTTACCACCAGTATACTGTGCCCGGATTCGATCCTTTCACCACTAACACAGCCAAGTCGCCCCATACTTTGACGGTTCCCGAGGGTGGCCATTACGCTGTGATTACCATGGGAGACTCTTCGACGGTGTATACCGTTCCGCTGAGAAATATAGACGAGGAGTCTGTCCGGAGCGTTAAGGTTCCCGGGGTTGTTGCGGGTGACGGGGTGGCCAGTTTGGTATGGCGGACGACCGACTTGGCGGATATGGTCATGAAATCTGGCGCGAAGTACACATTGAAGGTTGACTCGTTCGGGCGGCTTGTTACTACACCGCTCATGCCGCCTGTTCCGAGTGGCTGGACACGAGCGGCGAGTAACGCGAACTTTGCGTTTCGGGTGCAACGTGTCGGCTCTACGGAACGTCTCTATGTTATGGATCTCAAGACCGGCGCTCGGCAGCTGCTCCTTAGTGTGAGGGGGGCGAGGAATGTGGCGAATGTTTATGATGTTTCCCCTGACGGGACTACGGTAATTTATGGAACCCATAGTAACTCGAGGAAGACTGCCAATTACACTTGCGTGCAACGAATCGGTGGTTCTTCCAAGAAACTGGTATTGTCGGGAACCCTCCGATGNNATCCAATGGGAAAATCGCTACGCTTGTTCTGAAAAAAAACAATTCGTCCGCGATTAGGGGAGCGCGGGTTGATCTTTTAAGATGGACTCTTTTGAGGTAGCTTTACAAAGGTTCCCAGCGCCTGTGTTTCAGATTGGGGGAAGGACAAGAAAAAGTCTTAAGGCGCTGTTTCTTAGGATGGGTTTTGGGCGTTCCCAGTTCGCTACCCTTTGAGAAGTTGCGGAGTGGGGAAGTGATTCATAAAATGGTCGCATCTGTGATTTCGTCATAGTCTCGCGGGCACGCCGAAGGATTATCCTCCCACACCCTGTTTCTATCCATCCATCAAGCGCCTTCCGGGGCGTTCATGGCCTCGAAGCAACCCGTTGCTCCAGAATAACTTGAGCGTTTTCGCGTGTTTGACAAACACTGCTCTCTACCANNAGCATAGTGGTAATGCACTGCCTTGCCAAGGCAGCTACGAGGGTTCGATTCCCTCCACTCGCTCCATCTGGGTTGGGTCATGCAAATCCGGAGGGTCTGCCGGGTCTGTTTTTACCCCGAGAAGATTTGGCAAAAGTGACGGCGGATAACGCGTGTCATTTTGCCTCGCTCAGTCAAGGACTGAACCACGCAGAGCCATTAACCCGTAAAAGAAAGTGGTGTTTAGGATGGACTTTTTTAAAAAGAAAAAAGACGCGCAAGACGCGGAACCTCAGGATGATTCCCACAGCGATGTTGCCACAGGCGCTCCCTTCAAGGTGAAACTCCGGGACGGCAAGGTTTGCGAGAAAATCCTTACTATTGAAGTCGGCAAAGACAAAATTTTGGATGAGTACGAGAATTATTACGCCGCCATCGCGCCCAAAGCTAAAGTGCCTGGTTTCAGGCCTGGAAAAGTGCCGCGTGACGTCATCGAAATGCATTATGAAAAAAACGCCTCCGACGCGGTGCTTGAACATCTGCTTTCAGAATCCCTGCCTTACGCTATTCGGGAAAAAGGGTTGAGCCCGCTGGCGACGCCCGAGCTTCATGACATTCAGTTTTCGAAAGAAAAGCTGAGTTTCAGGGCCCATATTGAAATTCGTCCCAAAGTGAAGTTGTCCAAAGTGGAAGGGCTTAGCGCGAAGCGGGAAAAAGTGGACGTGAAACCGGAAGAAGTGGAAAAATCGATAGAAAACCTTCGGGAAATCCATTGCCAGTACAAGGCGGTTGAAAGACCGGCGGCCATGGGTGATTTTGTGATCGCCGATTATGTTTGCGTTATCGAAAACAAGGAATTTGAAAAACGCAAGGACGACTGGATCGAGCTCAAGGAAAATGAGTACCTTAAGGGATTTTCCGCCCAGCTTGTTGGCGTGAAAGCGGGGGATACCAAAGATGTTCATCTGACGATGCCCGAAAGCATGCAGAACAAGAACATGGCCGGAAAGCCCGCGATTTTCAGAATGACCGTCAAAGAGGTCAAAGAGAAAATACTTCCCGCGGTAGATGAAGAGCTGGCCAAACAGGCCGGAGACTACAAGGATCTCGCGGACCTTCGGGAAAAAATGAAGCAGGATCTTGTCAAACGCAAGGAAGACGAAGCGGACGCGGCCTTTGAGAAGGCCCTTTTTGACGAGCTTCTGAAACATAACAAGCTGGACATTCCCCAGGGATTGTTGGCCCGGCGGACCGAACACTTGATCGATCAATCGAAACAGCGCTTTATTTCCCAGGGTGGAACGGAAGAGCTTTTTGAGCAGGAGAAGGAAAAGATCCGGAAGGAATTTGAAGATGAAGCCAAGCGGCAAATTCACCTGGCTTTTTTGCTGGATGAAATTGCCGAGGCCCGGCAAATCAAGGTTGAAGAACCGGATCTAAAGAAAAAATACACGGATCTTTCAACCCGCTATCGCCAGCCGGCGGAAGTTATCGAGAAATATTACCAGGAGCATAAAGAAGCCCTGGAAGCCCTGCGGGACCAGGTTCGAAACGAAAAAGTAATCGAATTTATCAAGGCTAATGCCAAACAATCTTGACGTTTAGCACGTGGCGTCTGGCCCGCGCGAGAGGGTCGCGGCAGGCGTTGTGAGCTCATCGCCAAGAGCGGAGGTTGAAAATGAGTTATCTAGTTCCGATGGTGATTGAAACGACCGGGAGAGGCGAACGGGCCTACGATATCTACTCCCGCCTTCTCAAGGACCGGATTGTTTTTGTGGGGACTCCGATTGATGACCTGATTGCCAATATGATTATCGCGCAGATCCTTTTCCTGAATATGGAAGATCCTTCCAAAGACATCAACATGTATATCAACTCGCCCGGTGGATCGGTGACCGCGGGATTGGCTATTTACGATACGATGCAGTTTGTCAAATGTGACGTGGCCACGTACTGCATCGGGCAGGCGGCCAGCATGGGGGCTTTTTTGCTCGCGGCCGGGACGAAGGGGAAACGTTATGTCCTGCCGAATGCCCGGGTGATGATACATCAACCCTGGGGAGGCGCGCAGGGAACGGCGTCTGACATTCACATCCAGGCGACTGAAATTTTAAAACTCAAAGAACAACTGAACCGGCTTTTGGCCCATCACACGGACAAGTCCAAGGAACAGATCGAAAAAGACACCGACCGTGATTATTTCATGTCAGCTGAAGAGGCCAGAAGCTACGGAATTGTTGACCAGGTAGTTACTTCAAAAACGGAGATAAAATAATGATCCAGCCAGCTATCCTCTTGACCCCGGGCCCCACCCCGGTCCCCGAATCCATACGGCAACTGATGGCGGAGCCCATTTTCCATCATCGCACGCCCAGGTACCGCAAGATTTTCGGGGATGTTTCCCAGCGTCTGAAAAAGGTATTCCTGACGCAAAATCCCGTTTACACATTCGCGGGTTCCGGGACCCTGGCCATGGAGGCCGCGCTGGTCAATTTTCATTCGGCTGGAGACAAGGTTCTCGTGGTGGAAAATGGAAAGTTCGCCGAAAGGTTCACCGCGATCGCGAAAGCGTTCGGCCTCAGCCCGATCGGATTGAAGGTTCCTTACGGGGAAGCCCCGGCCCCTAGGCAGATTGAGGAAATGCTCGCGAAGGATAAAGACATCAAGGCCGTTTGTGTCCAGCTTTGTGAAACTTCGACGGCGGTGCTCAGTGATATCAAGGCGATCGGGGAAATTGTTTCCAGGACCGAGGCCTTGTTAATCGTTGATGCCATTTCGGGACTTGGCGCTGACCGCCTTGAGACCGACCTGTGGAAGGTGGATTTGGTGGTGAGCGGGTCCCAGAAAGCGTTGATGTTGCCCCCGGGGCTTGCGTTTCTGAGTGTCAGCCCAAAGGCGAAGGCCCGGATGGCAACGGCCAAGCTTCCGAAATTTTATTATGATCTCAAGCATTATGAAAAATCCATGGCGGATAATGACACGCCGTGGACGCCCGCGCTGACCCTTGTTCTCGGGCTCCAGAAATCTCTCGAGATGATCGAGACGGAGGGGATCGACGCGGTATTTAAACGGTGTAGCGAGAACGCCCAATACACGCGTGAAACGCTCCAGAAAATGGGGCTTAAGCTTTTCTCGAAAGCTCCATCCTCGACCGTGACGGCCGCTTGTTTGCCGGATGGCGTGGATGGCGAGAAGCTCTGCAAGATCATGCGTGATGAAAAAGGCGTTGTCGTGGCGGGTGGACAGGGTGAGCAGATGAAGGGAAAGATCGTCCGCATTTGCCACATGGGCGCGATCGGGCGCGAGGATCTCGAGACGGGGCTGAAAGTGCTCGCGGAAACCCTGAAAGAGATGAAGTCTTCTTCGGGTTCCTGTTGCTGTTCCTGTCAATAACGCGGGCATGGGCGGGAAGCGTTTTTCTGTCAGGGAAATTTTTTGAATCCTTCATAGGAGTTTAACGATGACAATGATGAAAGTGCTTGTTTCCGATTCACTTGGCCAGGGGGGGATGGACGTACTTCGCCGGGAGAAAAATCTCAAGGTCGACGAAAAGGTTGGTCTGAAACCCGAGGAACTGAAGGCGATTATCGGGGATTACGACGCTATTCTTGTTCGTAGCGCGACCAAGGTGACGAAAGAAATCATCGAGGCCGGAAAAAAATTGCGCGTGATTGGCCGGGCCGGAGTCGGCGTGGACAACGTGGATCTTGAAGCCGCGACCCATCGCGGCATTATCGTCATGAATACCCCAGAAGGCAATACCATCTCGACGGCGGAACTGAGTTTTTCCATGCTGATGGCGGTCGCGCGGAATCTCCCACAAGCCGACGCGCACGTGAAAAAGGGAGAATGGAAACGGAACAAGTTCAAGGGCAGTGAATTGAACGGAAAGACCCTCGGGATCGTCGGATTTGGCCGAATCGGCCGAGAGGTCGCGAAGCGCGCGAATGCCTTCAACATGAAAATTATGGTGTTCGATCCCTTTATTTCCAAAGAATCCGTTAAGGAATGGCCAGTTGAGTTCGTGGATGTCCCGACCCTTCTCGGGAACTCGGATTTTCTTACATTTCACACGCCGCTGACGGCCGAAACCCGGAACCTTCTCAATAGGGAGACGTTCAAACTTTGCAAAAAGGGGATGAGGATCGTCAATTGCGCGCGCGGAGGGATTGTTGATGAAACCGCGCTTGCCGAGGCTTTGCGGAGCGGGCAGATCGCAGGGGCAGCGTTTGACGTCTTTTCGAGCGAACCGCCTCCCGCGGACCATCCGCTCCTGAAACTTCCCCAGTTTATCTGCACCCCACATCTGGGCGCCGTCACCAATGAAGCGCAGGAAAATGTGGCGCTGGATGTCGCTGTCCAGGTGATTGACGCCCTGAATGACCGGGCGATCAAAAACGCGGTGAATATGCCCAATCTGGATCCCGATACGCTCAAGGGGCTGAAACCGTGGCTTGTCCTCGCGGAAAAGATCGGGTCGCTTTATCCCCAGCTTTTTGACGGCAGTATTAAAAAAGTAGAGGTTCGCTACGGAGGCGATCCCACCCGTTTTAAAACGGCCCCGCTGACCGTGGCCATTCTGAAAGGGATTTTGACCCCGATTTGTGGCGATACCGTGAATTTTGTCAGCGCCCCGAATATCGCCAAAGAACGGGGAATTAACGTTTCCGAAGGGACGAGCGACGCGACGATCGACTTCTCGAGCTTTATCGATGTCGAGGTGCTTCAGGGCAAGGAAAAATACCGGATTATGGGAACCCTCTTTAACAAAGAACCGCGCATCGTCAAGATCAATGACGTCCTGATCGACGTGGTGCCGGAAGGGTGGGTCCTTTTTATCCGAAACGAGGATTTGCCGGGCGTGGTGGGAAGCATCGGAACGATTCTCGGGAAAAACGGGGTCAACATTGCCGAGATGTCGCTCGGACGCGTGGGAAAAGGGAAAAAGGCTTTCGCGATGACGGCGATCAATATTGACAGCGAAGTCCCCGCTAAAGTTGTGGCGCAAATCAAGAAGGCGAAGCCGGTCATTGACGTAAGGGTTGTGAAACTATAATAAAGTACCCGGGGACAGTCCCTCCGCGAATCCGGAGACTGTCCCCGTTTTCTGTCCACTGTTAAAAGGGAGAATCTCAAATTGAATTGTATTTTAATCGGCGCTCAGTGGGGCGACGAAGGTAAGGGGAAAGTCATTGACATTCTTGCCGCGAAAAGCGACGTGGTGGTTCGTTACCAGGGCGGCCCGAATGCCGGCCACACCATCAAGGTGAAAGGTCGGAAATTCGTGTTGCATCTTATTCCTTCCGGCGTGCTTTACCCCAAAAAGGTTTGCGTCATCGGGAACGGAGTCGTGATTGATCCGGAATCGCTTTTTGAAGAAATTGAAATGCTGGATCGCAACGGTATCAGGATCCGTAACCGGTTTTTTATTTCCGATCAGGCCCATCTGATTTTTCCTTATCATCGGCTGATGGATCAGTTGAGGGAGGCGAGCCTTAAAAAAGGAAAAGCCATCGGCACGACCAAACGGGGGATCGGGCCCTGTTACGCGGATAAAATGGCGCGCGTCGGGATNNCGGTTTTGACCAAGGTTTACGGACATCGTCCCATTTCTTTCGCGAAGACTTTCGCCTATTGTCAAAAAATCCGGGGACGGTTGCTGAAACTTGCCATCGATACCCCCAGGTATCTTTACGACGCGGTTCGGGCCCGTAAGAAAATCCTTTTTGAAGGGGCCCAGGGGACCCTGCTTGACGTGGATCACGGGACTTATCNNGTCAAACGCCACGGTGGGAGGCGCGATCACGGGATCCGGAATTGCCC
This sequence comes from Candidatus Omnitrophica bacterium UBA1443, assembly GCA_002329545.1. GTDB lineage: Bacteria > Omnitrophota > Omnitrophia > Omnitrophales > Aquincolibacteriaceae > UBA1443. The sequence goes on from DCTJ01000073.1 coordinate 21,657, forward strand.
CGACGTTCATTGACCGGATCATCGGCGTGGTGAAGGCCTATACGACGCGCGTGGGAGAAGGGCCGTTTCCCACGCAGTTTCCTCCCGATTTGATGGAAATTGTTCAAAAAAAAGGAGAAGAATTCGGATCCACGACCGGCCGCGCGAGACGGTGCGGGTGGTTTGACGCCGTGATCGCGGAACACGCGGTGCGGATTAACGGGTTGGATGAAATGGCGATCATGAAACTGGACGTCCTTTCGGGCATGAAAGAGCTCAAGATCGCGATTGCCTACAAGGTGAACGGAAAAATGACTCGTGATTATCCGCACGCCGTCAACGAATTTTCTTCGGCGAAACCCGTCTATGAGACGCTTCCGGGATGGGATGAAGACATTACGGGATGTAAAAAGTGGAACGATCTTCCCTTGAACGCGCGTCGATACCTGAAAAGAATTGAACAGCTGACCGGCACTCCCATCAAGATTGTTTCGGTCGGCAGTCAGCGACATCAGACCATTTTTCTCTAAAAAAGGCGGGCCCTATGCTGAATGAAATTCCCAAGCACGTCGCCGTGATCATGGATGGGAACGGCCGTTGGGCCAGAAGTAAGGGTTTTCCCCGAATCAAGGGCCACGAGGAAGGCGTGCGGCGCGTCGAAGAAATCGTTAAGGTCGCGGCGCAAAAGGGTATTCGCTACCTGACCCTCTACACCTTCTCCAAGGAGAATTGGCGGCGGCCCAAGGAAGAAGTCAATTTTTTGATGGGCCTTCTTTCGAGGTATCTGGACGAGAAGATTAACACGCTCATTGAGGACAATGTCGTTTTGAACGTGATCGGGGAGATGAGCGATCTTCCCGAGACTATCCAAAAGAAACTTCGGGATGCCCGGAAAAATTCCGAACGAAACACGGGGCTGACCCTGACGCTGGCCCTCAGTTATTCCTCGCGCGCCGAAATCTTGCGAGCCATCAAAAAAATTGCGGATCGCGTGAAGAAACAGGACCTGGACATCGCAGGGATCGACGAATCGCTCGTCAACGCGAATCTTGACACGGCCGGAATTCCCGACCCGGAGCTTTTGATCCGCACGAGCGGTGAGATGAGGATCAGTAACTTTTTGCTCTGGCAGATTTCGTACGCCGAACTTTACGTGACGCCGAAGTTTTGGCCTGAGTTCACTTCCGAAGAATTTGAAAAAGCGATCGATGAATACCGTCGCCGGGAACGCCGTTTTGGCGCCACCGAACCCGCGCGAGGACTTCCGTCGTGAGAGCGCCTCTGGATTGGGCCAAGGCCCTGAAGATGGTATGTCCGCTCGGAAAAAAACAGATCAGTTGGGGAACCTATGTTAAATAAAGTGACGATAGGCACGCTTGGGAAAAGGCTCCTCATGTCTTTAATTATGGTGCCGGCGGTCGTGGCGACGATTTTTTACGCTCCTCACTGGCTCTTTTTTCTGATGGTCGTGGGATTTATCATGGTGGCCCTCAATGAGTTTTTTTCGATCGCGGAAAACAAGGGGCTAATTATTCACCGGGGCTTTGGTCTTTGCTTTGGAGCTTTGCTCCCGTTCGCGGCTTACGCGTCCCTGCAACTTCCGCTGGTGTTGGCCGCCTGCGTCGCGCTTTTTATTTTCCTGTTTAACCGCCGGTCCCCGGACCGGACCATCACCAGTGTCGCGGTCAGTGTTTTCGGGATTGTTTACGTGGCCTGGTTTTTTTCTTACCTCATTAAACTGCGATTGCTTCCGAACGGCGCCGAATGGGTTTTTTACACGATCCTGATCGTCAAGGGGGGAGACGCCGGCGCTTATTTCATCGGCCGAAAATTCGGAAAAAACAAACTGCTTCCGCTGGTCAGTCCCAACAAATCCGTGGAAGGGGCGATCGGACAAATGGTGACGACGCTTGCGCTTTCCGTTGGGGCGGTTTTTTTTATCGATGTGTCCTGGTACCACTTCGTGTTTCTCGGAATTGGGGTGGGCGGGCTTGCCGTTTTCGGGGATTTGGCCGAGAGCTTGATCAAGCGGGACGCCGGTGTTAAAGATTCGGGACAGATGCCGGGTCTTGGCGGCATGCTGGACGTGGTCGACAGCCTTCTTTTTACGGTCCCTTTCGTGTATTTTTACCTCACTTTTGTTCTCGGCCTTGAGCGGATATGAGCGGGGTCAAGCGTCTCACCATCCTTGGTTCCACCGGGTCGGTGGGAGAGAACACTCTCAGGATTGTCAGGATCCATCCTGACCGGTTTCGGGTCGAGGCACTGGCCGCCAAAAAAAGTATTGCCCGNNAAGTCGTTCCGGGACAAGACATGGGTCGCGAAATTTAAAAAACTTGGCGTGAAGCTCGTGAGCGGGGATTCGGGCCTTGAGGAGGTTTCCACGATTCCTTCGGTCCGGGAGGTCATCTGCGCCATGGTTGGCGCGGTTGGTCTTCAGCCGATTTTTTCCGCGGTTCGCGCGGGTAAAATCATCGCGGTCGCCAATAAAGAGCCGCTGGTGATGGCTGGAAGCCTTTTGCTTAAAGAGGCCGCGAAACGGGGAGTCGCGGTTTTGCCGATCGACAGTGAGCATTCGGCGTTGTGGCAGTGCCTCGAAAATCAGCATCCTGATTTCGTCAAAAAACTGATCCTGACTTCTTCGGGTGGCCCGTTCCGGAATTTCCGGGGCTCTCTCGCGAACGTTACGCGGGCCCAGGCGCTTAATCACCCGAAATGGAAAATGGGCCCCAAAATCACGATCGATTCAGCGACGCTCATGAACAAGGGGCTTGAGGTGATTGAGGCCGCCAACCTTTTTCGGGTAGAAGCAAAAAAGATTGAAGTTTTAATCCATCCCGAAGCGATCGTTCATGCCCTGGTGGAGTTGGCCGATGGTTCACATCTGGCGCATCTCGGGGTGGCCGACATGCGTCTTCCCATTCAGTATGCCATGAGTTATCCGGAGCGGCTCGACAATCATCTCCCGAACCTTGATCTCACCCGGCTCCGGGGACTTCACTTTGAAAAACCGGATACCCGTCGTTTCCCGTGTCTCAAACTTGGTTATGAGGCAAGCAAGATCGGAGGGACGATGCCGGCAGTCCTGAACGCGGCCAATGAGATTGCCGTGCAGGCCTTTTTGGATCAAAAGGCCGGATTCTTGGACATTCCGAAGACGATCGAAAAAACAATGACGCGGCATCGGCTGGTGCGCGAACCCGGCCTTGAGGACATTCTTGAATCAGATCTCTGGGCCCGTCAGATCGCCCGGGAATTTATTTAGTTGAGGGGCCGGAGAGTTTCCCCGACCCGCTCACTCTTAATTGAACGCGAGTCGAATGAGGTGAAATAATCATGCAAAATCTTTTATCGGTTTTTGTGAACGTCCTCCCGGCGATTGTGGTGTTTGGCATTTTGATTATAGTCCATGAATGGGGGCACTTCATCGCGTGCCGGTTACGTGGTGTCAAGGTCGAGAAGTTTTCTATCGGATTTGGTCCCGAGCTTTTCGGCTGGCGTTCCCGGGAAACGCATTTTGTTGTTTCGGCGTTTCCGCTCGGGGGGTTTGTGAAGCCCGCGGGGGAAGATACACTATCGGTGGGGGCCGAGGGGGCCAAACCCGGTGATTTTCTGGCCGCGTCGGTCGGGTCGCGAATGATGATCGTGATAGCTGGCGTAATCATGAATTTTTTTCTGGCGTTCGTGATCTTTTCCGTGGTGTACATGATCGGACGCCCGCTCCCCGGAACGGTAATCGGCGGTTTTATCCAGGGATATCCCGCCGAGGCGAGCGGACTTGAAACCAAAGATAAAATCCTGAAGGTGGACGGGACGCCCGTTTTTACCTGGAAGGACGTGCTCGAAACGCTGGACCGCAGTCGCGGCGAATCGCTATCGATTGAAGTGTCGCGGGGGGGAAAGGTAGTTTCCTTTTCCCTGAGTCCAAAAATTGAAGAAACCAGGGATATTTTTGGGAAAAAGGTGACGTTGAAACGAGTGGGGATTACGCCGGATCCCGAGGTGGTTGTGTCGGAGCGGTACGGATTTTTTCAATCAATCGCCCGGGGAGGAGAGGCGGTCCTTTTTCACACGACCTTGACCTATAAGGCGATTTACTATATTTGCGCCCGTCAGCTTTCCCCGAAAAATCTGATGGGACCCCTTGGCATTATCCAGGTCAGCGGTCAGGCCGCGAAGGCGGGAGTAGCGTCACTTCTTTTGCTCACGGCGATCTTGAGCGTTTCGCTCGCGGTGATCAACTTGTTCCCGATCCCCGCGCTGGATGGAGGGCATCTGGTTTTTTTGCTGATCGAGGCGCTGTTCCGTAAACCGGTTCCCGCGCCCATCCAGGAAAAAGTCACGAACGCTGGCTTTTTCGCGCTTATGGGGTTGATGGTTCTTGTGTTTTATAACGATATTGTCAACTTGCAGATTCTGGACAAATTAAAAAATCTACTGCATATTAGCGGCAGTTAAAACAGCGCGGCGCCGCGGCCCGCGTAAAGGATTTTATCATGCGTTGGACACAAACACTGATTCCCAGTCTTAGAAACGTTCCCAAAGACGCTGAGGCGCTCAGCCATCAGCTGGCGCTCCGGGCCGGGCTGATCCGCCAGCTCGCATCGGGTGTTTACAGCTATTTGCCTCTCGGGTTCAGAGTTCTTCACAAGGTGATCGGGATTATTCGCGAAGAAATGAACAAGGCGGGCGCGTCCGAAGTCCTGCTACCCGCCCTTCATCCGGCCGAGATTTGGAAAAAGTCGGGCCGCTACGAAACGCTGGGGGAAGACAAGATCGCGTTTAAGAACCGGGCGGGCCACGAGTTTGTGTTGGGCCCCACCCATGAAGAAGTGATCACCGATCTGGTGGGAACGAACATAAAATCCTTCCGGGACCTGCCTTTGACCCTTTATCAGATCCAGACTAAATTTCGTGATGAGGCCCGTCCGCGATTTGGAGTGATCCGGACGAAGGAGTTTATCATGAAAGACGCTTACAGCTTTGACCGCGACGAGGCGGGACTGGATTCACATTATCAAAAAATGCGCGCGGCTTACCACAATATTTTTAATCGTTGCGGACTCAAGTTTCAGGTGGTGAGCGCGGATACCGGAATGATGGGGGGCAAAATGAGCCAGGAATTTATGGTCATTTGCCCTTACGGGGAAGACCGTGTCGCGAGTTCTGAAAGCGGTTATCTCGCGAGCCAAGACATCGCGGAGCGAGCCAGGCCCGAGCTTTCCGTTTCCCAGCCTCCCCTGGAAAAACCGGAACCCTTTGACACTCCCAACCTCAGGACGATCGACGAGATTTCTCACCGATTTAAAATAGCTCCGTCGCGGTTAATCAAAGCGTTAATTTTTATCGCGGATGACCGCCCTGTCGCCGCTCTCGTGACGGGGGACAGTGAGGTCAACGAAGGAAAACTCCGGAAGCTGATTGGGGCAAAAACGATTCGCCAGGCTGAGGCCCACGAGATTCGCGAAGCGACGGGCGCTCCGGTCGGGTTCGCGGGCCCCGTCGGACTTAAAATTCCGATGTACGCGGATTGGGACGTGACGGCCGTCACGGACGGCGTCACGGGCGCCAATGAAAAGGACAAGCATCTCCGGCATGTGGCTTACGGGCGTGATTTTACGCCCGTGGCGGCCGGTGACATCCGTTTCGTTAAAGACGGGGATCTCGCGCCTGACGGGAAAGGCCGGTTGACGTTGACGACCAGTATGGAGATAGGTCACATTTTCAAGCTGGGGACACGATATTCCGAATCGATCGGCGCGACTTTTCTTGACGAAAAAGGGGAGAGGAAACCCGCGATCATGGGCTGTTATGGAATCGGCGTGAACCGGATTCTCGCGGCGACAATTGAACAGCATCATGATGAAAAAGGAATCAAGTGGCCCTCCGAGATCGCGCCTTTTCAGGTTGAAATCATTACGATTAATCAGGCGGATCACAAAATCACGACCGCGGCCGAGCGACTTTACGATGAGTTGAACGCGGCCGGCGTGGAGGTCCTCTATGATGACCGCGACGAACGCGCGGGCGTCAAGTTTAATGACGCGGACCTGATCGGTATCCCTAGGCAGGTCGTGATCGGGGAACGCAATCTCGCGCAGGGGAAGGTTGAGATCAAGGATCGGCAGACGGGTTTGACGGAAATGATGGATCTGTGTTCAGTGGTTTCTTCTCTTTCATAGATTTGAGCGTGGCGTATCGGATCCGCGTTTGTCTCGCGCGCCTACACCTTGCGCCGCGCGCGTGTGCTTAAATGAATTGGCCCCGTAAATTCATTCATATCGATATGGACGCGTTTTTCGCGGCCGTGGAACAACGTGACCGGCCCGAGCTCAGGGGAAAGCCCGTCATTGTCGGAGGGGATCCTCAAAGCCGGAGCGTGGTCAGCACCTGCTCTTATGAAGCCCGGCGGTTTGGAATCCATTCCGCCATGCCGTCCTCACGGGCCAGGCGCCTTTGTCCCCAGGCCATCTTCATCCTTCCTGACTTTGAAAAATATTCCGCGGTCTCGAAAACGGTCATGTCGATCCTCCGCAATTACACGCCGCTCGTGGAGCAGGTATCACTGGATGAGGCTTATCTTGATGTGATGGAAAACAAGCTCCGGATCGACGATCCCGTCGGGCTCGCGAAACTGATCAAACAGCATATCTTCGCGGCGACCCGTCTCACGGCCTCCGCGGGGATTGCCACGGCCATGTTCCTCGCGAAAATAGCTTCTGATTTCAGGAAGCCGGACGGCTTAACGGTGATTCCTCCCCACGAGGAAGTCGTTTTTCTAAAAAATCTTCCCGTTCGAAAACTTCCCGGAGTGGGACCCAAGACCGAGGCAGTGCTCCACCGGATCGGGGTGAGGACCTGCGGGGATCTTCGGGAGATGTCTCCCCAGAGCCTTCGAGATCATTTCGGAAAATGGGGAGTCCACCTTTCTCAAATGGCCAACGGGACAGAGGAGCGGGAGGTGGTGCCTTTTTGGGAGCCGACCCAGGTGAGTAAGGAAGAGACCTTTGAAAAGGACATCCTTCGGGTGGATTGGCTCAAGGCAAAACTGGGGAAACTTTCACGGCAAGTGTTCTCCGAACTGGTTTATAAAGGGAAATCGGGACGGACGATCGTCCTGAAAGTCAAATACCACGATTTCGAACAAATGACCCGGTCCCGGACCTTGACGGATTTTCCGGAAAGCTGGCAAAAAATCTACCGGGTTTCGGAAGAACTCCTTCTCACCAAAACCCTTGCTGGCCAAAAAGCTATCCGGCTCTTGGGCGTCGGCGTGAGTGGTCTTGATCTCGCGAAAAACAAAACGGTCAAAAAACCGGTCCAAAAAGAGCTTTTTTAATACCGCGCACCAGACGCTGTCTGGTGTAGATGTTTAATGCCCAGATTCGCTTCCGGTCAGCTATGATGCCACCATCCCCCTATTTTACCTGCGAACATCATAACAACACCTACTAGTATAAGAGAAAGTCCCAAGTCGATGCTGAAATTTAAAGAAAAAAGGCCTAAAACCGCCACAAAAAAGCCTATCAAAGTCATGCCTTTATATTTTTTCCCAGTTTGTTCAATTGTTTGCACTTTTTTATCCACCGCTATTGGATAGCCACATTTTGGGCATGCGGCAGCTTTGTCTGACACTTCAAGTTGGCATTCTGGACATTTTATTAGCGCCATAATCCCCCCCCCTTGTCTTATAAGTTAATTTGGGTACTGTTCGCCATCCGCAGGGAGATATTGGTCTCCCAAATCTCCTGTTTTGTTAACCTTTCCCCTGTCTTCGCTCCACCGCGGCTCATAAAGCCCATGATTGCGATGCGCGGATAGGTTCGTTTATTTTGCATTCTCCAATTCATCGTAGTTGTGGCTAAAATCAATAATGATAGGGTGATGCTTCCAAACGCGCTCCTCTTCAGGTGGAAGCTGCATATAGTCCCCGTATATTCTGGTCAGACAGTCATCCCATTCTTCATAGCACATGAATTTCTCATTAGAAAAATCTAGTTCGGTATAGTTATTAAGCATTGTGCTGGAAAAAGGTGTTTCCAGGAATGCCTTTGTCGTGATATTCACGGTTTCCAAAGCAGTATTCGAATTGTATTTGGTGATTTTCTTGAGTAATTTCTCTCTTAATCCCATTCTGCAAAAATGGGGCGTGCACAACAGCAGAATAGAAAAAATGGCGCCTGCTATAGTATTAATCTTCGAAGGAACCAATTCGCGCGTAAACAGCTGATACAACTTACAGTTTAATTTAAATACGAATCTCTTCATTTTCCCGTTAGGCAATCTGTCAATCGGGAAAATATCTACAAAAATACCATTATGGTATGCGTTGGCGCGCTCGCCTTTCTGTAAAAAACAGGTGTGGTCCTTGCGGATTTTTGTAAAAGCTTCACTAAAAGCGCGGCTATTTTCTTTATTCTGTAAAATGTATCCCTGAGGGTTCACGTTGCTCCAAATACGGGTGAATCGGTTGTAGTCCTCACGAGACATGCAGATATCAAGATCATCATCCCACGGAATGATGCCTTGATGGCGAACGGCACCCAGTAACGACCCATAGAAAAGTGAATATTTAATATCATGATCTCTGCAGATACGGTCGATTACCTTTAAAATTTCGATTTGAGTCCGTTTCAGTTCCAGTGAAATATCTTGCATAATTATCTATTCTTCGATTTGCTTTCAGTTTGAGCTGTTGAAATTTCAGGCTGTATGTCGTCAGATCTTTTTGGACACAGTTTCAAGATTTAAGACTAAACCTTGACTTTAATTCTGGCTACGTCCCAAAATTGTATCGTTTTCATTTTTCGGGAGTCAATCGTTTCCTGTCCTCGGGCGCATCCCACTTTAGGCAGTTAATTTCTTGAGGCCTGCAGGAGGCTGTCTCATTGATTGTTCAGATAAGTCTGCCGCAACCGCAGAAAACGTTCTGTGTCATCGTGGGGCCAATGCCCCCTTTCAGGTTTGTTTACAAATTCGGCCTTTTTTTCACTGCCTTAAGTGAGATACACCCCTCGAGCTTGATTAACTTAGGTGAATATGTTAGACACATATTAACCAAAACCAAATCAGACCATGCTGAACACCATCGGTATCCTTTTCCCGATTGGATATTTAGCGAAAGATTGTTGCTAGCCTCGATGTGCTTTCAGCCAAAACCAAGCATCTGGAAACTGTATATCAACAAGAACTGGCTGATTTTAGAGAATTCAAGAAATCGGTTCTTCATAAAACCTTTAATGGTGAACTTGTAGGAGGTGCTCATGAGTAAAGCCGAGGTTAATGATGTGCACAATCAGAATCAGGAGCTGACACTTTACAAATTTCGTCCACTTTCGAATGATGAAGATTATAATCAACTTAAAGCTATATTGGAAACTGGTGAGTTCTGGTGCTCAAAGTTTTCAGAATTTAATGATCAGCTGGAGGGTGCATTTGAGACGTTCAGCCCTGAAGAAATCGAAGAAATTCATAGCGGGAAACAAAGGTATAAGATCTGTTCGTTTTCTTCAGAAAACGCATTTTCTAATCCATTGATGTGGGGGTATTATGCCAATGGTTTTAAAGGCGTGGCGCTTAAAGTTCAGGTTGAAATGTCTGAAATGAAGAAAGTAACGTATGTTGAAAACATTCCCGATTTAAAACAATTGAACGGGAACAACGACGAAAAAGTTAAAACTGTTCTTACGACGAAATTGAAGCCGTGGGAACATGAATGCGAATATAGATTTTTGAAGGTGTCTGATAAGACTAAGTTTAAAATTGGCAAGATAACTGCTGTGTATTTTGGTGATCCGTATGGTTATGCTTTTGAGAAAAACAATAGCGATAAAATTTATGAAAATAGTGAGAGCTTAAAACGTTACAAAAAAGCAAGAAAAAACATGATAAAGTACATAGAACACATTAATAAGGACAAAAAACCAGAGCTTTTGGAATGCTATTTTGTCCAGATGGACGGGTGTAAGGTGGTTGGAAAAAAAGCAGCAAATAATGAACGAAGCTAAAACTAGGGCAGAATTAATTGATCCAAAGTTAAAAGCCAGCAGCTGGGGCGTTGTCGATGGCTCCAAGGTTACGCGGGAATATAAAAAAATTCAAACCGGCGGCCGTGCCAAGCCGCTGATCGCTGATTATGTTCTGGTGTATCGCGGACAAAAGCTCGCTATCACTGAAGCGAAAAGCGATGAGGCTGAGGTCAGCGAAGGCGCTACGCAAGCCAAGAATTATGCCGAAAAGATGCATCTTGATACGACCTATGTCAGCAACGGTAAGGAAATCTACCAGATTCGCATGAAGTCCGGGAAGGAAGGCGGGTGGAATAGTTTCAATCCGTCATGGAAAGATCGTGATCCTGCGGGGGAAGAGGCGCCTCCGTCATTTTTGACGGCCTTATTCCGGCGGTCAGAAACGCGGATTCCATAACCTCCTTAAAAACAGGCGCCGCGACCGTTCCACCATAATACATTGGATGCGCCTCATCCAGCACAACGCTCATCACATATTTTGGATTGTCACCGGGGGCAAAACCAATGAAGGAAGACATGAAATGGCTGTGAGAGTACCCCTTGCCGTTGGGGAGAACTTTTTGCGCGGTCCCTGTTTTCCCTCCGACGGCGATACCGGGGATCTTGGCTTTAGAGCCAGTCCCTTCTTCCACAGCCTTGGTCAAAATGCGCCGCATGGTCGCCGCCGTTTCGGGTTTGATGACAATCCGGCGAACCGTAGGTTTATTTTCAAACAAAATAACCCCCGCCGGATCCTGGACCTTAGACACAATATACGGTTTTACTAGATAACCTCCGTTAGCAATCACGGACATAGCCGTTGCCATCTGAAGAGACGTCACCATAACTTCCTGCCCCATCGGGATATTGTAAGGCGAAGTTTTCGACCATTGGGAAGGCGGTCGTGTATAGCCCGGCGCTTCCCCCTTCATGTCAACCCCCGTCAAAGCTCCAAAACCGAACCCGCGAATGTAATCTTGAAGTTGATCTCGTTTCATTTTTAACGCCATTTTAACCGTGCCGATATTACTGGATTTGATAATCACCTGTTCCATCGTCAACGTGCCATAGGCGTGAACATCACGAAGTGTTTTGACGCCGTAATTCCATTTGCCGTTTTCGCAAAAAAAAGTGCTGTCCGGCGTTACCACCCCCTCGTTCAAGGCACCGCTGGCCGCTACGATCTTGAACACCGAACCCGGTTCGTACATATCGGTAATGGCCCGATTTCTTCTAACGTCTGTGCTGGAACGATCGTATTCATTCGGGTCAAAGGTGGGGCGGTTCGCGATAGCAAGCAGTTCCCCCGTTTTGGGATCCATGACCACCGCCCAGGCCGCTTTCGCTTTCCACTTCGTATAAGCGGTCTCAAGGGCCTTTTCAGTCAAATACTGCAAATGCTGATCGATCGTCAACACCACCGTGCTCCCATGAACCACGGGTAGCATGGTAATTTCGAACGCCCTAATTTCCCGACCTTTGGCGTCACGCTTGGTAATTCTTTTCCCGGGCTTGCCCCGAAGAAAATGATCCATCGAAAGTTCAATCCCCTCAAGTCCTTCGTTATCAACATTCGAAAATCCGAGCACATTAGCCAATGTGCTCCCTTGAGGGAAAAAGCGTTTATACTCCTCGATCATTCCGATAGCTGGACTGTTCAGCTTCTGAACTTGCTCCGCTTCTTCAAAGGTGGCCCGGCGTTTGAGCCAGACAAACGACTTGTCTCGCTCAAGCCGCTGCCTTACGAACGATTTGTCAAGTTTAAGTATCGTTGCCAGTTTTTCGGTCAAGTTTTCACGACCTTCCAAATCCAAAATCCTCGGAATCGCATAAATGGATGGGACTTTGAGGTTAGTGACGAACTCCCGGTTAATTCGGTCCGTGATGGGACCCCGCATCGGGGGGATGTCTACGGTGACATAGTGCTGCCGGTGCGCAAGTTCAAGAAGCGAGGGTTGATGAAAATAAGTCAGCTGAACAACCTGGTAGATGATGAGCCCGAAAAGAATAAAAAGAGCGCCGTAGAGGACCCAAAACCTCTGTTGCGAAAACCGCGCCCGCATGGGTCAGGAGGAAAAATCTGTCTTGGCCTGCGCGGTCTGGATGAGATGGCCAAAAAATCGCGAAAAGACAGACGGAGTGGCCGAAATGGTGTGAGTTTCTCGCGAGGACGGCCCAAAGAGCTCCGGCACCATCGGGACTTCGCAGGATTCGACCTTGTTGGGCAAGGCGAGAGAGAGTTGATATTTTTTTACTTTTTCTTCAAGCAATCTCGGCGCCTTAAGCTGATCCACATTAAACTGAAGTCGGCGCAACAATTCCTGTTTTTGCGCAAAGACGTTCGATCGTTCATAAAGGTCAAACGAAACAATCACCGAAGCGACCTGCAAATGCACATACATCAGCATCAAGCAGGTCACACTCGCGATCCCTATCAAAATTTTTCCGCTACCTTTCATGACACAACCTCAATCACTCTGAGTTTCGCGCTACGTGAGCGTGGGTTATCAATAACTTCTGAACGTTTTGCAACTAACGGCTTGCGATTCACCAGCTTTCCGGATCCTTCCCGCACAAAATCACGGAATTTTTCCTTCACGATCCGGTCTTCAATGGAATGAAAACTGATCACGCCCAGTTTGCCACCCGGCTTCAAGCAACTCATGGCCCCGTCAATTCCTTCCCGCAAAGCACCGAGCTCATCGTTAACAAGGATGCGTAGCGCCTGGAATACTTTGGTCGCGGGATGACGACGGTTCCAGACGGGACGTTTCCCTTTTTCAAACTGGCGAGCCTGAGGGAAAGAATTCTCTACGACTTCGCAAAGTCGCTGGGTCGTCTGAATGGGGGCTAGACGGCGTTCACGGACAATGGCCGCGGCGATGCGTCGCGACTGCCGTTCTTCGCCAAACTCATAGAGAACGCGGGCTATTTCTTTCTCAGGCAATGTCTGGAGATAGTAAGATGCTTTTTCACCCTCGGCTGTATTCATTCGCATGTCCAGATCCCCTTCCCTTTGGAAACTGAAACCGCGTTTTTCATTTGCCAACTGATCCGATGACATTCCAATGTCAAGAAGCACCGCGTCAACTTTCATCAGATTTAAATCCTTAAGGACCTCTTTTATTTCCCGAAAATTCCGGTGCACCAAAATAACCCGGTCGTCCCCGTCAAACTTCCTTCGACATCGCGTAATCGCTTCCGGATCCTGATCCAGCCCGATCAGCCGGCCTGTCGCTCCTAGGCACTCGAGAAAGGCCTGGGCGTGCCCCCCGCTCCCCAACGTACCATCGACTACCACGGCGCCGGGCGGGACATTCAAAAACTCTTTAATTTCCTGTAAAAGAACCGGTTTATGAATCAAAACTCCGTATCGCCTCTTCTTGAGTGGTATAAGATTCCATCAAATCGTTGACGCCGATCAGACGTAACGTCTTTTCCACTTCAGGTCGTAAGTTACAAAGCTTGACGTCCCCTTTTTGTTCACGAACCTTCCGCAGGCGGTCCACAAGAATTCCAACCCCCGCGAGCTCCACGCGCCGCGTTTCGCTAAGGTCCAGCAGTAATCTTCGCTGGTTCCGATTCAATAAACGATTGATGCGTCCTTTCATTTTAATCATGCTCAAAACACTGAGATCACCGTCAAAGCGCAACACCTCCACGCTTAACCTTGTCTTTGAATGATAAGCCATAAAAACCTCCTTCCTCTTACTCGGAAATCAGCTTCTCAGCTAACTCTTCGTAACGGTTTTTGTTCGCGTCAAAAAATTGAGTCCATTTTTCTTTCGCCCAGATTTCAATGCGGTTGGACACGCCCACAATGATGACGTCCACACGAACCTCGGCGTAGTTTTTCAAATAATCCGGAATCAAAATTCTTCCCTGTTTGTCACACACCACTTCACAAGCGCTTGAAAAAAGAAGACGGTTAAACGTTCTCGATTCGGCCTTGATGTAAGGCATCTCGCGAAATTTCTTTTCTTCCGCCTTCCATTGTTCTTCCGTGAAAACAAATAAACATTGATCGAGACCACGCGTCAGGAAGAATTTTTCCACATACCGTTCCCTGAAAATCTCGCGGAACTTCGCGGGAATCATCACGCGTCCTTTGTTATCGATCACATGCTCATATTCGCCGTAGAACATTTTCTATCTCGCCTCTCTGTCTCCCACTTTCTACCACTTTCTACCACTTTATTAACGGCGCAAGTATAGTCCGACCTTAATAGTGTGTCAATATTATTTAATTCCCCCCCCTCGGGGGTGTTTTCTCCGAAGGCGTCATCCCGTCTTCAGACCCGTTGGGAGCGAAGTCGAAGGATGAGTGGGGCGAGGAAACTCCCCCCCCTCATTCATAAGGAAGTCTGTGGTTCGGAAGGGACTATCGGCGGAGAAGAGAACACCTGTTCAAAGCAGAGGGCTACAAGATAGTTATGGAAATTTGACCTGTATCTTGAAACAACTAAACATCCCTAAAACTCAAACCAATATCGTTGAGTTCCGAGATTTCATCTTG